>WGCQ01000142.1 GCA_015493765.1 Deltaproteobacteria bacterium
CCGAAGCAGCCGCAGGCTGCTGCCCGAATCCCGATGCCAGAGGCCCGAAACCAGAATTCAGTGACCGTTGGCCGTTGGCCGTGTACACAAGGTTATGCGTGGTCACACATGAAAATCTTGCGTTTTCGTTTTTGTGATATTGAAATCGGGCTGGTTTAGAACCCGCACCTACGAATATTGTGTAAATTCAGGGTGTTATATTACAAGACAAATCTTGTGGTTTGTAATATAACGACTTTACACACCCTCGAGGCCGGCGAGGAATCAGACGGCAGGGGCACAGTCGGACCCAGTAGCCGATATGCATCGCATATCAATAAAAAATCTTGCAATTCAAAAGGCGCTATAAATGCATGTAAATGAGTCGCTATGAGTACCAAATGTTTGGCCTAATCCCCTGTACATGTGTTTTGTCAGAATTGATGGTTTTGATCCTTGGTTTTGTAATGCTTTGATAAACAACGTGTTCTAAAAATAACCTCACATCGAAGATGCCTCGGACAACAAAGGACAACTTGACACTTGTAAAAAATATCGTACCCTTATCCATGATGTCTTTGGTAAATTCCCAAAAGCCCAGGACAGGGTTCAAAACAGCAATTCACCACTTGATCGGGGCCTTTGTTTCGATTTACTTTGTTTTTGCAGGCTGTAATGTCCACAACCAGGGCTCCGATCCCAAGCTACAATGTGATAATCTCGGCATCATCTGGTGCCAGAAGGTTGAATCCTGTGATAAACAGGGTTACCAGGAATGCCAACATCATATACTGGACATCATGGATTGTAAAAATGCTGAGGGGATTACCGGTTCCTACACGAAATGCCTGTCTGATATCCAAATGGTAGATTGTAAAAATTTGGATGATACCTTGCCGGAGTCCTGTAGCAATGCGATAAAATTCAATGCCGAACACGAAACACCAAAATCCAGGTGCAAGGACCTGATGGCAGCATTCTGTCAGAGGGTGGACCTGTGCGGTATGGATACGTTATACGCCTGCCAGGACAAGATGACGAAGACCCTGGATTGCAACCATGCCATTGACACCACGGATTCCTATGATACCTGCATGATTGACGTTGGCAGGATGCCTTGTGACAGTTACACCCTGCCGCAATCCTGCCACGACGTTATTGTTTACAACAACAAAAGTTCTGAATAACCAGAATTCAGCAATGGTAGATGGCTTTTTTGATGCTGCCGCAGGCGGGATCCGGAAGAACCCCAAAAATAACCTGTATCGAAGATGCCTCGGAATCAGGCAGGATTGAAAACTCAGATCGCCTTCAGCACCATGTTGTCGTTGCGTGCATTCAGCAGGTAGTTCACAAAGTCCGGGTGAGGCCTGGCAATGATTTCCCGGTTGATCAGGTGTCCCTTGCCGCCCGTTTCAACGGCCCGGTCGATCGATGCCTCGACAAAGAACAACTCGCCGGTGATCGCAAAATAGCCCTTGCCGTCGATCGATGAGGCCAGGCGTATCGCGACCAGGTCCACCTCGCCCTCTTTCAATGCCTGGTCCAGCCCGCGAATCGCCGCGCATACCGTGCCGAATTCGGCAATGCCCAGGGCATCCACTTCCGCATCGGGATACACGTTGAACAAACCCGGAATTACCTGTTCGTGGGGGCCGGGCAAAAACAAGTGGTCTATCGCCATTGCGTCCGCTGCCTCGGTTGCAGCGGCCACGGATTCCTCCACCTCACCCACCGGTCCGTCGAATGCAATCAAAAACTTGCCCGGTGTTACGGCCGCCCCCATCAGAACCCTGGATTCCGCCCGCTTGACCAGGGCATCCAGCACCACGTACCCCCGGGCTATGGATGAGATCTCGACCATTCCTAAGGCCTGACCCGGCTGGGAAGGTAATTTCATACGATTCTGAAGTAGTCCTTGAGCGTACAGCGCCGTTCCCTGGAAAAATTGATCGCAGTCGTAAGGCCTTCACCCGTGGGACTGGCGATTGTCCAACTGCCGTAACCCGCCCCGCCCAGGCCCAGGCCAGCATAGGACGGACCGTTTTTGACGAATATCGAAGTGTTGGCAGCCCTTGCGAACCGGTGCATGTGTTCCACGTTCAGACTGTGCATGATTGCGGTGTGGTGGAAGCCATGCTCCACGCGCACGGCCATGTTTATGGCCTCTTCCCAGTCGCGGGCCCGCACGAAAGGTAAAATCGGCATCAATTGTTCGACCTGCACCAGGGGGTGGTCCTCCTCGACCTCGGCAAAGGCCAGCCGCACGTCGTCCGACAGGGTAACGCCCTGCTCGCGCAGGATCACGTTCGGATTCTTGCCCACCCAGTCCTTGTTGGGGTCGTCGCCATTGATTACCTGTTTTACCACGCGCGGCACCAGGTTTTCCCGAATGGGATACGCACCCTGGCGCACCAGTTCCCGCTTCAGTTCGTCCGCTATCGCATCCACCGCGATGATCACCTTTTCCACGATGCACACAATGTTGTTGTCCAGGGATGCACCGTTGATGATGTGCCTGGCCGCCTTCTTGATGTCCGCGGTCTCGTCCACCACCACCGGCGGGTTCCCGGGACCTGCCGCAATGCACTTTTTACCCATGTTCATCGCGGTCTTGACCACGGCCGGCCCGCCGGTAACCACGATCAGGTTGATCCCCGGGTGCTTCATCAGGCGCTGTGCCGAGTCGATCGTGGGGTCCACCAGGGCGCACAGGCAGTTGTCAGGCCCACCGGCCTCCACGATCGCCTGGTTGATCAGGCTGATCGCGTACGCCCCCACGCGTTTTGCCCTGGGGTGCAGGTTGAACACCACTGCATTACCCGCGGCGAACATACCAATCCCGTTGTTCACGATCGTTTCCGTGGCATTGGTAGTGGGTGTAATCGACGCAATGACGCCCCAGGGCGCCCTTTCCGTGATCGTCAGGCCGTTGTCCCCGGAAAAGGCCACGGGACGCAGGATCTCGGTGCCAGGCGTGTTATTTGCCGCAATCTTGTTTTTGGTGATCTTGTCCGCCACCCGGCCCATGCCCGTTTCTTCAACCGCACGCATGGCAAAGGCCTCGGCGTGTTCGTTCACCATCCGCCTGATCGCGGCAATGGCTCGTTCCCGTACCTCCAGGCCAGCCCTGGCCAGGCGTTGCTGTGCATCAAATGCGGCCTCGATCGCCCGGTCAATATCATCAAAGAGCCCGTTTTTGCCCATGGGAAAGCGGGTAGTACCCACCACCGGTGCCTGGGGTTTTGCCGGGCCCTTTGCCACCTGCTTGTCCAGGGCCAGTTTTTCCAGGACCTTTTCAACAACCGTTTGCAGTCTTTGTTCGTCCAGATCCAAGGCTCACCCCTTTTAATCGTCCACGAATTTTACGTAGGTCTTGGTGCCATCCACCGCCACCTCATCCACGATCGCCATGATCACGGCATCCACTGGCCTGTCCTTGGTAAAAACGGTCTGCCTGGCAGCCGAACCCGTTGCATACAGCACCAACTCGCCCACGCCGGCACCCACCGCATCGGCGGCCACCACGCCCTTGCCCGTAAGTTTGCCCTCGGGCCCGACCTCGCGGATCACCATGAAGCGCAAGCCCTCGAGCCTGTCCTCCTTGCGCGTGGACACAACCGTGCCCACCACCTTACCTATTAACATCGCCTACCTCCCTGTGCGAAGGCAATCAGCCCTTTTTCTTGTTCTGGGGCTGCCTGCCCAAGGGGAGCACCTCATCGATATTCGGATGCGGCCTGGGGATCACGTGCACGCTGACCAGTTCGCCGACCCGCTCGGCCTGCCTGGCACCTGCCTCTGTCGCGGCCTTGACCGCTGCCACGTCACCCCTGACGATCGCGGTGACATAACCGCCGCCGATCTTTTCGTACTGCACCAGTTCGACCTTGGCCGCCTTGACCATTGCGTCCGAGGCCTCTACCATGCCGACAAAACCCTTGGTTTCAATCATTCCCAATGCATCTGCCATTACCTTCCTCCATGCGAGGTTAAAAATGCCAATATTATCCCTCGACACCATCCAGCAGGGACAGCGCATTCAGCGCAGCCTGCGATGCCGAGTCAATCTCAGATTCCGTTCCGCTGAGCCACAACCGGCCGAACGCACCGTACGGCCTGACCTGGACCAGGAATATGTCCGCTGCCTTCAACGCCTCGTTCGCCGCATAGGACACGTAACCCGCAGGCTCCGTTTCCAGTATGTACAGGCTCTGGCCGGGCAGGATCATCATGCCCTTGGAGTTGCGGTTGATGATCTGGGCCTGGTACGGTTCGATCGCCCTGATCGTCTGGCTGGACACGATTTTGGGCTTCATGCGCTGGTTTTCCCGGAGCCCCAGGGAGTCCAGGATCGCATGGCCGGCGTTGATCACCTCGCCCTTGTCCCAGTCGTGTATCTCCAGCAGGCCGTATGCCCTTTCCACCACCTGCACGGCAGGCACCACGGTCGTGGCCTTCAGTGCCACATCCGTGACGCGGTTGATCGCAATGCCCGGTGCGATTTCCACGAACAAGGACGCCATCTCAGGTATGGGCAGGAATCCCAGTGCGGTTTTGCCGATAAACGATGCGAATTGCGGTTGCAAGCTGTCCAACAACACATAGGTTCGAAGTTTAACCATGGTTCCATCCCCAGATCAAGGTGATTAGAAACTACCATTAACAATAAAAGGCGTCAAGAACTTTTTGGCCAACGAGGAATCTTCCAGGTTATTTTTAGAACACGTTGTTTATCAAAGTATGGTGGACTCGTAATATAGAATAGGGTTGTGGGGTGGATTTTGGGGGCCTCGGCAGAACTTGACCGTTTATGCGGCTTGTGCAAGAATCAGGGGAACTGATGGAAGCCTTGCAGACATTTATAAACGGCCTGAGCAAACTGATATGGAATACACCGAGTGTATTGCCGTTTATGGTGGTGCTGCTGCTGTTTACGGGCCTGTATTTGACGGTGCGCCTGGGCTTCGTCCAGTTCCGGCGACTGGGGCACAGCATGCGTGTGATCATGGGTCATTTCGATAACCCCGGTGACACGGGTGATGTCAGCCACTTCCAGGCCCTGTCATCCGCCCTGTCTGCCACGGTGGGCATCGGCAACATTGCGGGCGTGGCCACTGCCATCCACTACGGCGGACCGGGCGCGGTTTTCTGGCTGTGGATAACCGGGTTTATCGGTATGGCCTCGAAGTTCACCGAGTGTACACTGGCACAAAAATACCGCGTGGTTCACCCGGACGGCTCCGTGTCAGGCGGGCCCATGTACTACATCGAAAAGGGCCTGGGCCCCCGCTGGAAGTGGCTGGCCGTGACCTTTGCAACCGCGGCCGCCATATCATCGTTCGGGTCCGGCAATGCGATCCAGGCCTTTACCATGGCCGACAGTTTCAGGGCGGACTTCGGCATACCGAACTGGATCTCCGGGCTGGTTTCCGCGACCCTGGTGGGCATGGTGATCCTGGGAGGGATCAAGCGGATCGGCAAGGTGGCCAGCAAACTCGTGCCATTCATGGGCGGGTTGTACGTGTTTGCGGGCCTGGTGATCGTGGCCTTGAACATCCAGGCCTTGCCCGCGGCCCTGGAACAGATCGTAAAGTATGCATTCACCCCGCCGGGCATGATCGGCGGGTTTGCGGGCTCTGCGTTCATCCACACCCTTACCTGGGGCGTAAAACGCGGCATATTCTCGAACGAGGCGGGCCAGGGCAGTGCGCCGATCGCACATGCAGCGGCAAAGACCGAGGAACCGGTGCGCGAGGGTGCTGTGGCCATGATGGGGCCCCTGGTGGACACGGTGGTGATCTGCTTCATGACCGGCCTGATCATCGTGGTGACCGGCACGTGGAACAAAAAATACCCGGACAGGGTGAATTTTACTGCCAAAAATGGCATCACCGTGCTGAAGGCCAATGCCGGTGTCCGTGTCAATGGCCGAATCCTGCCCGCTGACCGCCTGGACGGGACAGCAACCGTACAAAACGGACACCTGCAAGGTGCCAGGCTGGTGCGCAACGACGCGGTGATAGACGATGTATCGTTGCTGGTGGACAACAGGCCCCTCACCGGGCGCCTAACGGTCCACGGGGACACGGTGCGCATATTCGATGCCTCTGGACACAAAATTCCGGGCAGCCGCTGCTGGATAGCCGGTCGCATGGCCTTAAACGGCTCGCCCCTGACCGCAATGGCATTTAGAAAGGGTTTGAAACCCATTATACCTTGGGGCAATTACCTGGTTACCATAGCCGTGTTCCTGTTCGCCCTATCAACGGCCATTTCCTGGTCCTACTACGGGGACCGCGCCGTGAAATACCTGCTGGGGGAGCGCGCGGTTTTGCCGTACAAGGCGCTGTTCACCATCGTGCACTTCCTGGGTGCGATATTTTCCCTGGAACTCGTGTGGAGTTTCGGTGATGCGGCCCTGGGCCTGATGGCGATCCCCAATTTGTTCGTGATCATCTACCTGGGGGGCAGGGTGAAAAAGGATGCGGACGATTATTTTGCACGCATGGACGAGGCTGCGAGGCAACGATGAAACAGGACAGGGGTGCATGGCGCAGCAAGTTGGGCTTTATCCTGGCCGCGGCTGGCAGTGCGGTTGGACTGGGCAACCTGTGGAAGTTCCCGTACCTGACGTATAAGTTCGGGGGCGGCGAACACGGCCACGGTGCAGGCGGATTCGTCATTATTTACCTGATGGCCGTGTTGCTGCTGGGGCTGCCCGTGATGATCGCGGAGGTCATGATCGGCCGCAGGGGCAGGCTGAACCCGGTGGGGTCGTTTCGTGCACTCAGACCGGGCACTGCATGGAAGTACGCAGGGCTTTTGGGCGTGATCACGGGGTTTTTGATCCTCTCGTATTATGCGGTGGTGGCGGGCTGGACGATCGAGTACATTGCAAAATCCGTGACCTGGGAGTATGCGGACTACGATGCGCACGTCAGCGACCAGGCCGTTCGGGACAGGGTCTTCAGCGAACTGTCCGTTGCACCTGCCGGCGCCCTGTTTTTAAAGGAACACGGCCTGATCCGGGATACGGCCGACGCTTCTGCGGTGCAGGCCGCGTGGGCGAGGGTCAAAACCGATAAAAAATACGCAAACCTGTTAAAACAAGCAAAAAAAGAGTTTTTTTTGGCATTCAAGACCCGTTTTCGTACGCAAAGGGCACTAAAACATGCAATAATCGAGAAAAAAATGGAGATATACCCGGCATCCCTGTTCGAGCGATTTCTGAAAAATCCCGTGAAGCAGGTCGGATATTTTTTCCTGTTCATGCTGCTGACCATGCTGGTGGTCATAGGCGGCGTATCCGGGGGCATCGAGCGCTGGAACAAGGTGTTGATGCCGCTGTTGCTGCTGATGCTGTTTACCCTGGTTGGCAGGGTGTTTACGCTGGACGGCGGGGTGCGGGCCATGCGTTTCTTGTTCTATCCTGACTTTTCCCGGGTTACGTTCAACACGGTGCTGTGGGCCGTGGGCCAGGCCTTTTTTTCGCTGTCCCTGGGCATGGGCGCGCTGTTGACCTACGGCAGTTACCTGCCAAAGGACGCAAAGATATCCAAGGCCTCCCTTGCCATTGTCAGCCTGGACACCCTGGTGGCCTTGGCCGCGGCATTCGTGATCTTTGGCAGCATATTCACGTTCGGGCTCACCATGCACGGCTCGGGGATCGGCAACCTGTTCACTGCCGTGCCCGGGATATTTTTGCACATGCCGGGCGGCCGTTTCCTGAGCATCCTGTTTTACTCCCTGGTCGCGTTTGCAGCCCTCACATCCACGGTTTCCCTGATGGAGGTGGCTGCCGCGTACCTGATCGACGAACATGACATGTCCCGCAAAAGGGCGGTCCTGATTGCGGGCGCTGCGATCTTCCTGCTGGGCGTGCCCAGTGCGCTGTCCTTCAACCTGCTGGCCAATGCACGGATTTTTCACCTGACCTTCTTCGGACTCGTGGATTTCTTCAGCGCAAACATCGCCCTGCCCCTGGGCGGGATACTGATCGCGATCTTCGTGGGCTGGGTACTGACGGCCCGGGAAAAACACGAGGAGGTCTTCGAGTTTCCAGTGTGGCTGTACAGCGTGTGGGATTTCCTGGTCCGTTTCGTTGCGCCGGCCGCAATCCTGGTGCTGCTGTTCGCCCTGTTGACGGGCCGTGTTTCAGGATAAACAGGCCTGCGTAACTCGGTTACCGTGGCCGTTTAAGTGTGACGAAACGGTTTCAAGTGTCACAAGCGACAGGCCAGGGGTGTGGATTCGATAGATTTTGGGTATGCCGTCCCATGACGTTGATTAATGGCGACGCACCTGGAAGGACCTTGTGTGGTTCTGAGTCTTTGCTACGATAGCATCCGGGCTAAAGCCATCAAACCCCGGCAAGGGCCTTCAGTTCCTCGACCTTGTCCGTGTGTTCCCACGTGAATTCAGGCAGGTCGCGCCCGAAATGCCCGAAGGCAGCGGTCTTGTGATAGATCGGCCTCAGCAGGTCGAGTTCCCGGATCAACATGCCGGGCCTGAAGTCAAAGACCTTCATCACGATGTCATGCAGTTTCTCGTCCGGGATCTTGCCGGTGCCCTGGGTATCCACCAGCACGCCGGTGGGTTCGGGTACGCCTATTGCATACGCCAGCTGCACCTCGCAACGGCTGGCCAGACCAGCGGCCACGATGTTTTTGGCCACGTACCTGGCGAAATATGCAGCGGAACGGTCCACCTTGCTGGGGTCCTTGCCCGAGAAGGCACCGCCACCGTGCCTGCCCCAGCCACCGTACGTATCCACGATGATCTTGCGGCCTGTCAGCCCGGTATCGGCAACAGGGCCTCCCACCACGAATTTCCCGGTGGGATTGATGTGGATCTTCGTGTCCTTATCCACCAGGTCCTGGGGGACCACAGGCTTGATCACGTGTTCGAATATCCCCTCCCTGATCTGTTCGATGGGCAGGTCCTTGTGCATGGACGACACAACCACAGCCTCAACCCTGGCAGGCCTGTTGTCCTTGTACTGGATAGTGACCTGCGACTTGCCGTCAGGACGCAGGAAATCCAGGATGTTCTGCCTGCGGACCTCGGACAGCCGCTGGGTGAGCTTGTGTGCCAGCACAATGGGCATGGGCATGAACTGCTCGGTTTCGTCCGTTGCAAATCCGAACATCATGCCCTGGTCGCCAGCCCCCTGGGTCTCGGGTGAGTTCCGATTTACACCCATGGCTATATCCGGTGACTGTTTGTCCAGAGAGGTAACCACGGCACAGGTGTCGGCCGCGAAACCGGTTTCCGGGTCGTTGTAACCTATTTCCTTGACGGCCTCCCGTACGATGGACGGTACGTCCAACACGGTCTTGGTCGTGATTTCGCCGGCAACCATTACCATGCCTGTGGTGACCATGGTCTCGCAAGCCACGTGGGAGTTGGGGTCACCGTTTATTGCGGCATCCAATACGGAGTCCGATATCCAGTCAGCAACCTTGTCCGGATGTCCCTCTGTGACGGACTCTGAAGTAAAATAAAAATCACCCTTCATCGTTATTCCTCCTATGAACGCAGAGTGTGTACATACGGGCAACCTTGCGGTTAACCTGTGAGTAAATCGTTTTATAATACCATAAACTATTATTTGTCAAGAGTATAAAAATATTCATCACATAATTCAACCGTTTCTTGACTTCGGACAATTAAGATGGATTCGTAAAAAGTCCGATTTTGGTCATTCTGACATCTGCAACCATTTGATTTTATTAGACATAGATTTGCCGATTTTGATTTATTACGAGTTCATCAATTAAGATTCATTCAGGATTGGTCGGCACGCCATCACAATTCGATATCCACTGGTTCGCGGGCCTCTTCGGTACCATCACCCTGCTTCTCCAGTTTTTCACGGGCAAAGACCCTGGTGTATTCCAGCAGGATGTCGGCGCTGGTCAGTATGCCCACGACCTTTCCGGGGTCCTGGTCCGAAACCACGACCACCTCGTTGGCATGGTTGGCGGCCATTATCCTGTGCGCCTTATCAATGGAGTCGCTGTACCTGACCCGCATGGGCTTGTCGTGTATCAGGTCGCTGGCCCTCAGCGTCTGGGGCTTTTTATGGTGCAAAGCGTGGGTCAGGTCGTCAACGCGAAAACATCCGATCAACTGCTTGCGGTGGCCCACCACGGGGAACAGGCGCTGCCTGGTGTGTTCCGTCATCTTGAACAGCTCTTTGAGTGTCGTGTTGGACGGGATCGTTACGAACTTACGCGTGTGCTTGATCACGTCCTTGACCTTGGTGCGCAGAAAGAATTCCTGGGCGTATTCGCCGAAATGGGCCGGGGACTGCAAACGGCTGGGGACCTGGCTGTCATAGATGCTCCAGTTACGGCCTATCAGGTAGGCGATCACGGATACCCACATCGTGGGCAACAGCAATTCGTAGGAACCCGTGATTTCGCTGACGAACAGTATGGTGGACAGGGGCGTGTTTGCAGCAGCGGAAAAGAATCCTGCCATGCCCACGATCGCATACGCCTGGGGTTGTGGGACCAGGCCGGGGGCGATATGGTGCATCAGCAGGCCCATGGCATAGCCGGTGGTGCCGCCGATCACCATGGAAGGGCCGAATACGCCTGCGCTGCCACCGCTGCCTATGGTCAGGGCTGTTGCCAGCAGTTTACCAATACCAACGGCAAACAGTACCAGTATCGTAAGGCTGCTGGGATTCGTAAAAATATCCTGTAATGCACCGTAACCAGTACCCAGGATACCGGCGGCGTGATGACTGTCCCTGGTCACAAATAGAAAACCCAGGGCCAGTGCACCCGTGGCCAGCCCGCCGATAGCAGGCTTCAACATGTTGGGGATATTCAGTTTTCCAAAGAAATTGCTGATACCGTAAAAGGTTTTTACAAAAATCAGGGCCACCACGGACACAACCAGGGCCAGGATAAAATATGGTAATAATTCCAATGGGTTGCTGAACACGATGGTGGTGGGTTCAATAAACATGTGTCCCCATCCAAAGGGGATCGCATAGACAGAATATGCCACGATCGACGCCACTATTGCCGGAAGGATGATCTCGCTGTCTATATCCGGTCCAGAATACAGGACCTCTGCGGCAAAAATTCCGCCTGCCAGGGGCACCCTGAACATGCAGGATATGCCTGCCCCGAGCCCTGCGGCCAGGAGCCTGCGCCTGGTGGCCGTACTAAGCCCCAGCCGTACTGCCAGGAAACTACCGACACCAGCCCCGATTTGGGAAATCGGTCCTTCACGACCACCTGAACCACCGCTTCCTATGGTGATGATGGCGGTAAACATCTTGAGTATTGGGACCAGTGGGCGAATAAAGCCTCGATTCTTGTGATAGGCCTGGACCGCAGCATCCGTACCATCACCCTTGGCCTCCGGTGCATACTTGAATATGAAAAAACCGCTGACCAGGCCACCCAGGGTAGGTAATGCCAACACGGCAATCCATGAAAACGTCCCCATTGCGAAATGGAAGTGCTCCGTATCACCACCTGCATGACCCGGGTTGAGCCCCATCATGTGTTGGACCAGGAAATGGGATAACAATTCGAGTAGCAGTTGAAACACCACCCCGGTAAGGCCTGTGGCCACGCCAACGATGATCCCCAGCAGCAGCCACTTGCCCATGACCTTGAAGCGAAACTGCTTGCTTATGGCATCGCTCGAAACGAATGTCTGGCCGTTTTGGCTTTTGATCATTACAGGAACCGACCTCCGTCAGGCACAATCTAACAATTATTTTGCACTTGTCCAGTGCTTTTGGACGGGTTTTTCAGGAATACGAACAACGCGGCTACAGCAGCAGGCGTAATGCCCTCCATGCGGCTTGCCTGGCCCAGGGTGGCGGGCCTGCGGGACATCAATTTTTCCCTGACCTCCGTGGAGAGGCCCGGGATCCGGAAGTAATCGATGCCGCTGGGTATCCTGACCGCTTCCAGGCGGCGAAACCGTTCGATCTCACGCTGCTGACGCAGCAAATACCCCTCGTAGCGCACCCGTATCAGCAGTGTTTGTGCCTCCTCCTTGCAAAGTCTTTTCAGTCCGTCGAATCCAAACACGTCGAATAATAAATCAGGGTCAAAATCCCTGCGTTTCAGCAATTCCTTCATCGTGGTTACGTTGCGCAAGGCGGGCTGGCCGTGGCGCTTTAAATTTTCATTGGTTTCCTGGTCCGGTTTTACACGCGTATTTTCAAGCGCGGTGACCACGGTATTGATCCGCCTGGTGCGGGACTGAACCTGCAAAAACGACTGCGTATCCAGGGAGCCCACGGAATAACCGGCCCGGCTGAGTCGTTCGTACGCATTGTCCGTACGCAGGTGCAGCCGGAATTCCGCCCGGGACGTAAACATCCGGTAGGGTTCGGTCACCCCCCGGGTAACGAGGTCATCCACCAGGATCCCGATGTATGCCTGGTCACGACCCAGCACGAAGGGTGCGCGTCCCTGTGCGGCAAGTGCAGCGTTGATTCCTGCCATGAGCCCCAGTGCCGCGGCCTCCTCGTAGCCCGTGGTGCCGATCACCTGTCCTGCCAGGTAGAGCCCGGGCACCTTGCGGGACTGCAAATCGTGTCCCAACTCGGTCGGGTCCACGTAGTCGTATTCCACTGCATAACCCCAGCGCGTGATCACGGCATCCTCCAGCCCCCGAATCGCATGGACCATTCGTTCCTGCAATTCCTCGGGGATGCTGGTGGCGAGGCCGTTGGGATACACGATCGGCGAATCAATGCCCTCGGGTTCAATGAACACCTGGTGCCGGTCCTTGTGCCTGAAGCGCACGACCTTGTCCTCGATCGATGGACAGTACCTGGGTCCACGGCCTTGAATCTGTCCCGAGAACAGCGGTAGCGACCGCCAGTCATCCAGGATCACCTTGTGTGCGGCCTGGTTCGTGTAGGTGATGTGACAGCTCCGTTTGGGCAGGTCGGAACCAGGGCCGAACAGGGAAAAATGACCTGCGTCCGGGTCATTGGGCTGCTCCTCCATGCGGGCATAATCGATACTGGATGCCAGCAACCTGGGCGGGGTTCCGGTCTTGAAACGCAGCACCTTCAATCCTGACGCGGCCAGGCTGCCGGACAGCCCCTCGGAGCGGGGCATATCGATCCTGCCACCCAGGATCTGGCGGGTCCCGATGTGCAGTTTGCCCTGCATGAACGTGCCCGCGGTCACGATCACCCGCGGCACCACGACCTCGCCTTGTTCGCGCAGGCGTACGCCCGCAACCCGGCCGTCCTGCGTGATGATTGCAACAACTTCGTCGTAAACCAGGTGCAGGCCGTTGTGGCTGGTTACCACGTCGTGCATCCTGGCAGGGTACAGCGCCCGGTCGCACTGTGCCCTAAGTGCACGTACGGCCGGCCCCTTGCTCTGGTTCAACACCCGGTACTGGATCGCGGCCATGTCCGCCACCCGGGCGATCACGCCGCCCAGGGCATCGACCTCCTTTACCAGGTGGGTCTTGCCGATCCCGCCGATCGACGGGTTACACGGCATGGACCCCAGGCCAGGTCCAGGCAGGGTCACCAGGGCCGTGTCCATGCCCATGCGCGCCGCGGCCATGGCCGCCTCAACCCCGGCGTGTCCACCGCCAACCACCAGTATGTCGTATTGTTTCGTCATACCACCCAAGGCATGGATACTACTTTTATCCGATTTTTTCAAGGATCTCAGATCAACCCAAAATTACCGAACTAAATTCGGGAGTCGGGCAATTCAAGGGCAGACACACAGGTCTGCCCCTACAAATCAATGACAAACATATCAATTCAACAGCCTCGTGGCCACCAGTTCTCCACGGCCACGGTCACGGCCACGGCCACGGTCACGGCCAACGGTCAACGGCCACGGAAAAGGCGGGCGAGACGCCCGCGAAACAAGCAGGCGAGGCCGAGGGTGTTGATTTGATGGTTTTTGCACGATATTTGTAGAATCTGATTTAGCAACAAAAATTGATTACAAATGAAATTTTAGCCAACCAGTGGATAAAAGTGCTCAGAAAACTTGTTGGATGCATAAAACAGGTTATAAAGTGCAATAAAACAGAATGTTTTTCTATTAGAAGGTGTTATGGGACCAGGCCCTTGACCATAAACTTCGGCCGCTCCAAGGTACCGGGTGTATCTACGCAGGTTATAGGCACAGGCATGTATGGCAAATTCCACTCTTACATTCTCAAGGCCGAATCGCTTGAAACGTTTCAATCCTTGTACCCCTTTCAGATGTGAAAATACAGGCTCAACCATACTCTTTCTTTTGGAAATCAGTGTCTTTTCCTCATCATTCTTCATGTAACATCGAAGTGCTTCCAGGTACTGGTCAGTACTGTAACGATATATTCGTCTCGGCCTGAAGTCTTTTGCCTTTGTACATTGCGAACGCAAGGGGCACACAGCGCAATCCTGGCGTTGGGCAGAGTAAATAATATACTTCGCGCCTCTGCGTCTGTCTTGGCCTTTGCCTCGTCGGCTCAATATCTTACCCCAGGGACAAACGTACACGTCTCGTGTCTTGTCATACTTAAAGTCTTCTTTAGAAAATCGGCCATCCTTGTGTCTGGGCGGACTTTTTAATGGTGCAAGCACCTTTACGCCTTGCTTCAAACCATCCTGCACAACCGGGCCAACACCGTATCCCTTATCCAATAACAAGGATTCTACCTCTGCGTCGCTTACTGCCTTAGCCTGATATAGCATCGGCTCTATAGCAGCTATTTCACTCGTCTGATGCACATATGCACCCAGTATGAAACGCTCTGAATCAACCACCACCGACGGAACATAAGCCGGCCGTACCAGCCCATCCTTGGTTTTCAATACCGCCGCCTCCGGCTCCGTCCTTGCCACAAGCGTTTGCTCACGTTTGCCACCATATGAATGCCGTTCCTTCGCCCGGACTTCCGCCGCTTTTAATACCTTCTGCGCTTGCTCGTTGCGTTTCTGTATTTCCTCATCTTCAGGATTGGCTTCAGCCTTGGCTTTCGCTTCTTCGGCCTCCTCTCGCGCTACCTCCAACTTTATCTTCTGAAACTTCGACGCCGCTGCCTCCACTATCGTCCCATCACCTGCCACTATCTTTGGTTTCGCATGCGTCTCTTTCAGTATCTTCTTTGTCAAATCCATGAAAAATGTTTCCGTTATCAAGTCCTTGTGCCGCTGGATAAAACGACTTATCTGCGAATAATCCGGTGCCTCCCCTCCTGTCAAATACATCGCTCCAAGGTCTATCTTTGCCAATCCTTCCAATTGCCTTAGCGACGACCTCCCCATCATCGTCCCGTATAGTATCAGACTCATTATTATCACCGGCGCATACGGCGAACGGCCTGTCAAATCATATCTTGTTTCAAACTCACTCCAATCTATTTCCTGCATCACCCTTCGCATTTCTATTATCCACAACAATCCTATAGCCCTCAGATACTCACCCAATGTCTTCGTCCCTATCATTATTTCATCCGGGTCAGGATTCTTAAATCCAACATGTTTCTCTCGCTTCTTCTCTCCTGGTGTCCTTCCTCCAAACAGGTCCGGCTGAACGTATTTTACCTTCTGTCCCATTACCTTTCCTTCCTTCTGAATCGCTTAACCTTTTGATTCCATTCTCAAATCTTATACCTCCAAAGCCAAATCTATTTTACCATTCTTCCCCTTATTTGTCATTCAATTTATTTCTCTATTACTTATTGATTCTATGTACATTCACTTTTTCAACACCCTCTTATAGAAGAGGGTTGTCAAGCCCCCTGTAATAATTTTTTGCGTTTTTCTTAAACTACTATAGAAACCTCCATTTTTCCCTTTTTGGCCAGGGGTTAAACAACTTCCGCGGTCGGAGGGTGTCAATGGCTGCGCAGCAGC
>WGCQ01000143.1 GCA_015493765.1 Deltaproteobacteria bacterium
AAAACGTGTTGGTCAAATCGTACAGGATGATCTTCCTGTCCAACGAAAACAGCCGCCCCTCACGTTCCCTCAAGGCCTTGTCAATCACTTTCCTGTTTTCGTACAACTTCTCGCTTATGCCATACAGCGCATTCTTGCCAAGGTGCCTGAAACTCGTCCCAAGCAATTCATCCAAGGCACTGATTTCTCTGGCCCACCCTACCGTGCTAAGGTCACTCCCAGGGTGTACCATGCGGCCTATTATTGCCAACGTCGCCAGGGTCACTTCCTTTTCATTAAAACCGGCATCCTTCAAAATATCTTTCAATTTCAACTGGTTAAACCCATGCAGACTTATCGTCTCCGCCCCAACCTGCCTGACATTCGATGTCTGGATGCTGTCCACATCCACCACTTCCAGACTGCGGCCTGTTTCCTTGGTTTCACCCCTTTCTTCCCCTGTTTTTACATCCTCATTACCCTTTTCCCGGGCCGGCTCAAATGCCTGCCCTCCTTCCATAATCCTCTTTTCTATCAAAAGGTTGGCATAATGCACTGCAAGCGCTTCCACCTTCGGGTCAAGGACTGACTCGAACAACTCACCTGTCGTCCCATCCGTGGTCTTGCCCTGGACTATGGCCTCTATCCGGTCCGCAAGCGCCTTCCACTGCGACTTTGGCAGGTCCAGGTGACCCAACTGTAAAATCACCCTGTGCCTGGGGCCTTGCGGCGTCCTTTCGGACACTACCAATCTATGTACGAAAAACTCTTTTCCGTCCTTTTTGTTGCGTTTCTTGATTTCCTTTACAAACATCTTTACTCCTATCAGCAAAGGTCTCAAAGCGGTTGGATAGTAGCATGGTCATCAAAGGTTGTCAAGTGACAATTTTTGGCATGGGGGACTACATCGCGTTTTCAAACCTCACCCTCTTATTTTTCAATAACTTACAGAACGCGCACTCCAAAAATACCCGATTTAAGCCCATTTTCCAGGGAAGATGGGTTAAATCCTTCTGCGTTCCAGGTCCGACTTGACCATATCCACACATTTAACCGAACTGTCAACAGCCAATTCCACGCCAATTCCACGCCCACCTGCTGAATCACCGCTGACGTACAAACCCGGTAGAGGGGTCCTTGATGACGGCCTGTCACGTCCCACCTGGCCGGTAGTCTGGCCTGTGGATATGGCAGGTGCCCCTTGTTTGCCCATCCACCTGCCCATGGTCTGGATGTCCACAAAATCATAGAATTCAAGGTTGTCATAGAATCCCGGAATGACCGAGTTCAACGCGTCCAGGCTGGCCTTTTCCCACTCCTGGCTGGGACTTGCAGGATCCGGCCTGGTAGGACCATAAATCGTTGCCAGGATCACCTGTTTCCCATCAGGTGCCAGGGCAGGGTCAAAATTGGTTGGTACCGGTGCGTACAGGGCCATCGGGTCCGGGACCCGGCCATCGATCACATCCCGGGTGGTCTGGTTCAGCAGGTCCATGGTCAAGTCGCCAACCTGGATGCCCTTCAAGGAAACACCGCCAATAATGCAACCTTCCTCAACCAGGGGACGTTTCAACACGGCCTTTACCTGGTATGCATTCAAGGAACCCTTCAAATTGCGAACCATTGATACCCAATCCTTGGGGAAATGCTGCTGACCTACCATGTCCAGGGTGTCCTTCAGTCCCGTGGTGCTGATCACTGTTCTGGTCCTGAATTCACGCCCATCCCGGGTATGAACGAGCCAGGTGCCGTTTTTCCGGTCGAGTCCCGTAACGGGCGTCCTGGTCAGGACCTGCACGCCCTTTGCACGCGCAAAATCCAGCAATGCCGTGATAAAGCGGTCCGCGCCCCCCCTGGTATAGGACAGGGAGTAATTGCGAAACTGCCGGCTGAAACTATAGATGGACTCCCCTGCAGAGGCCTCCCAGGGCGGTAGGACAAAGTAGATCCCCATCAGGAAACTGAACATGTAGTAGATTGGTGCATAATCCGTGTAGGACAGGATAAATTCATGCAATGAGGTCCTGTCAACGGAATCACTGGGCCTGGAACCTGACATGAGACCACTGAAAAACATACGGGAAATGCCAAGTATCTCGGATGATGGAACATTCAGCCGGCGCATTGCATCCATAAAAAAAACGGGCAGGCCGTACCTGGTAGAAGGCAACCTGATATCGAGGATTCCGCGTGATGCAGCAGGCACGGGCAGGGTCACAAACTGAACGTCGTTGATGTTCAGGCGTCGCAACAATTGGCCTATTGGACCCTTACGGCCCCTGGAAAACAGGTGACTGCCCATGTCGAACCTGATTCCGCGCTTGTTATAGTGTGCCAGGCTGCCGCCGACCATGGCGTTTTTTTCCAGAACCAGGGTTCTCATTCCATAGGAGGCGGCCAGTGCCGCTGCAGTTGCCCCGCCAGCACCGGTTCCTATCACCAGAACATCGAATTTGTGAGTATCTGTCGTCCCTTCCACGATGCAGATAGGTATGTCAGAACACCTCTTTTGTCAAGGACAAAAAACCCCTTCCTGTATAGGAGCCACGTGTGCATCACCTTTTGTCCTCAAATTTGACAGGTAATTCGGGTTGCCCAAATTACCTGACTAAATTCGGGAGTCAGGCAACGCAAGCGGCCCACCTGCTTCGTCATTCTCACCAATTTGATACTCGAGGCACATGATAACAATCTTGACGGATTCGTAAAACATGCAAACCCATATCTAATAAAATCAAATGGTTAGAGAAACAAAAATGGACAAAATCAGACTTTTTACGAGTCCATCAATCTTGACTTTTGCGCACGAATACAGGTAGAACCCTTTTGTGGATGGTTCGATTGTCATTGCAGAGGCACATAATAAGCAACGCCTGGACCAGGTCCTGTCCGCAAGGTTTCCAGATTTTTCCCGTTCCAGGCTCCAGACCCTGATTCGGTCAGGTCATATTACGGTTAACGGTAACAAGGTCAAGCCTTCATATGTGGTTCGGCAAGGCGACCGTGTCGAGTACCACATTGCCGAATCCGAGCCCATGGAAATCCAGCCCCAGGACATACCCCTGGACGTGATCTACGAGGATGACCACATCATGGTCATAAACAAGCCTGCCGGTATGGTTGTACACCCGGGTGCCGGTAACACGTCGGGCACGGTGGCGAATGCGCTGCTGTTTCATACAGGCCTGTCAGCCATGCCGGGCCAGACACTCAGGCCGGGTATAGTGCATCGCCTGGACAAGGATACATCCGGTTTGCTGGTGCTTGCAAAGACCACAGAGTCTCACGCAGGGCTGTCCCGGGCGTTTGCCAACCGGGAGGTTACGAAAACATACATAGCCGTATGTAAGGGGACGGGGCTGGCACGTAGTTTCTACGTAGAGAACCGGTTGATACGTTCATCGTCAAATCGCTTAAAATTTACCGGTCGTCGGGGTGAAGGTCGCCACGCACTGACGTTTTTTGCCGTGGCAGCCCAGGCCCATGGCATGACGTTGTGCCTGGCCAGGCCTAAAACCGGGCGTACACATCAAATCAGGGTGCACCTGTCCGAGATGGGGCATCCAATCATAGGCGATGACCTGTACGGTGGCAGGGTATCGGGCAAGATATATGCAGGACTTCACAGGCAGGCGCTTCATGCCTACAGGATTGTGTTTGTCCACCCTGTGACAGGCAAGGAGTTGGTTTTTGAAAGCCCCCCGCCACAGGATATGATGGATTTTATCGTCCGGGTTTTCGGTCATGGATTCATGGATGCGGTGGAAGAGGCAGGGCTTTTACTGGACCAGTCGGGGGCCTTACATGGCTAAACATACGGGAATCGGGATTTCTCATGTACACTACCCCGTTTTTTCTGTTACCATAGTGTGCATTTCAAGGAGGTTAAATGACCAGTTTTGAATTATTGACCAGCCCAATCAGGATTGGTGATCTTGAAATAAGAAATCGCATGTTCATGCCGGCCATGCACCTGGCCCTTTCGGCTGACGGACTATGCAGGCCTGAAATAGTCCAGTACTACGGGCAGGTGTCCAGAGGTGGGGCAGGTATGATCGTAGTCGGAGGTATTGCGGTAAACAAGGAGGGCTCCGACCCCATGATGCTGCTGTTATACACGCAGGAACACGCTGATGCCCTGAAACCGCTTACCCAGGCCATACGTTCCGGCGGAGCCGTACCGGCCATCCAGTTGTTTCATGCCGGCCGTTATGCGTTTGGCATGCTTAACGGGGTGCCAGCGGTTTCATCATCGCCCGTGGAAAGTCCCTTTACACACGAGGTCCCGCGTGAAATGTCCAAAGAGGATATCGAACGTACGATCCAGTCCTTTGTGGATTCAGCCCGGCTGGCTGTGGATGCCGGGTTCCAGGCGATTCAATTGATCATGAGTGCCGGATACCTGTTTAACCAGTTTCTTTCACCGGCGGTGAATCATCGTACCGACGAATATGGCGGCTCATTTGAAAACCGTGTCCGTTTTCCCAGGCAGGTAATCCGTGCCGTAAAGGATGCTGTGGATTGTCCGGTGGGTGTGCGCTTTTCAGGCTCTGATTTCGTGGACAATGGAAATGGTCCGGAGGAACAGGTCAGGATTGCCGCTGCCCTGGCCGAGGAAGGGCTGGCATGGTTCGATGTTACTGGCGGGTGGCACGAAAGCAGGGTGCCACAGATTACCATGGAGGTTCCGACCGCAGGCTATGCTTTTCTGGCCAGGCGGGTACGGGACGTGGTGGGTGTGCCCGTGGTGGCGTCAAACCGGATTCGGGACCCCCGGGATGCGGAAAACCTGCTTCGCTGGGGGTATGCCGATGCCCTTAACCTGGGCAGGCAGTTGATTGCTGACCCGGAATATCCGAACAAAATCGTTGCGGGTCAACATAGTACGGTACGTCCATGCCTGAGTTGCAACGAGGGGTGCCTTGACAAGGTTTTTTCGGGTGAACCCGTGGATTGCGTGGTGAATCCGAACGTGCATGTAAAAACCGTAAAACAGGCAGGCCGTTTTGCCGTTATAGGGGCCGGGCCAGCGGGCATGGAGGCCGCTGTTTTACTGGCAGATATGGGCAACCAGGTGGGCCTGTTCGAATCGGGACCCGAAATCGGCGGCCAGTTGAGACTTGCATCGATTCCGCCCGGTCGAGGCGAATACAGGCGCATGATCCGGTTCTACCAGGCCGCATTGGACCAGCGAGATAACATACAATTGCACCTGAATACCCTGATTGACACGCCTGAACAGGTGGCGGATTTTGATGGCGTTTTGTGGACAGCAGGTGCGACCCCGGTGCGGCCTGAAATCCCTGGCCAGGGACCCATGTATTCGGCATGGGATGTGCTGGATGGTAAGGTGGCGCCGGGACGCAAAGTCCTGGTGATCGGGGGTGGCCCCACGGGCCTGGAAACCGCTATTTACCTGGCTGCCGAGGGTACGATGACCGCGGAACAATTGCGTTTTCACCTGCTATTCGGGTCAGTGGAACCCTCCATCCTGCGCGAGGAATTGCTCAGGGGATTTCGGAAAGTCACGGTGGTGGAAGTGCTATCCCGCATAGGAAACGGCCTGGGGCGATCCTCGCGGTGGGTCATCATAGGTGAGGCCAAGGCCCTGGGGATCGACATGTTGACTGAGGCAAAGGTTACATGGTGGGATGGCAGTACAGCCCGTTTCAGCCAGGGTGACAAGGTGTTGGAGCAATCTTTTGACAGCCTGGTTTACGCAGTGGGGGTACGTCCGGTTCAGCCTGACTTTTTGCAGGGGGCTGGAATTCCGGTGGTCGTTGCAGGCGACGCCGACTCACCAGGGAACCTGGGTGCGGCGATTCGTAGTGCACGGGATGGAGTGGAAAAATTACTGGCGTCATTACCAGGCTGTTGACCTTTGGCAGTAACCACGACCAATGAAGCACAGGCATCCTGAGTGTGTTGATTATTTGAAAAGTTTCGGAACAGATTCTGGATTCCGAGTGTTTTGCAATGCCATGATTTTAAAGATAGTTAAGAGTGCCGGCTGGAACCGGATCCCGCCTGGGTAGTCGTAATTGTTTGCATCGAACCAGGATTTGTGTTTGATATCGGGCTGCATCCCGAAACCCGAATCCAGGCGTCCGTGACCGTTGACCGTTGACCGTTGACCGTTGGCCGTTGACCGTGACCGTTGGCCGTTGGCCGTGACCGTTGGCCGTTGGCCGTGACCGTTGGCCGTGTGGATCGTGGTGGTGACGAAGGCCGCGGAGCGCAAGCGGCCTCGAGTAAACATAGAAGAGGGTCACCCCCTGACGGATATCCTGATAAGATATCCAAATGAAATAAGGTCTGTTGTGGACCTTAAAGTTCTTTTAACTTTAAC
>WGCQ01000144.1 GCA_015493765.1 Deltaproteobacteria bacterium
CCCTCGAGGCCGCCTGCGCTCCACGGCTTTCGTTTTCACCGGGATCACACGGACACGGCCAACGGTCCACGGCCAACGGTCCACGGCCAACGGCCACGGTCACGGCCACGGAATACGGATATTAAACGACCCGGTTGGGGTAAAAATTTGGAATTTTTGCAGGTTTAGAGCCGGAAAACCCCATCTTACCGTTGATTCTTGGGGTAAATTGATTTTCTGTCTCTAAAAATTGTCTTTATTTTCAATCATTTGCCTACATCGAAGTCGGCTCAAATTACCCAGATTACCTGTCAAATTTGAGGACAAAGGGGGTTGCAAGGTTAATACTTCGATACGTTTAAGGGTCGTGGGATTCGTGTTTACCCGGTTCTGCAATTCGGACCGGGCAAACGGTAATAGTTGCAGGAGGGGTGTCAAACCCGTGATAATCCCTGCGAATCTTGAAATGCCTCATGTAATACACCAGTTGGCTGTGTTCCATTGACCACAGGCGTGCGGGATGTGCATTTACATCGGGACTGGCATTCCAGCCCACCAGGTTGTAACTGAAGGCCCCCACGAACTGGACCATCAGGGAAAACAGGACCAGTATCAACGACAGGCCTTTAAGCAATCGACTGGCTTTCAACCGGCCCCACAAGGGGGTTATACCAATGACCAGTAAAGGCACACCGTCCATGAGAAATCGGTAGCCAAAGCTCCATCCGCCCCACCAGTCATGGCGAAAGGCGTACAAGAGCACGAGGGCTGCAAAACCTGCCAGGGACCAACGCAGCAGGGGGTCGCCTTGTCTGCGCAGGGACGCGACAAGGCCCCACAGGCCAAGCATTAATACGGGGGAATACACGAATATGCCTCGGGAGGGGCTAAACAACAGGCCAGCGATGGCAGTGAGTACATGGTGTGGCGATGTATCCCATGTGGCGCACTTGGGGCAAGCCCAGGCTGATAACAGGCCGGTGTGCTCATGCAAAAAACGATTCAGCAAGAGTTGGCCGAACAACAGGGGATTGCCAAAATAAAACCAGTTGTAAGCGGCCTGTAAGGCTGCGGGGATTGCGGCAAGCCCCAGGAATGCTACGAAATATTTGCGGTGGTGCAGCCATACGTACACTGTGAATGCGATGGCGATAACGATATCCGGTGGTCTGCATATCACGGCAAGGCCCAAAAATAGTCCTGCCCAAGGGACCAGGGCATCACGATTGCGGCCTCTGGTCAATACCAACAGGGCAGCAGCCAGCCAGGGAAGTGCCGCAGTGTGCTGCCATAGGGCCTGGCTCATCATGCTCCACGACGAGGTGGCAAGCCCGTACACCAGAGCAAGGATAAAGGCGCCTGTCCTGCCTGTCATGCTGGTCATGGCCAGGTAGAGTAACAGTACGGATATTGCAACCATGAGGGACGCTGCCAGTTTTGCAAGGTGCAGTACGCGCTGGTAACTGAATCGGTTGCTTAACAGGCTTGCAACGAAAAATACCGGAAACGCCATTATACCTGGTGATGGACCAAAGGTGGCCACCTGGCGGCCGTGCCTGGCAGGTAGCAGGAAATAGGGCTGGGATATGCGACCGTTGCGTAGTCGTAAGCGCAGTGGCATTTCATTCAGGTCGAGGTCGTGTTCGCACAGCAGAGACAGGGGAATGTACCTTGAGGCCACAGTGTCACCCCCGGGCATGGCTGCCTGGTTCGACATGTATGCTGTCATGCACAGCACAATGAGCAACAGGCCGAGTACTATATCTTTTTGCAGGCTTGACATGCGATACATCCCTCTTTAGTTGGTATCACACAGGGTAGGGCAGGTCAATGGTCGCGGCCAACGGTCACGGCCTCGGCCACTGAATTCTGGCTTCGGGCCTCTGGCATCGGGACGCAGCCTTCGGCTGCTGCGGGACGGCCCTGCGGGCCTTGCGGGAGACTTCCGTTACCTCCGGGAGCACACTGCCACGGTCAACGGCCAACGGTCACGGCCACGGTCAACGGCCAACGGTCACGGCCACGGTCAACGGCCAACGGCCAACGGTCAACGGCCACGGACTCGGCCACGGACTCGGCCACGGAATACGGATGTTAAACGACCCGGTTGGGGTAAAGATTTGAAATTTTTGCAGGTTTAGAGCCGGAAAAACCATTCCTTCGTTTATTCCCGGGGTATTTTCTCTTTGACTGCCCTGTCAAATCCTTTTCTATCAATCATCAGAATACGCCGCAATTGGGTAGTCCCAAATTTAGGGGCCTGGAATTTGGGTTGACACTTACTGTTTGTCCACAATATAATCGTATTCGATGAGTACGGAAGGTACATGTCCGCTGTGCGGTTCCAAGGGTGAGGTCGGTACGCCTTGCCAGGAAAAGGCATGCAAACGCAGGGGAGTCCATTTTATCCCCGATGAATACTTTCAGAAATTGACGGAACACGAAGGCGTACAGATCGATACGCTGCTTGGCCAGGTGATCGATGCTTACCTGGTGGTTGACAAACTGGGATCAGGCGGATTTGGTAAGGTTTACCTGGGCTTGCAGATGCCGATCATGTTGGAAGGCGCCATCAAATTGCTGGAACCTCAGGACAACCAGACCAGCGCAGACGTACTGGTTCGAAATTTCCAGCAGGAGGCCAAAAGCCTGGCCCGATTGACAGACCCTCACATTGTAAAATTGCAACGATACGGGGTCTTTCGCAACACACCCTACATGGTCATGGAGTATGTCAAAAACGCCAGGACCTTGAAACAGGAGATGGATGTCATGGCCCAGGAGGGCCGGCGGTTCAGCCTGGAGCAGACCGTACATATCATTCACCAGATCTTGAGCGGACTGAAATCCACTCACCGCCTGCAGATCGTCCACCGGGATATAAAACCGGACAATATCATGCTGCAACGTATCGAGGACGACGATTTTTTTGTCAGGATCGTGGATTTCGGACTGGCCAAATTCATCGAGGCCAGGACCTACACGGATACGATTCTGGGCACACCAATATACATGGCACCTGAACAGATCACCAAGGTGCACATAGGTCCGTGGACCGACCTGTACGCGGTGGGTGTGATTGCATTTGAGATGCTCACTGGCAGAAAACCCTTCAAATTCAGGACATTCCAGGAACTACTGGGTCAGAAAATTTCCCCGGATTATGACCCGCTGGACATGATTGCTGACCTCGACCCACCTGATGGTTTGAAAAACTTTTTTTCCATGGCCCTTGCCCGCAAGTACGAGGACCGTTACAAATCCGTGGACGAATTCAGGGCCGGTTTTGACAGCGCTGTGACCGAAATGAAGGTGCTTGATGCCAAGACCACGGGCCTGGATCCCCTTGCCCGGATGTTGGTATCCCGCAGTATTACGCGGGAACCACCGCAGAACGAACAGGAAAGCGGCCGGGGCAAGAATACACGGGATAGCCGGGCGAAATCCACGGATGTATCACAGGCAACCGGCCCGGAAGGGGATCAGGACCGTAACCAGGGACAGGAATCCGCGGAACAAAAGCCTGAAAAGATCGACAGGACCTTGCCATTGGAATCCCCGCCTGTTGCTGCGGGTGAATCCGGTGGTTCCGCAAGTACACCCACGGCAAATGATAAGCGAAAAAATAAAAAATCCGGTGGAAAGACAGGATTGTTTTTGGTGATCACGGTCCTTTTGATTGCCGGTGTTGGCGTGGCGTTTTTTTTCCTGCGCGGGAAAAACAAGAAACATGAGGCCCCAGCCCTTGAGAACACCCGGCCACAACAGGTCCAAAAACAGGTCCCGGCGCCACCAACGCCTGTGGCAGCAAAACGAGCGGCACCGGTAACCACAAGTAACGCGGGCCGGGCTCGGCCCAAAAACCCGGCAGGGCATAGCCAGAAACAGCAAAAAACAGCGGCCAAAACACGGGTTGGCGCGCCTGGTGGCAAAAAAGGCCTTACATCAAAGCCGACCAATGGGCCAAGGTCGAAAAAGATGCAAAAAAAGCGGGTTGCACAAAAAAATATGCAAAAACAAGCGACAAAAGGGGCCAAAAAAGTAGAAAAAGACCAGAAAATGCAAAAAAACACCAAAGTTGTGAAAGCCGTTCCTGCCAAGGCATCTGGCGTCAAAGGGTATGAACGGACGTGCAAGGCCGGGGACGCAGCGGCATGCTACAAACTGGCCGTATTGTATGATGAAGGCAAGAAAGGCGTCAAAAGGAGCAAACAAAAGGCCGCGGCATTGTATAAAAAGGCATGCGATATGGGAAAAATGGGGGCATGCTACAACCTGGGACGCATGTACCAGCACGGCGAGGGTGTGGCAAGGGATTACAAGCAGGCTGCACGCCTGTATAAAAAGGCCTGCAATAACAAACTGACGTACGGATGCCTCGGTTTGGGGCTTTTGTACGTCAAGGGAAAGGGCGTGGGCAAGGACTACGACCGCGCATCCGAGTTGTTCAAATCAGCATGCGACAAAGGGTCAAAAACCGGGTGCAGCCTTTACGACCGTCTCGAATTGATAAAGTAAGAGGGACTCGTAACAAAACAAAATCGACAAACCAATTTCTAATGAACTCAAAGGGTTAGAGAGACAAGAAAGACCAAAACAGGACTTTTTACGAAGCGATTATCAACTTGCGGGTTGATTAGACTGATTATTTTTTATAAACTATCCCTGTTGAAGTGGAATTTTTTCCTGGAGGGGAAAATGAAGGACTCGATTTACAGATTTACAGTACTCGGTTCACTGGCGTTGTTTGGATTTGTGGCGTGTAGTGGGGGGGGATTGCCGACCTGTAACATGGGTAATAAACAGGACACGGAAATCACTACCCATGGGGATGCGGATGCAGCCTCCCAATCCGATACCGCTGTTGACGGCGAAGTTTCAGGTGACACCATATTTGATGCAATGGATGTCAACTCTGAAACGGATGCCAGTGCCGACAGTGTGAATCCCTGGGACAACGGTGGCGAGATACCAGCAGGTGCATTCGGCGCACCTTGCCAGAAGAATACGGATTGTGACAGTGGATTTTGCATTGAAACACCGTGGGGTTACGTGTGCACCAAGACATGTGTGGATAACTGTCCTGATAACTGGTTATGCAAGACATTTGAAATGGGCGGCGACATGATCAGCTTGTGCACACCCGTAGGTGTCAGTTTGTGCAAGCCCTGTACCAGGGACAGGCAGTGTGGCGAAGGGAAGTGCATCGACGTGGGTGGTGGCAATTTCTGTGGCATAGACTGCCCTGAAAACGGTTGTCCACCGGGCTATGCCTGCAAGGAATCGGACAGGGTGGACCCGTTTGCAAAGGGTCAAAAGGTAAAGCAGTGCGTGCCTGTGACAGGTTCATGCGACTGTGGTCCGGCAAATGCAGGCGAACAGCGGGTATGTGAAAAGACAAACAAATTCGGGCGCTGTTTTGGTGTTGAAACATGCGACCCCAAAAAGGGATGGGTCGGATGTGATGCAAAAGAGGCCGAGGCCGAGACCTGCAACGGCAAGGACGACAACTGCAACGGCGTTACGGACGAATTCGTAAAACCACCTTCGGAGCAGTGTTTTATCAAAAACAAGTACGGCCAATGTCCCGGTCAATGGACATGCCAGGGTAAGGACGGCTGGAAGTGCGTGGGTAAAACGCCCAAGCCGGAGGTCTGTAACAATATCGATGACAACTGTGATGGCCATACGGATGAGGGTTTTCCGGACAAGGGCAATATGTGCAGCGTTGGACAGGGGGCGTGCACACGCGTGGGAGTGTATCAATGCAAACAGGACGGTTCAGGGGTGGAGTGCAGTGCAAAACCGGGCAAACCCTCCCAGGAATTGTGTAATGGCGTGGACGACGACTGCAATGGTAAAATTGATGAAAACTTCCCGGACAAGGGTCATTTGTGTAGTGTTGGGCAGGGGGCGTGCGCCAGGATAGGCGTATATCAATGCAAGAAAGACGGTTCGGGCCTGGAGTGCAACGTGACCCCGGGGAAGCCTTCAGAGGAATTGTGTAATGGCGTGGATGATGACTGCAATGGAAAAACCGACGAAACCTGGGCTGATAAACTGGGTAAATCCTGCAAGGTGGGCACGGGTGCCTGTACGGCAAACGGGATATACGTGTGTTCAGCGGACCATAAAGGGGTTCAGTGCACCGGACAGCCTGGCCCGGCCAGTACCGAAAAGTGCGATGGTGTGGATAACGACTGCGATGGCCAGACCGACGAGGCCGGGGCCATTGGTTGCATCACTTATTACAAGGACAGCGACAAGGATGGATTCGGGGCAACGGGCTCCGGGAAATGCCTGTGTGCACCCAGCGGTGCTTATCGGGTGACTACGGGTGGGGACTGTAATGATTCCAATGCGGCAATTCACCCTGGAGAGATAAAATGCACAAAGGACCAGGATTGCTGTGCACCAACCGGCAAGTGCATAAGGGGGTATTGCGTACATGTGGCGGGAAAATGCACCAAGGATTCCGATTGTCCCGGCGATTATTATTGCGAAAACAAGCAGTGCCTGCCATATACCGTACATGCCGCACCGCAGTACCTGGACCAGTGCACCCGGCGGATCAAGGTCGGCATATTCAGGCCCACGGTGCAGTGCAAGTGGGTTGGACCGCCCGCTGGTGACCCTGAACCACACTCCAAGAAGGTGATCCCCACACCCATAGTGGTGGATTTCAATTTTGATAACAATCCCAAAACAGTAAAGCCGTCCATCGTGTTCCCCAGCGTGTACAGGTTCGGCGACAACCCGGATGACTATCGGGAGGGCTGGATACGAATCATCGACGGCGCCACGTGCAAACAGCAATACACCATTACCGCACACGAGGTCGTGGGTGCGGACCCGGTTGCGGTGGGCGACCTGGATGGTGACGGCAGGCCGGAGATCGTGGCAAATTCGGCTGACGGGGGCCTGGTTGCATTCAAATTTGACCAGGCTCACAAGAAATGGGTGCTGTTGTGGCATTCCGATTCCCACGTCGGGCACAACTACGGCAGGTGGAATGGTCCAACTATCGTGGATATTGACGGCGACGGCAAACCGGAGGTTCTGGAGGGTGCCTGGCTGTATGACCATAACGGCAAAACGCTGGCCTCCAACCTGGGAACAAAGCGTTATTCCGCGGGGCAGATCGGCGTGGCCGTGGACGTGGACCATGACGGCAAGGCGGAGTTGATCACTGGCGACGGGGTCTGGGGCTTTGACGCGCATCACAAGAGATGGGTCAAAAAGAGTTACTTTACCCACAGCGGGCTTTCCGACGGCTTCGTGGCCCTGGGTGATTTTGGTAATTACAACGTACCAGGCGTGGGGTCAAAAAATATCCCTGAGGTCGTGGTGATCTCGGATGGTAAGGTACGCATTCAGACCATCGCAGGCAAGATTATATTCGGACCCTTCGACCTGCCTGGCGGGGGCACGGGCGGCGCACCCACGGTTGCCGACTTCGACGGCGACGGCCATCCAGAATTCGGTGTGGCCGGCAGGGATGGATACACGGTGTTTGACAAGGACTGTGACAAGTCCCCTGTGCCATTTGGTTGCAAGGCCAAGGGGATACTGTGGTCCATGCCTACGCAGGACCATTCATCCAGCCTGACAGGCTCCAGCGTGTTCGATTTTGAACACGACGGCAAGGCAGAGGTGGTGTATGCGGACGAGTGCTTTGTGAGGGTTTACAACGGCGTAACCGGTGATGTCCTGGTCAGTTGGGCACGCAAAAGCGACACCTGGTACGAATATCCGGTTGTGGCTGACGTGGATGGCGACGGCAGGGCCGAAATGGTGATCGGCAATAACGGTGCCACCTCATGTCCTTCCATGGACCCGTATTTCAGGGGCCTGAGGTGTAACCAGGACTCGGATTGTCCCAGCAACAAGGCCGGTTCATGCGTTGCCGGGTACTGCAGGTGCACCCAGGACTCGGATTGTGGTCCAAGCGGCGACTTCAAGTGTACTACGCCCATTATCAACACCCCTGGCCAGGGCAAAGTGTGCAGGACGCCATACAAATCCGTACAAGAGGGTCTCTACGTCTTCAAGGACCGCAATGACAACTGGGCGGCATCCCGTCCGATCTGGAACCAGCACGCCTATTTTGTCACAAACGTAAAACCGGACGGTACTATCACAAAGCCTACGGATGCGGCCAAGAACTGGAGTACACCGGGTCTGAATAACTTCCGGCAAAACGTCCAGGGCGAAGTACCTGAGCAACCCGTGGCGGACCTTACCGTGTCATTGGGTGTCATAGGAAACTGCGATGCGGATGGCAAACTGGATGTGCCGGCAAGGGTTTGTAACAGGGGCAGGCAACCGGTGAATGCTGGTGTGCCGGTGGTCTTTACCCTGGGTGCGCCCAATGCCAACAGCAAGATGCAGTGCCTGGTGCAAACAAAATCCGCTTTGTCACCAGGGGATTGCGAACAGGTCAAATGCACTTACACGCCCGGTGACAGTTCCATCACTGTGGGTGTATATGTTGTGCCCAGCATAAACAACACCACGGTCGAGGAATGCAGGGATTTTGACAATTTTGACGCCCACAGCGGTGTGAGCTGCACGAACCTGATGTAATCCCAAATTTCCGGATTCCCAACCCTCCCCACACAAACGGGTCCGCTCAGCCGATATGCATCGCATATCAAACACAAATTCCTATCCATTACCCAGGATAATTACGGAAGAGCCACATTCGGGTAAAGCCTGAAACTAATCGTTTTTTTTGTCTGGATTTGAACAAAAATGCAGAAAGGTCAAGAGCCTGAAAACAGTCGCTTTGCAAAACCTTCATCGAATCCAACCGTGATAATGCGTCGGGCGGCAGCCTCGATATTGTATTCAACCCGGATATTTTGGACCTCGTTTGTATCCGTATCCCACAATGCAAAGGCGGCCCTGGGGTCCTTGTCCCTGGGTTGACCCACACTACCCACGTTTACGATATATTTGACCTTTGCGGATGGTTCGAGGATGTTTTCATCCACGATCTTGCCATGCCGTTTTGTGACCTGGAACACATGAGGCATGTGGGAATGGCCTATAAAACTGAGTGGTGCCAGTTTGGAAAACACCCGTGTATGTGCCTGGGCTTCCTCTGCCTTGACTATGTAAAAGAAACTGCTGGGGGTTATGGGTGCACCGTGGAAAAAATCAGCGCCCTTCATCTGGTAGGTGTATGGCAGGGTGTACAACCATTCGTAGTTTTCCTGGCTGAGCATGGCTCGGGTCTTCACAATGGCCTGCCTTGCATTTTCACGATAGAAGTACAGGTCCATGGCGCCAGTTGTTGCGGCATCATGGTTTCCCAGCAAGGTAACCAGGCAATTTTTCCGTACGAGCGTCACGCATTCATTCGGGTTTGCCCCGTAGCCAACCACATCGCCAAGGCATATGACCTGGTCAGCGCCCTCGTCGTCGATTTTGGCCAGAACTGCTTCCAGGGCTTCCAGATTTGCATGAATATCGGATATAATAGCAATCTTCATAATAAAAGTATAACCATTGGTCGTTTTTGTGTCAAACAATATACTCCCCCGAGGAATTTTCAATACGGGATGTTTCTAAACGACCTTGTTTATCAAACTGTTACAAAACCATGGCGGTACAGATTTCCTTTTGCCAGGTAAGCACTTCCCAGGCATGCATGCCCGGTACTTCTTATTTTACGCCGTCAATATGCAGGCAGGCCTTTTTGACCTGCGTGGTGAAATTGTGTTGAATATAACCCTGGCTGTAGTCCGCGTCACCCCAACTATTGACCCAGCCCATGTATAATCCGTGGCCGGATTCCTCAAGGTACCAGTTTCCATTGTTGCCTTTCAGGTTGGCGGCGTTGAACGAATAGTATCCTGTGGGACATGACCCCGAATTCAAGGTCCTGATCTGGGTAAAAGGATTGCCGTCACGTTGGAAATATTTCCAACACAAATAAGGGGAATTTGTGGCATTTAACTGGGCATACAAATAGTTATTTCCACCGTGTCCCCACTGGTATAGCCCACCTATAACCGAGGCGTTATCCGTCATGCTTATGTACAGCCAGGTATCGCTGCCATCAAGTGCTGCAGTCGTCTTTTTGGAAAAATCCGAAGGGCATTCACCTTCCGTTTGGTCACCGATGAATACGGGATAAACGCCTTTACTGGTGTCAGGGTCCTCATCAACGCCAAATACCCTGAAGCATATTGTATTGATATGACTGGTCCAGTCCCTCCATAAAAATCCGCCGTTATCATCGTACTGGGTGCTGTTATGTGCCCAACTATGCACATAACCAATGTACATCCCGGTTTCGTTAGCCATCAGATAGCCATAACCATTATTTCCTTTGGTGTCAGATGCGGGGATGTAGAAGTAACCCTTGGGGCATATATCCTGGGAGCCACCGGCCATCATGAAGACCGATGTGTGCGGATGACCGCTTGAAGAGTTATATGTCTTCCAACAGATATTTTTTATGCCCTCAGTGCTTTGCAGCGCCGCATACAAATATTCCTGGCCGTAACTCGGGGAATTTACGCCGCCCATGAATAAGCCTTTTGCAAATATATTTATGTAAAGCCAATTATTGCTTCCCGCCAGGGATGATACCTGTTCCACGTGATACCCTGGAGGGCAATGGTCTGCCTGCCGTAATGCCAGAACCACTGTATATTTTTTCACTCCGGTCTTTATACCGGGTGTATTGTTTATGGTGCTTGAGACCGTCTTGTCAACGTAGGATTTGGTTGCAGCATCCTGTCCCGCAACAGGATCCCCTACATTGTTTATTTGTTTGCCGCTCATGTCAAGTCCGCCCTTTACCGTCAGTTTGCCGGGGAAGGTGTAGCCTTTGTTTTGAAAACTGCCACCATTTATCTTGGATGGCGATATATCAGCATTGTTAGATATATCAGCATTAACAATGGTTCCATCCTGAATCATGTCCGAGGATATACTGTTGGCCTCACCTTCGTTCACGAATCTCAGGTCATAGGCGCTGCCATCAAGGTATGCCGGGGCAAGGGAAAATGTTACACCCGTTAAAACGAGCCCGTCCCCAGCCTTGTACGTCGTATTATTATCGTCAGCACATTTCCATGCCGTGCCATTCCATTTTGCCACCTTACCGTTTGCGCAGGAAAGTTCACCCAGCGTATCGGTATTTTGTACACAAACCGGTTTACCTGTGATATCCACACCGGTCATAACCTGGCCCACAGTGCACGCCTGGTTCGCCAATGCAAAGGCATCCGGTGCGTGGCCACCCAGCCGCAGGGCATCGCCGGCTTTCAGCGCGTAGGGTACACTGACCACTTGCATGCGCGGTGTAATTTCCTGTCCATTATCCACACTGACCCCGATGTACAGATTTTCACCATTGAACCGGTCAAGAGGCAGGGGATTGGATGGGTCTGTGCCCAGTAGCAGGTGAAACCGGCCCTTTTGAACCTGTACGGTAAAGGTTTGTGTCCACAGCTGATGTCCGGCATCAGTAGAACTCGGGTCATCCCATAAGTTTATGGTAATTGTCCTGGTGCCAGTAATATCGCCTATTGATGTGCTTAGCCTGCCGCTGAAATTGAGAACCGCCGGTACCTGGGCCATGGCGCTGGCAGATGCAAGGACTAAAGCCAGTGTGATTAGTGTTTTCCGCATTAATGCCTCCTCTGTCCGTTCAGCATGTGTTATCGTCTGATTAATAACAGGAACATTAAATAAATATAATCAACGAACAAAAAAAGATCAAGAGTATTGGCCCCACCCGAATTCCGGCTCCAGAGTCCGTTGGCCGAGACCGAGACCGTTGGCCGTTGGCCGAGACCGTTGACTGTGGCAGTGTGCTCCCGGAGGTAACGGAAGCCCACCCGCAAGGCCCGCAGGGCCGTCCCACAGCAGCCGAAGGCTGCGGCCCGAATCCCGACACCCGACACCAGAG
>WGCQ01000145.1 GCA_015493765.1 Deltaproteobacteria bacterium
TTGGTGTTTCTCGCTCGATTTAGCCCAAAGATTAGATTCTCATCCCAACAAATCGTTATCACGGGCGTATTGTACGATCTGGATGGTGGTGCGCAGGCCGAGCTTGGTTTTTATGCGCTGGACAAAGGTGTTGATCGTACTGGTGCTGCGGCCGGTTTCCCGGGCGATTTCAGTGGCCCGCTTGCCGTCGGCAAGTGCACGGATCACCTCCAGTTCGCCCGCGCTGAGGGTTGTTTGCGGGGGCTTGTCAATGGTGATCTGGTTCTCGAACAGGTAATCCGCCAGGGTGGGGGTGATGTACCGCCCGCCAGCGTTGACCTTGCGGATCGCGTCGATCAGTTCGTAGGTGGAACGGCTCTTGCTGATGAACGCGCCGGCCCCGGCACGCAAATAGGCGATTGCGTGGATGTCCTCCTGGAACATGGTGAACATGACCACGCCGGGTGCCCTGGGAAGGGCGCGGATCTGGCTGACCAGGGCCGGGTTATTGCCCCCGGGTATGTGGATATCCAGGATCACGATATCGGGATTTGCCTGTTTCAACTTATCTGTCAGCCCGGTAGCGTCTTTGCTTTCACCGCAAACGACCATGTCGTCAATTTCTTCAATAATGCGTTTCAGACCGTTACGCACGATCTCGTGGTCATCGACCAGGAATATCCGTATCATTGGTTCTCCTTGTTTTCTATGGGAATTTTAATGATTATCATCGTTCCCTTTCCTTCTGACGCATCGATTTCCATGGTTCCGTTCATCTGCCTGGTCCTTTCCCTCATCCCGGCCAGTCCGAATCTACCGTCTTTTACCTGTTTCGTGTCAAATCCCTGCCCGTCATCCCTTATTTTCAGGACATTGAACTCCCCTTCGCGGTACAGGTCGAGATCAACCATGGATGCATTCGCGTGTTTTGCCACATTGGTAACCGCTTCCTGGATGATCCTGTATAAATTTGATACCTGGGTTTTGGATAATGATTCCTCTTCTATGCTGATTGTGGCATTGCAATATATGCCGTAGCGCTTTTGATACGTGGCGCATCCGCTTTTGATCGTGGCGGTCAAACCCATCTCTTCCAGCATCCCTGGACGTAATTTGTGTATGATAAAGTGTATGGAATCGTTCATGGAATCGAAAAATTCGTTGAGTCTCCTGAATGATTCCGGTATCCGGTCCGTCTTTTTGTTGTCCACCAGCATGTGGAGGTGATCGACCTCCATGCGCATCCCTGCCAGGACCTGGCCCAGTTCATCGTGGATCTCCTGGGCAAAATTCAGCCTTTCCCGTTCCTCTATGGAATCGAGCTGCCTGACAAGGGCGCTGATATCCCCGGCCTGCCTGTCCAGCATCCTGTTGTGTTCCGCCGCCGCCCTGTCCAGCAGATGTTGTTTGTGGAAATTCGACCACAACAGCATGTAGAACACGTGGCCCACCACGATGGCGCCTGAAACCGCGGCCAGAAGCCAGATTACAGGCCCACCGGCATCATGCATGGTAAAAAACTCCGGTTTTGCCGTAAAAAATGCACCCAGGTACGCCGCTACGATCAACGTGGTTGTCAGGATACGCAACCCGAGAGGCACGATGATCAGGATGGCTGCAATGGGCATGGAGTAGATTTCATACACCAGGTGGGATCGCATGTCAACGGTCTTGCCGAACACCCAGCCAACGCCGGCCATGCTGATCGTCAGCATCACCATGGTGAACAATACAGGCCTGCGCCGGAAGGCACCGGCGAACTTGAGGCCGACCAGGCTGATGATACAGACTGCCGCCACCATCAGGCGCAGGGTTTGTACCGCGACCAGGGCACTGGAACCTGCGGGATAAACCAGGAAATCCGTGGGCCATAAAAGCGCATCCTGGGTCAGCAGCACAATGGCCACCACGGATGCACCGAATATTGTCAGGTGCCTGGTGTATTCCCGAAAAATGGCCCTTTCCTGCTCGGGAACCTCCTGATCAAGGATGTTGATCGGTGCAAGGGATGTTTTGAGCCAATCCCTGAACCGTTTTTTCGAGAGTGCTGAAAACATGATGCTCCGCGGTTCTTACATGATTCGCACAACTAACATAAAGCCTACGGAAACCGATGTATGTAGTCAAATATCTACACGCTTTTACATGCCTGCCGGATTCGGTACAGGAGTTGGAATCCGTGGCCGAGTCCGTGTCCGTTGGCCGAGTCCGAGTCCGTGTCCGTTGGCCGAGTCCGAGGCCGAGTCCGAGGCCGAGTCCGAGGCCGTGTCCGAGGCCGAGACCGTTGACCGTGGCCGAGACCGTTGACCGTTGGCCGGGGCCGTAGCCGAGGGTTTCCGGTTACTACGGGAGCCTTCCCGAAGGCCCGCAGGGCCGTCCCGCAGCAGCCGCAGGCTGCGTCCCGATGCCAGAGGCCCGAATCCGTTGACCGTGTCCGAGGCCGTGTCCGAGGCCGAGGCCGTGGGGTTTTGTGGTGGATTCTGGAGTAAAGTGGAGCGCAGACCGCCACGAGGGTGTGTAAAGTCG
>WGCQ01000146.1 GCA_015493765.1 Deltaproteobacteria bacterium
CGAAAAATAAGGTCTCGCAACGGCCCTTTGGGCCTGTCCGGCTCGTCATGCCGGTCGTCAGGGCCAAAGTCGGACCCGTTTGTGTGGGGTGGTGGGGGAGGAGTGAAAATCCGGAAATGTTTTATGGGCTAAAAATCATTTTTTATTTCTTGTTAAATTCTTTTAAGTATTTAAGTGCTTTTGGACTTCACTGGTAGATACCACCCAGGCGGGATCCGGAAGAACCCCATTTTTCTGCGTCCCCTTGGTACTTGAAATCATTATAGGCTAAAGAAGAGCGCAGGCGTACTAAGCCAAACAAGTGAAAATAATCCAGTAGATGGGCAGTTCGCAGTGCCTTATCTAAGGCCGCAGGCCGTGACAACGAGCCGTCAGGCGAAGTTTCACTCCCGACATTAGTCCGACAATTTGGTGCCTTCCATCACCCTTGCAGGTACCACCAGGTTTTGGTATAAACGCATCATGAGCCTTGATTTCCTCGTAATGAGCCGATTTTTATGAAAGTTTCTTTCCGATTGCAAGTGAGTAGGCGATGAAGGTCCTGTTCGTCACCGCCCCGGAGCTCAACCGCAGGTCAATGGACTCCATCCTTCCTCCCTCTGCCAGCATGTATCTTACCGATAAACTAAGAAAAAATGGCCACAGCGTAACTCAGGTGGACCTGGATACCGTATTCGTACAAAGGGGCGAACTTTACAGGGAATTCGTGAAGCACCCCTTTGTACTGGACCATGAAACAATGGTGAAACACTTGTCCGGCAGGTCTCGCCGTTCTGAGATCAGTAGCCTTGGGGAGCAGTTGCTGGGTGCCATACCTGACGACGACTACGACTTGATTGCTGTCAGTTCCAGACGGGCACCGGGTACGGCGTTGATAGTACAATCCCTGAAACAGCGATTCCAGGTACCTGTAATCGTGGGTGGCGATCCGGATATTGATCCCATGGAGTTCATGTCACTGGTGCCGGAGGCGGATTTTTTTGGCATGGGAATGGGTGAAGGTCCTTTGCCTGAACTGATAGATGCCCTGGAAGGACGGCGTCCGATTAGGAACGTACGCAAATTGATCAACCGCGTAAAAGGGCGCCTCGTGTTGCAGGAAGGAAGGGAAGTGACCATGCCAGAAAGGGGGTTTGCCGATCCCATCGGTCTGGACATCAATTCATATTTATTCCAGCGCCACCAATTCGTAATGGTCCCGAATCCCGGGAGCAGGCCATTAATACCGGTTCAGTTCATCCAGGGTTGCCCTTTCCATTGTAGTTTCTGCCAGGTGTCCGCCGAGGGAGGTTCCAAGGTATATCGTAAAGACCCGGAGATGGTGGCAAAGGAAATCCATCACCTGGCATCACTTGGTATTCGCGACTTTGCGTTCCTTAACAACACCTTGATGGCTGGCAGGACCTATCCCAGGAGGGTGGCCGAAGCCATTGCAGGAACAGGCGTAAAACTACGTTGGAGCGACTCGGCAAGTTTCCAGAATATAGTGGAGGATGACCTTGATATACTGGCGGATTCAGGGTGCATATCGCTGACCTTCGGGCTGGAATCCGCAAGCCCCAACATACTGAAAAAGATGCTGCGCCAGTATTCGACCGAAAAAGCGGCCAGGGTGCTGAAATCCGTACAAGAGGCCGGTATATGGACACAGGTGAATGTAATTACCGGCTTTCCGGGCGAAACACGTGAGGATTATGAACTGACGGCCCGTTTCGTGGAGGAGAATGCCAGGTATATAGGCGCACTTGCGGTCTCTCCGTTTTACCTGGTTGATTCCCAGATTACACGCCACCCGGAACGCTTTGGCGTCAGGATCAGAAACGATCGCAAGGGGTTGGGATTCCGTCACATAGCCAATTCTATTGCCTTTGACGAATTGGATGGTGACAAACTTACATATGAACAGCATGCCCCGGAATCTGCCAGGCGTGCGGAGGACCTGCTGGATCGATACCATCGTGCGCGCGATTACAGGCGCGGGATAAGCGATTTGATGGAAGTCCATGACGTATTCACGTACCTCAGGGGACCTGACGATTTGTATGCGGCCATCAAGGATGACGGACTCAGGTTTTTGCTGTTTACGGGGGCACAATGCACCAACCACTGCGCGGACTGTCCGTTTCGGGATTCCCCGCCGTGGGTCACCCAACGAAGTAAGGACGACATTATAAACGCGGCCAGGCATGCTCGGGACGCATCCTATGGCCGGGTCATGCTGGTCGGAGGCGAACCCACCAGGCATCCGGACTTCCTGGACATCCTGCTGGCCCTCAGGGATATGCGTTTTCGTGAAATCGTCATGGAAACGGATGGGTCGTGGATCGATTCACGTGCCAAGGCGGCCAGGCTAAGAGATTTGGGCGTCCGGCGGGTCCTGTTTAAATTACAAGGCAAATCGGCCCAGGAGCACGACGAGGTGGTGAAACGTCCAGGCGCCTTCACGGCCATGGTGTCTGCCATGAAATATGCAGTCCAGGCGGGTATGCAAATAGGTAAGGCGCAACCTACATGGTTGGGTGCATTGTCCCCGTGCATGTCCAGGTCTCATTTCCGGAAACTCAGACAAAAAAGGGCTGACTGAATTACAAAATACCAGGCCCCATATCGTTAATTTGAGCACAGGCGTTAGTCGATTTTCCTTGGAAAATGGGGTTTTTCCGGAGCCCGCCCGGGTGGTATACGCCACTGTCAGCGCTCACGGAAAATCCAGGCAAAGATCACATCGATATTTTAGGTAACGGTATTTAGATATTGTATTTCTGTTATTTGATTTTCAGAACTGAAAATCAAAGGAAGGGATCTGTTGTTGCATCAGGAATGGATTTTGTTGTATTTTGCTTCCAATTCCTCTTTGGTTTCCTTGTGATTCGGGTCCTCTACGATGCAGTCCACAGGGCAGACTTCCACGCACCTCGGAGAATCATCGTAGGGCACACACTCGGTGCACAGGTTCGGGTCGATCTTGAAGATGGGATCGCCTTCACTGATCGCGTTGTTCTCGTCGCATTCGTCCACGCACACGCCACAGGCCGTGCAATCTTCGGTAATCATCATTGCCATAATAGTCCTCCAAATCAAAAAGCCGAGTGCACTATAGCACATTTCACAGAAATGTCCACTTGATTTTTATCAAGAGGGATCTTCGATGTAGGGTTATTTTTAGAACACGTTGTTTATCAAAGCATTACAAAACCAAGGGTTAAAATCGTCCATTCTGACAAAACGCAAGTACAGGGGATTAGAGCAAACATTTGGTGCTTATAGCAGCGTATTTACA
>WGCQ01000147.1 GCA_015493765.1 Deltaproteobacteria bacterium
ATGATGATATAAAGCGGGGGGATTTTGTTGTGTTCAACCCGTTCAAGGAGCGCCTTCAGGATATTGCTCGTCTTTGTTTCCGACAGATCGAAATCACCCAAATATTCTTTGTAATAGGAAACAAACGACCTGAAATCCGATTTACAGATACTGTTGAAATTCGACTCTATCACATTGATACTGTCCCCAATCGCAACTTCCGAGAAATTGAACCTCAGCACCATGCAGGAGTTCTTTTCCTCGGTTGGATGCTGCCCGATCCACGTGTCACCGAACAAGGCATCGAATTTATCCGCACGCTTCACGTCGTAATAGCATTCCAGCGTGGAGCACAACAGGGTTTTGCCAAACCGCCGGGGCCGCAGAAACACCGGGGCATCGTAGTTTTCCAGTTGTGCGATGTACCGGGTCTTGTCCACGTAAAAATAGCCCTTTTCCCTGATCCGTTCGAAATTCGCCACTGCGTACGGTATTTTCAGCCGTTTTTTCATGTCTGTCACCACCATGGCCTGTGCTGATTGTAATTGCATGGCCCGGGGATTGCAAATGTGCGAGTGTCTTTCCAAGGATTTGTGGTAAAAATCGTTGTGCGTGCTATAATGGATTTATCCTGGAAGTGGGAATTTGTACGAAATGAAAAGGAGGCGAAATGGGTGATACCGAACAAACAGAGGGGATAAAAGGGTTGTTGAGGGACCTGCCGATCCAGGATGCGGGGGATGAGCGGTTGGGATTGAAGACACAGGCGGACGCAATCGCCGAGTTCATAGCCTATTGTGACACACCCTTGACCATAGGTATCCAGGGCGACTGGGGCATTGGCAAGACCTCGCTGTTGAATATGATCACTAAAAATCTGGAAAAACTATCCGCCCCCAGAAAAAAACTCTACCCGGTCAAGATAGAGACATGGCAATACTCCCAGTTCACCCAGGAAGAGTACCTGGCAATTTCCGTGCTGGATGCAATAAACCGTGCAATCCTGGATAAGGTCAAAGACAGTGATAAGAAACAGGAACTGAAGGACAATAACAAAAAACTCCTCGGAAGGGTATGGCGAGCCGTGGCCATTGGAGCAAACGATATAATAAAAAAGGAAACCGGCCTGGACTTGAAGAAAACGGCTGAAGAGGTAACCAAGGGAGAGGGTGAAAATCAACCGCCCACGTCATTCGAGGACCTTTCAAGGGTAGTGGAAGAATACAAAAGGCATTTCAAAGAAATCGTGAACTCCGTAGTGCCGGATAATTACAGCAAGATAGTGATCATGCTGGATGATTTGGACAGGCTGAAACCCGTGAGGGCACTGGAACTGCTGGAGTCGGTAAAGAATTTCCTGGACGTGGAAAAGACGGTCTTCATCCTGGCCGTGGATTACTCCGTGATCCAGAAGGGTGTAAGGATGAAAATGGGCGGGGATGCCAAGGACTTTGCGGGAAAGTCCTTTTTCGACAAGATCATACAGATCCCCTTCAATATGCCGACATCCTCCTACCGTATCGACCGCTATGTCATGGCCCTGATGGGGTGGGAATGGTCCACGGATACAAAGGATTATAAAAGAAGGGAGAAACTTTCCGACAGCGCGTTTCTGGGTGATACGGGGACCAAAAGAAACCTGAGCCAGGAGGACGCTGACTACTTCACGGATATGTCAAAACTGGGGACGAACAACAACCCAAGGGCCATAAAAAGGGTGATCAATTATGCGAATCTTTTGAAATTGATTTACAGGAAAAACCGGCGACTGAAATTGGATGCTCATCAAAGAACCTGGACCCTGCGCGAGGCAAAGATCGTATTCGGCCTGGCAACGATCCACTTGACATGGCCGGAGGTTTTCTATTTCTTTGCCCAGGAACCCACCCCATGGCGGGCAAACCAGTTACAGGACGTAAATTTTTTGGCCAATATCCCTGAGGCAAGGCCTATCTTTGAGAGGTCCGCAGACCCGCTCAAGACCCAAAGCAGAATCGCAGGCGCATTCAACATCCTGATGGACACAATCGATGAAAATGATGACGGCGAGATCAGCACCAACGAATTCCGTCCGATATGGGAAGTGTTGATCTCGGCAAACCTGACGAACGTCAGGATGGAAAGTATCGAGGACCAGTTCGACGAATTCAGGCAGATCGTCGAGGGCCTGATGGGCAAAAACCGCTGGGATATGAAGATGGTAAAGAAGGTCATCAATGGATTCCTGAAAACAGACTGGAACAATCCACTCTATTTCAGGCTGATCGAGGCGGGCAAACACGTGCGTACCCTGGTCTGGGACAAAAAGGCCATCGGGTCGATCACCACCAAGAAGTCCGAGGCACTTGAGTTGTACCTGCTGGACAGCGCCCTGGGTGTCGAGGATGTCAAGGGATTCATTGATTCGTTGGATGAGGCTCTTAAAACCTTGCTATATGAACAGCCGAAGTCACACTATGGCATGGGCAATATCCAGATGGACCTGTATGCTTTGGCCGCAGAACATGAACAGGACGATGTGAATCAAATAATGAACGACCTTTTGGGGGTGGTCAAGAAAGGGTTGAGAAACAAGGAGTAAAGACATGGCAATAAAAAGATATTTTTCAATAACAGATGGACTCGTAAAAAGTCCGATTTTAATCCTTTTGGCCTCTGTAACCCTTTGATTTCATTAGACATAGATTTGCCGATTTTGATTTATTACGAGTCCATCAAACCTTACGTAAAAGACTTTGTGGATTACCTGGAGCACAGGGGATTTAAAATGTACACGATCCATACGAGCGGTCACGCGGATATAACGGCCTTGAAAAGGATGGTTGACGCAATCAAACCCAAAAATATCGTGCCGATCCATACGTTCGCGGGCGCAAGATATAAGGACATCTTTAATCGGCCGGTCAAGGAACTGGCGGATGGCGAGGTAATGGAAATATAGCCCGTGATTGCATGGGGGCAGACCCGGGCCTTGTGGCAGCCTACTAAATGGACTTCTCGAATATCAGGATGAAGGCGAACGTGCCCTTTGACGGCCGTTGTTCGTCATCACTGATCATGGACAGGGGCAGCACCTTCCTGAGGGTAAACCCATCCTCGTTTTGCGCCTGGATTTCGGGATTTATCAGTTCCATGTCCGCTGTGGGGGTGGAGCCACGCTTATGTATGGTGCACTTGTAGGTGTATTTTCGGTCCGACTTGTTGAAAACGAATACATTGGCTTCAAACCAGTAACCAGGACCGCCCACGGTGAAACCACTGCCTCCGTGGATGACCATGGTGCTGTTGTTTTCCATCCTGTACCCGGCCTGTCCCAGTTCGTTTAGTTCTTTTTCGAGTTTACTGGTATGCTTCTGGTGATTACTGATCAGGACCTTTTGAGCCGGATCCTTGTTTTGATTGTTTTGTTCTGGTTTCCCTTTTTTACACATGATTTACCCCCTTTTTATGACCCTGACCGGTACGATGCGCCTGTTTGTATGCCTCATGCGCGCAGCCTCGGCCACAACCACCTGGGAACGACCGTAAAACCCGTGTGTCGCCTGGCCAAGCCATGCACCAAGTCCCTTGCGGTAGTCATCGGGTCGAACAAATTCATCGAACCTGCTGTACGCGCCCTGGCTAAGATGCATCATTTCCTCCAGGGCCTTTACAATGTCCTTCCTGTACCCGGATGTGCGTCCCAGGCCCTCATTCGACAGGAAATTGCGGGTTTCCGACAGGGCACGGGCATTTGCCAGGGATTCGTTGATCGTGTTGTTGGGCCAGAGTTGCCCGTAAAGCCTCGACCACTCCTGGTAAAACAGGTGCCCGAGTACGATTTCCAGGTGGGACAACATGACTTCCTCTGCAAAATGATGCCACTCGTGCCGGATGACGTGGAATATCAGGGCACCCAGCATCAGGTTTCCGGGCACACCGGCCCTGCCCGCCATGGCATAGGCCAGGCCGGTGATTCGCTCGGCGAACAGGTAGATCCCCCAGCGTTCATCACCGGGGTAATCCCATGGATAGTCCCATGGGTGTAAATGATGCGCGTCACGGTGAAAGGGGTGATAAAAGCCCAGCAGTTCCACCCCGCAGCCTTCCACGCTGTTGGCCGGAATTTCCCCGGTAACCCGCCACAGGTCCCACAGTTCCACATCGCCATCCCCTCCGGGTTCTGGCCCGTGGTCCATAAACCGGTCATTTCCATCATCACCCGTTTTTATCAATGCCTCGGCCAGGCCTTCTATTTCGTGCACGGAAAACCCGGGCAAGTCCAGTGGATGCTCCACACGGCTGCGTTCACAAGGCCCGCCGATAACGCCCTCGCGGTCCCGGGCTTCTTCAATGTCATCATAATGCCATTTCGGCAACTCCGCCAGGATGATGAGGTCATGGACATTTACCATGAGTTCACCCAACACCTCGTCATCCATGGAATGCAGCATTCTTCTCATGTTTACCTCCTTTTTAAGGCAACCCATCCCGGGCCGGCACCCTTTGCAACCGGCCCGGGTCCCAAAAAACAACAAAAAACGCCTTCCCGACGCCCCCTGACAGCCCTCTGCATTTGCAGTAACAAACGCTCATGTTACAATGATACCGGCTGGTATGGTACGGACTTTGTACCTTACCCCAATAATTTGTAATTTTTTACGATGTCCCGAATTTAGTCGCGCAATTTGGGCTTTGGGGATGGGTGATGAAAAAATTCAAGGCACAATTTCGCAGGCTGGTGTTCATACACCGGGAAATCCTGGATGGGACGCGTACGGGCCGTTTGCCCAACAGCAGGACCATCACGGAAAAATGGAGAAAGAGAAACGAAAACATCAATCCGCGCACGGTTCAGCGTGACATATCGTACATGAAGTACGACCTGAACGCCCCCATAGAGTACAGCAGGAAAGGTCACGGCTATTACTACACGGACCCGTCATACACGCTGCCCATGCTGAACCTTGCAAAGGGCGAGGTATTCGCCATCTACCTGGCGGACAAGGTCCTGACGCAGTACCAAAATACGCCCCTGTACCATACCCTTGAAAATATATTCAAAAAACTCTCGGACGGACTGCCTGGCAAGGTGACGATAGACCCGGCATGGCTGGACCCCCGGCTGTCTTTCATCCCGGAACCAGCACCTGAAATCCTGCCAGGGGTATGGAAGGCCGTGTTCAAGGCCCTGCTCGGAAACAAAACGCTGGACATGGAATACCTGACCCCAGGTGACGCCAACACAAAGCACAGGCAAGTCGATCCTTACCACGTGTTCGGATTCAAGGGTGAATGGTACATCGCTGGTTACTGTCACCTGCGCAAGGAAACCAGGACATTTGCCCTGTCCCGTATCCGGTCGGCCAGGGTAACCAGTACGCATTTTCCGGAACACAGCTTTGATTTCGACAGGTTCATCGGGGACCATTTCGGCGTATTCAGGGGACAAAAGGCCTGCAAGGTCCGGGTTCGGTTCACGGGAAAATGCGCCACCTATGCCAGGGAACGTCAATGGCACCCGCAACAGACTGTAACCCTCGACAAAGGTGACACAATCGTGGAGTTTGAAACCGTCCACACACTGGAGGCCATGCGTTGGGTCTTGTCATGGGGCGGTTGCGCAAAGGTCGAAGGGGACGCCTCATTCCTGGACATGGTAAAGGCGGAATTAAAGAAAGCCGCGGATATTTACGGAATTTGATGGGGCTCTTTTTTTCGCCACCACCGGGGGTCACACGGCCTCGGTCAACGGTCACGGATAGGCGGGCGGGACGCCCGCGAAACAAGCAGGCGAGGCCGCCTGCGCTCCACGGTCACGGCCCACGGTCACGGCCTCGGTATTTTAAACACCTTGTACTCATCGTGCGAAATCGTGTAGATCACGAAGCACGTGATGTTGTAACCGGGGAAATCCGCGGCAATGGCGTCCGCGTAGGACCGGACCTGCTGCACCTCCTGGGGCCTGGGTGCGGTCAGGTCAAAAATGCCCTCTTTCTTTGCCTGTTCGCGGGAAAAATGCTTGAATTCGATCACCCATTTCAGGTTCTTGAATTGCGTGTGATGTTTGCCCAAAAATTCCAGGTCGCTGCGGCCGGTTGGATAATTCGACTCGATGTTCAGTACGAAATAATGGGACAGGTAGCGGTTGCACAGTTCGTAAAAGGTGGTGCGGAAGAAGTTTTCATTGGCCTTGTCAAAGGCCTGGGCCGGGACCTGGCCCACGTATTCCTTCCAGTAATTGGCAAACAATTTTTTTAGGTCCAGGTCTTTTATGAATTGCTCGAATGCGGGCGCGTACTTGTCCGCACTCATGTTCAATTGGTTGATTTCATTGTAATAACTGGCGAATATCGTCTCCAGGGTCTGGTTCGGGAAGGTCATGGTGAAATTATCAAAAAAAGTCAGCATGCCCAGGTAAAACAAGGACACGGGGAACGATTCCGGGTCAAAAAACTGCGACAGGTTGAATTTCGATTTAACCATTTGTGAATCGTATTTGATCCGGCGCTCGTAAACCAGGGTATCGATCATCTGGCGGGCGTTTTCACTGCTGCCTGCCAGGCGCTTCACCCAGTTGATGTCCGTGCGTATGTTTGCGTCAATGAAATCGTCGGGCA
>WGCQ01000148.1 GCA_015493765.1 Deltaproteobacteria bacterium
CGGATGTAACCAGGGATACTGCCTGGGACCGGCAAAATGACAGTGTTACGGACCGGGGTGGCACTGAAGTGATGCCGGATGCAGGGTCCGGGGAAGACGTGCAAAACCCACCGGATCTAAACAAATCTTGTAACTCGGACGTTGACTGCAAGGGCATGCCCTTGCCAGGTGAGGCCTGCAAGGTGGCAAAATGCCAGGATGGGACCTGTGTACCTGCCAGGGCACCCAAGGGCACGAAATGCGTACCTGAAACACCTTCGGGCGTGGATCCCAAGTGTATAGGAGGTACGTGCGATGCAAACGGGGTCTGCAACGCCGTAATCCTGAGTGGCACACCCTGTGACGACAACGACCCGTGCACCAGCCATGACAAATGCGACGACCAGGGCATGTGCAAGGGCACGCCAGTGCACAGCTGCTGCCAGGCCGACAAGGAATGCGACGACGGCAATCCATGCACACTGGATACCTGCGCGGATCACACATGCAAAAACGATATACCAGGCGCCAACATGACATCTTGCGGCACCAAAGGCCTGTGCTGGAACGGCCACTGTTTGAATCCGGATATGCACGAAATCAGTATGAAACCCAAAATCGGCCAGGTCACCAACGCCACCATGGTCGCAGTGGGAAATCTGCATAGCACACCGAATGACCAGCCAATACTTGTTATCGCCGGGGTTTTCAGGCAGGAGGACGTCAAGATGTCCGGTACGGGATGGGTGTCCAAGGGCACATTCACCGATTTTGGCGGCCTGTACCTGTGGAAGGACGATGACCAGCAGTTGTCACACCTTAACACGCATGCATTCAGGGGTATGCAGGGTCACATGGACACAACATTGGATGGGTCCTATACATTCCCCGACACGGCCATGTCCACACCTGTTACCGACGTGGCATTTGACATGGCCGTGGGTGAAAGCGGACAGGTTGCAACCATAAATATCGATGACAATCCGCCATCCGTTGACCTGGACCCTCCGCTCAAGTCCAAACTAACTGCACTGAATCCATCCAACCTTTATACAGCATGGCATGGCTTGGACCTGGATGCCCCCATATGCGGCACATCAACAGATTATTACCTGATAGGGGGAGTGGACCAGGATAATCATCCCCTAATTGCCTTGTGCACCAGGTATGTCCATTGTCATGGGGACATCATGCACTGCCAGTGTGATACGCCCAAGTGGGCATGCCAGGATATAAAATGGAATGCCGCAGGTGTAACGGCCAGGGCAGTCACCGGGTGGTCGGATTACCAGGATTACATGAATTCCGGTCTTCCCAGCAAGGTCAGCAACCTGATAGTCAACGGCGATTTTCCGGGTGGTTTCATGTTTGCCCCGATCAACGACAGCAACGCCAGCACGATTGCCAAGAAGGTCCTCGACTCGGGGGAGCATGTCACGGACCTGCTCGGCATTACTGAATCCACTGGTATGGTGGTTACCGACCATCACCTGTTCTGGTACGACCTCAACAGAAAGACCGTGGTGTCCGACATCACGCCCGGTAACCTTTCCAAGGATAAATGCAAATTTTACAAGGGTTCCGTGTACAAGGACACCGCGCTAATCGTGGCCGTATGCCAGGTGTACAAGGGCGGAGGCGATCTAAAACTGTGTAACAGTGAAACCCGCCTGTATTATGCAAACACGTCAAAGGCACCGACAGCAACCGATATACATTACGCGGTGGTTGATTCCTACCTGGGCTGTAAACAAGGGGCATATCAGGGTCGTGCAGTAGCCGCTTATCCGAACGGATTTGCCGTTGTGGGCGGTAATCGTCGGGACGAGGGCTTCGTACAGGTCTTCAAGCAGTAAACCGGGTTTACCCGCATCACTGGCCAAAAACGGACGTTTATCTCAAATTTGACAGGTAATTTGGGATCAAAGTTGCCTCTTGCAAGAATTGTACTTTTTTGCTATTAAAATGCTGCCTTTTATTGCCTTTTTATGATATTCTCCGGTCGTCCAATGGCAGGACACAGGATTTTGGTTCCTGTTATTGAGGTTCGAATCCTCACCGGAGAGCCGGCTCTTTTATTTAAGAGGTGTAAATGTCCAAGGTAAAGAAAAAGAAAAACAAACCAAGCCTGAAGGACCTGAAGGCCCCGGACGAATTCCAGGTAAAAATGGCCGGTTTTACGCCTTTCCTGGAACGCCATGGCGTAAAGGTGATAGCGCTGTTGATCGTGGTCATTCTGGTGCTGGTTGGTGTGTACATGGGAATACGCATGATCAACGAAAAGAAGGTCGAGGCCAGCGCCGCGGTGCAAACGCAATTCGAGGGTATCCTGAATGCCGGTAGTGCCGGTGACAAGGCGACTGTACAAAGCAGTATCAAGGCACTGGGCACGGAAAAACTCAACGGCAAGCCCTACGCAACGGCCATGGAGGTGGCGGCGGGTTCCGCACTGCTAAATGTATCCGACTACAAGGGCGCTGCCCAGCATTTTGAGAATGCGCTGAAAGGGTTGAAAGCCGATGACCCTATGCGACCGATAGTCCTGGAGGCGGCGTTTGACGCCCTGGTGCGGGCAGGTAAGTACAAGGACGCACAGGCATTGTTAGACAAGGTGCCTGGCAATGCCACGCCCTTTGTAAAGGCCAATTTCCACATCCTGAAAGGTGACCTCTTCAACCCTGCGGTGCTGCCGAAAACCACCCGGAAGGCGCCTGCCAAGGCGGCCAGTGAATACTCGATGGCCAAAAAGACCCTGCAATCCGGCCTGCTCCAGTTAAACGACTACGCGAGGTTCGTGCTGCATACGGTGCAACTGCGTCTGTTTACTGTATCCGCCGGCGGCTGACCCTTGAGTACGCTATTTCAAAAATCATTTTACACTGTTGTAAGCGCGTTAATTTGTACTCTGACATTTTTGTCATACCCCGCTGCTGCTGATGCGCCCGTTACCACGACCGTGGTACTGAAGGGCCTGTGGGAGCATACGGTCTATGTGCCACCGCTGCTGTCCATGAACAATATCGACGAGGCCAGGCCCCTGGTTTATGGCGGCAGGGTATTCACCGGTTCCGGTGCCGGAAAGGTCTGCGCATTCGACCTGGACTCGGGTAAAACACTGTGGTGCGCAAAACCCACCAACGGAAAACCGATCTATGCCAGGCCCCTGGTGATCGGGCACGCGATATTCATCGGCGGATACGACGGTTGCATACACAGGCTGGACCTCGCCACGGGACATGAACTGCCAGGCAAACCCTTTTGTACCGACGGATTGATCAACTCGGACCTCAGCGGCACCGGGGACCTGGTGTTTTTTACCACGAACACGGGCAAGGCGTATGCTATCCGGGCAAAGGACCTGTCATTCGTATGGCAGCACCAGGTGAATCGGCCCATGCAGTTCAGGATTCACGCCCGTTCAGGTGTCCTGGTGCATGGCCAGGACTGCTATGTCGGGTATTACACTGGTCGGATCCAGGCGCTCGACTGCAACAGCGGTAACGTCAAGTGGAGTGCATCCCTGGCAACCTCGGAAGGCCTGTTTCAGGACGTCCTGTTTACACCGGCCCTGGTAAAGGGCATGCTGATTATTTCGGGCTACAAGGCCGGTTTGGCCGCCATGAACCCTGCAAACGGGGCCTTGTTGTGGCACGTTGCCTTGTCGGCGCCATCGGCCGTGGCAAATTTCAACGGCCGCATACTGGTGACAACCGGTAATAGGGAACTGGTCGAGGTTTCGACTGCCGGCAAGGTGCTCAAGCGGGTAAAAATGCACATGGATGCATGCGGCACACCCATTGTGACCAGTGACGGCGTAATACTGCTGCCCATGGACAAGGGCATGGCCGTAATCGGGCAGGACTTGCAGTTACAGGCGGTTTACGTGATCAGAAGCGGGCTTGGGACTCAACCCGCAGTGTTTGCCAATAAATTGTTTTTTATGGATAATAGGGGTGTGTTCAATTGCGTGGAGGTGCTGCAACCATGAAACGGGTAATGGAAATCACCTTTTTAATGGGCATGATCCTGGCGTTGGCCGGCTGTTCGTCCTCGAAACAGACAGGACAAGGCGATGTACCGGGGCTGACAACGGATAGGGGCACAACGCTGGACATGCAGCAAGCCGGGGAGACCAGCGGCGACGCCATCAACCTGGACGTACCGCCTGAGGGGCAAACCGCGACGAAGTGCACCAAGGACGATGACTGCAAATCCCTGGGCGATAATTTCTATTGTAATTGCAAGGGGTTTTGCATCCAGGGGGAATGCGCAAAGGACATCAATTGCGGGTCGGAAAATTACTGTGACCCGTGTGACAAAAAATGTCACCCCCGCATACAGATATGCAAACCGTGTGAGGCGGATTACCAGTGCACCACGGACCCGGAATCCGTGTGCCAGGGGTTTGAACTGGCAAAGGACATCAAATCCCAGCCCGTGTGCCTGGCAAAATGCGCGCCAAACGGACATTGCGCGGGAACGACCGAGTATCAGTGTACGGATGTGGGCAACAAGGATTACTGGTTATGCCTGCCCAAGTCAGGGAGTTGCACACAAAAGAACCACTGCAAGAAGGATGAGGACTGCAAGTACGGCCAGATCTGCCATCCCCTGACCCATATGTGCGTACAGGCCCAGTGCGAAAACGACCTGCAATGCGGTTATCCCGATACGAAAAAGGTGTGCTCCATGGGACGCTGCGTGGATGCGTGCTCCACGGATGCAAACGGCAAGGTAACAGGCTGCACCCAGCCCAAGCCGGACTGGGCCAAGGACCGGCCGTGGATATGCGAGAAGGGCCATTGCAAGATACAGGGGGCCTGTTTTTCACCCATGGACTGCCCGGATCCGGAAACATATTGTGATTCAGTGACGCACCAGTGTAAACCCGGATGCAAAATCGATATAGACTGCAAGGATGCCAGCAAGATCTGTGTGAACAATAAGTGCGTGGACAAGGGGTGCTCCCACAACTACGAATGCGCGTTCGGCCAGGTCTGTAACAAAACCACGGGTAAATGCGAGGATGCACCGCCATTGTACTGCAAGGCGTGCAAGCCCAGCCAGCAGAACAAATCCGGTGACTGCGGTGACCCGAATACCATGTGCCTGACCTTGAAGGACAAGGACGGCAACGAAGAAGGGTCGTTTTGCTTCCCTGCGTGCCAGGGGGATCCCAAGGACGTGGATACCTGTCCCCAGGGCTATCAGTGCGCTGAAATCAAGGAACAGGACCAGAACGGCAACGTAAAGAACACGTATCACCAGTGCTTCCGTGACTGCACGGCAGGAAAAGAGAACGGTCAAAACGGGGGCCAGTAAAAAGTCTGACATTTTTGTCAGAGTCCTGTCGAATATATGAAAGGTTTTGCATAGCAAATCCCCCTTTCGTCGTGTACACTAAATAATTTTTCGACTAATCTATATTCTACAGAAATAAAGATACCTTTGCAAATAACTTGAAAATCCAGGTACGTATCCCTGTATTCTTGAAAAAAATTGCAGATCCGTTGCATGTGGCATGCATTTTGCATGTAAAATTTACAGGACTTTGGAGGTAAACATGCCGAGACAGGCGACGGCACAAACAGGCACCAGGACAGAAACAACACAGTTGCTTAGTTCCAAGTGCCTGAATAATCAGATTTATTTTTATCTCAAGAGCCTTGGCGCCGAGCCCTTGCTGAGCAGGGACGAGGAGGTCAGGATCGCAAAGACGATCGAGGAAGGCGAACACAATATATTCGATATACTGGTGGACATTGCATTTTGCAGGCACCAGCTACTGGCCTTGCCTCGCAGGGTAAACAACAGGGAATTGTCGTTGCGGGACATTGCCACGGTGGATGAAAGTAGCCATGACCATTGGACCCCGGTAATGGAAAAACAACTTTCCGAGTTCGTACGCCGGGTGGAGGCCTTGCAGGAGACCTTTGCGGAAGACCTGTTGGAGGCTGACCACCGGGAACACGAAGGGTTGGACCCGGCTTTACCCGAAAGTTTCAAGGAAAACCTGTTCAAGGCGTATCATGATTTTCGTTTCAGCCGCGGAATCATCGATATCATATCGCGCAGCCTGATCACATACCTGGACAAGGCGGACGATGACGAGGCACCCAGCCTGCCCCCTTCCGATAATGCTGCGTTTGCGGCATTCCTGAGGCCTGAACGGGTACTGGCCATGAACATGCAGTCGGATCAGTTGTCCGAGGTGTTGGGGACATCGTTGCAACGGGTAAGCGAACTGGCAGAACGGATCAAAAAAGAAGAAGCGCGTATAAAACGGGCGCGCAGCCGCATGGTACAGGCAAATCTGCGTCTGGTGGTGAGTATTGCCAAGCGGTACATGAACAGGGGGTTGGGCCTGATGGACCTGATACAGGAGGGCAATATCGGGCTGATCAAGGCGGTCAACCGCTTCGATTACACCCTGGGCCACAAGTTCTCGACATACGCCACGTGGTGGATTAGGCAGTCGATTACCAGGGGCATCGCGGAACACGCCAGGACGGTCAGGATACCGGTGCACTTGCTGGAAGGTCAGGCAAAGATACGCAAGGTACGCCAACAGTTGAAAGAAATCCTGGGCAGGGAACCCTCCGTATCGGAACTGGCAATGGAAGTGGACATGAGCGTGTCCCAGATCAAGCGAATGAAAAATATAACCGCAGGCAGCCTGTCCCTGGATGCACCGATTGGCGGGGAGGACGAATCCACCATGTTCGACCTGATCGAGGATACCAAATCACCCAGGCCGGAAGAAAAGGTCGAATTGCTGGAATTGCGGCGGTTGCTGGACAACAGCATGTCAGTACTGACCGCACGGGAACGGGAAATCGTCAGCATGCGGTTCGGTCTGGACCATGACAGGCCATACACCCTCGAAGAGGTAGGCGCAGCCATGTCACTCACCAGGGAGCGCGTCCGACAGATCGAGGTCAGGGCACTCTCAAAACTACTCAATGATGACCTCCAGGACCTCTTGTAGGCCTTTAGCACCCAATTTAAAACGGAAATCCGCAAACCGTGCCCTGTCCCCGGTCTATGCGGACCAGAGAAGGTTGATGGGTTCAGGGACAGATTCCGGGTTTCGAGCCTTTTGTAATGCCATGATTTGAAAGACATTTAAGAGTGCCGGCTGGAAGCCGGCGATCCCAGGTAGCCTGCGCTCCACGGACTCGGCCAACGGTCTCGGTCAACGGTCTCGGTCTCGGCCACGGCCAACGGTCAACGGCCTCGGTCTCGGTCTCTGGCCTCTGGCATCGGGTCGCAGCCTTTGGCTGCTGCGGGACGGCCCTGCGGGCCTTTCGGGCAGGCTTCCGTTGTAACCGGGAACCACGGCCACGGACACGGCCACGGTCTCGGTCAACGGTCTCGGCCTCTGACATCGGGCATCGGGACGCAGCCTGCGGCTGCTTCGGGACGGCCCTGCGGGCCTTCGGGAAGGCTCCCGTTGTAACCGGGAACCACGGCCACGGACACGGCCACGGTCTCGGTCAACGGTCTCGGCCTCTGACATCGGGC
>WGCQ01000149.1 GCA_015493765.1 Deltaproteobacteria bacterium
GGACGTTTGACAGGGCGACCGCGGTGGTCAGACAGCGCGCGCGGGGTTTAACCCCACAGACCTTTGGTGGTGGAACAGGTCTGTCCCAGGACCTGGATTTGGCTCGGCGTGCCGGCGGGGGAGGGCCCATGCGTTAGCCCGGCCCCTGTCCCGGCCGCCTCCCGCGCTGATACTGCCTCCACGCCTCTGCCTCTTACACGCATCGCAGGTGAATCAACCTGCTTTTTTACAACCAGATATCAAAAAATACCCTTGACCCTTTGAAAATCGTCCTCATTATGTTATTGACTGTGTGACGAGTCTGTAAACCGGACACGTTCGACGTGCCCGGATGGAGATGAAAAAGGAGAAGGATAGAAAACAGCCATGAGCAAAAAGAAGCAAATCGTAACATCCATTTTACCACTTCGGAATGCGGTACTATTCCCTGACCTGGTAATGCCCTTGGTGATAGGGCGTAAAAAGACCCTCGAACTGATTCGTACCGAGGAAGAGGAAAACCCGGATGGCATGACCATCGGCGTGCTGACCCAGCGCGACAAGGATATCCAGGACCCCAACCCGGAGGACCTGTTCAGCGTTGGCACCCTGGCCAAGGTACTGAAGGTGGTCAGGCGCCGGGAACACGGCATGGATATCGTGGTACAAGGTATCCAACGTTTCAGGGTGATTCGGTTCATCCAGACCATGCCGTACCTTAAAGCGGAGGTCGAACTCATCGACGAGGACAACGCCCGTGATATTGAAATCGAGGCCCTGGTACAAAACCTGAAGACCGTAACCACAGAGGTACTCAGCCTGATACCGGATATCCCGGATTCGGCGGCTGGTATCGTTGAGGACGTGACATCACCAAATCGCCTGGTTTACCTGATCGCCTCAAACCTGCCGATCCAGATCGAAGAAAAGATCAAAATCCTGGAAATCGTGGACCTGAAACAGGCGCTTCGGGAAACGATCAAAATATTGAACCACCAGGTCGAGGTGCTAAAGGTAACGGAAAAAATCAACAGCGAGGTCAAGGGTGAACTGAATCGAAACCAGCGGGAATTCGTGCTGCGACAGCAATTGAAGGCGATCCAGCGGGAACTGGGCGAGATCGAGGAAGAATCGGATGTACTTGATGAACTGCGCCAGAAGATCGAAAAATCCGGTATGCCGGAAGAGGCGCGTAAGGTGGCGGAAAAGGAATTGCGCCGCCTGCGTTCGATCCAGCCGTCCAGCCCTGAATACACGGTCAGTCGCACGTACCTGGACTGGATGGTGGAATTCCCCTGGGTTAAACAGACCAAGGACGTGCTGGACGTAAACCACGCAAAGGACGTGCTGGACCAGGACCACTACGACCTGGAGAAAATCAAAAAGAGGATCCTCGAGTATCTGGCTGTGAGCCAGTTACGCAAAGGTCTGAAAGGGCCGATCTTGTGCCTGGTTGGCCCTCCCGGTGTGGGCAAGACCAGCCTGGGCCATTCCATTGCCAGGGCACTCGGGCGCAAATTCATACGTGTCAGCCTGGGCGGAGTGCGGGACGAGGCCGAAATCCGTGGACACCGCAGGACCTACATCGGGGCCTTGCCCGGCAAGATCATCCAGAGCATAAAACGGGCCGGTTCGATCAATCCCGTGTTCATGATGGACGAGGTGGACAAACTGGGCCGTGACTGGCGGGGGGACCCTACGTCCGCCTTGCTGGAGGTGCTGGACCCGGAACAAAACCACGCATTCATGGACCACTACCTGGACGTACCCGTTGACCTGTCCAAGGTCTTGTTCATTACCACGGCCAATGTCACGGATACGATCCCACCGCCCTTGCTGGACCGCATGGAACTGCTGGAACTGCCAGGTTACACGCATTACGAAAAGACCCAGATTGCAGTTAGACACCTGATACCCAAGCAAATCAAAGAACACGGACTGGAAGGGCAAAAGGTGGATATACCGAACGATACCATTGGTTACATCATCGACCGGTACACCAGGGAGTCCGGGGTGAGAAACCTGGAAAGGACCATTGCCGGGTTGTGCAGGGGCATTGCCGTCAAGGTCGTAAACGGCAAGTGGGATGAGAAGCCTGTGGACAAGGACATGGTCAAGGAACTGCTTGGGCCGCCAAAGTACAAACCGGAAACAGGGGACAGGCCTGACATACCGGGGATCGCAACGGGCATGGCATGGACGCCCTCGGGCGGTGAGATCCTGTTCGTGGAAGCCACACGCATGGATGGCAAGGGCAGGCTGAAACTAACGGGTCACCTCGGCGACGTGATGAAGGAAAGCGCACAGATCGCCTTGAGTTACCTCCAGGCCCGGGCAGACGCCTTTGGTATTGACCCCAAGTCCTTTGAGGACATGGACATCCACATCCACGTGCCTGCCGGTGCGATACCCAAGGACGGGCCCAGCGCAGGTGTTACCATGTTCATGGCGCTGTATTCCCTGCTGACCGGCAACCTGGTGCGCAAGGACACGGCCATGACCGGTGAGATCACGCTGCGTGGCAGCATCCTGCCTGTGGGCGGTGTCAAGGACAAGGTCCTGGCCGCTCAACGGGCTGGCATCAAACGGATCGTTATGCCAGAAGAAAACGAAAATGACCTGTTGGAAATCCCCGATGAGATCAAGAATTCCATGAAATTCATCCTGGTGAAGGGCATCGAGGAGGCCATCACGGCCATTATCGCTGATCAGGGCCGGTCAAAACCCAAAACAAACAAGAAATGAATCGACACACTCAAGTATGAGGATGTTGACTTGATGGCAAATTCAGGGCGGATTTAGAACCAGTCCCTACGAATATTCTGTAAATTCAGTGTGTTACAAATCAAAATGGATTATGCATTGTGTAATACAATGACTTTTTCAACAACCACGAGGTCGCCTGCACTCCAATAAGAGAGTATTCCAACACACCCTTGTCCTTTGCTTAGGTGGAGCATACCGGTACACGTGACCGTAGCACACACACTACGTCGCAGCTGGGCCGTATGCAGTCCCTTGGCTAAACGTGACAACGATCTATAAGGCGAGGGTATTTCATTTTGTGACCTTGAAACTACCGGCCTGGATTTCCCTGCCCAGGGTGCCGATCTGCTGCAACCTGCGGTGCCTGCCTATGCCGAATTTCAGTATGAAATTCCCGACCAGGTAGTGGTAGGTCACCGGCAGGATTATGGGTATGCGTAGCACCTTGCCCACAGGCCACTTGGAGGAGGAAAACTCGCCGTTGAACGGTATATGCCATGTCCTCAGCAAGGACCCCGGTCCCTTCACATCGATATACACCTGGTATCCATTACCAAGATGCCTCAACGGCCGCACGAATACATCCAGCCTGATAACCTGGTGATATTTCATGTCCCCGCCGACAAAATGATAGCCCACCAGGTCCAGGGCATTATCGACCTTCTGGTTGACCCGGGTGATGCCTGAAGGTGCACTGGCGGTAACGTATTTCTTGAGCAGGGTCTCCATGGACATGCGCCCCTGTCCACTGACATGGATGAACCACGTTATGAGCTGGCGCAGGTATGACGTGGCTTTGTTGATACCATACAGGTTGCGTAGTTCCCGTGGGTCCTTTTTCAGGTCGTACAAACTCCAGGACCGACGACCGATGTCGTATATCAACTTGAGATGACGTACGATTACTGCCTTGATATTATTGGGAAATTCGCCGTCAGGTAGCAATTCGGCGAACAGGCTGCGGTTCTTAATGGTATTCCACCCCTTCAAACCCACCATCATAGGTGCAAGGTCGATGCCGTTCAAGGACCTGGGTGGTTTGATATCCAGGAAATTCAAAAGCGTAGGGACCAGGTCCACCAGGCCGACATTCTGGTAGACGCGGGCCCCTTTTAGACCGGGCACATCAATGATCAGCGGGACACGCAGGACCTCTTCGTAGAGGTTTTTGCCGTGAAAGTAGGACATGTGTTCGCCAAATGCCTCGCCGTGGTCCGCAGTCAGGACAATGATCGTGTTTACTGCCAGATCCGGGTCCTTTTTGATATATCGAATCAACTTGCCTATCAAGACGTCAGTGGTGTTAATCGCACAGTCATAACGGTCCATGGAGGTGTGTCCGAAGGTTTTTTGCTTGGCCTTCGGACATGCATAGGGGTGATGCACCTTGTAGTAGTGAATCCATGCAAAAAAGGGCTTACCTGCGGCCTTGGCCCGGGCAATGGCCTGTTCCAGGTGCAATGTCAGTGACCTTTCGTCGTGTCGTTCACTTGCCGGCAGGCTGTGGTACAGCCTGGTTTGTGCAAAACCCTGGAAAAAACCGGCCGCCTGGTCGATATAATCGCACAGTGTGAACGCCATGGTGGCATAGCCGTTTTTGGCCAGGACCTCCGGCAGCATCACGTTGTCAGGCAGAAGGCTGGGAAACCAGTGCTCCCTGCCGAAATGCAGGAACGACGGGTACAGCCCCGACAGGAACGACGGAACGGACTCCAGTGTACGCGGTGCCTGGCTGCGAGCGGTTTCGAATATAAATTTCCCCTTTGCCCACCGGTCAATATTGGGCGAATTATGGTGTTTTTTATAGCCGTACACCCCCAGGTGGTCCCTGCGCAGGGCATCCACGGATATCAGCAGGATGTTATATCGTTTGGCATAGGTCATGATGTCATAATGCTGGTTCCTGAACAAGCTCACGTTCGTGGTTTTGAAATCATGGCCGTCGCAATCCTCGTCGATGCCGTTATTCGGAATATCGTAGGCACCGGGATTGATCCGTGGATTGCTGTCGTTGCAATCGCCGCCGCCAAACAGTACGCCATAGCCGTCGTGGTCCCTGTCCGTGGCCTTTTGCAGGGTAACCACCATGCGTGAGAGTACCGTGGTGTGGCTCGTGATTGCCTCCAGTACGTCGTAGCGCATGCCCAGTGTCACCGAGGACGTGATAAACAGGATCAATACCACGAGGATACTTATTGCCAGTACATGTGGGTTGAACATCATCCCCATCCACTTGTGCATTGGAAATATCCTTACCAGGAACAATACCAGCACCTGGGTAAAGAAAAATATGAATACCAACAGGATCAGTCGGTTATTCAGTGCCTTCAGCACACCCTGGCCAAAAATTTCAATTGCGATGAAGCCGGTAACAGAGACTACAAGCAGGATCAGCCAGGCCGTGTTTGTGCCGGGATTCCAGCGGAATAACAGGTTTTCCAGGGGCTTTTGGATACGTATGGCGATCAACAGCCAGGTTACGCCCTCCAGCGCGATGATGGCAGCCGCCAGCAATGCGGCCAGGTCCTGGCGATGGAAGCCGGCATTCATGGTCCATAACACGGTACGCCATCCGGTAAATACCAGGCCTGCGCCACTCACCAGCGCGACGGTGGCCCAGGACACGATGCGCGGGCCGTTGCGACCGAGGGCCATGGTCATGTCCCTGGAAAACAACGCCCTGTACACAACCTGTTCACCCAAGGCGATTACAATAGCACCCGTTCCCAGGAGTCCCAGGGAGTACAGTACAAACAAGATATACGAGAGGATGCCGGCCAGGCGCACGCCTTCAATCAGAAACAACCAGATACAAAGGAAAAGTACACCGGTTATTGCGGCAATCAAGGCGGACTGGATGGTATGACCCAGACTTTTCATGGGCATAAGTTAAGCCAGTAACACCCCGGTTGTCAAATTTGACAGGTAATTTGGGATGTGAGCCAACTTCGATGTCTTCGGATACTTGACAAGTAAGGGTTGAGAGGGTAGCAAAAAAGAAAATACCCCAGGAATCAACTGTAAGTTGGGGTTTTCCGGCTCTAAACATGCAAAAATTCCGAATTTTTACCCCAACCGGGTCGTTTGACGTCCGTATTCCGTGACCGTGGCCTAGGCCGTTGGCCGTGGTCGAGTCCGTTGGCCGTTGGCCGTGGTCGAGTCCGTGACCGAGTCCGTGACCGAGTCCGTGACCGAGACTGGCCGGGGTTTCCGGTTGCAACTGGAGCCTTCCCGAAGGCCCGCAGGGCCGTCCCGCAGCAGCCGCAGGCTGCGTCCCGGGACCCGAAACCCGAATCCGTGGCCGTGACCGTTGACCGTGTCCGAGGCCGTTGGCCGGGGTTTCCGGTTGCAACTGGAGCC
>WGCQ01000150.1 GCA_015493765.1 Deltaproteobacteria bacterium
CGGCCACGGCCACGGACTCGGCCCACGGTCAACGGCCACGGAAAAGGCGGGCGATCCCAGGAAGGACTTCGTAACACCCTCGTCCTCGCCTGCTTGTACCACCGGATGATACACGCCTGACGATTAAGGCTGGCCGGTCATCTGTTGTATATTTTTGGGTATGTCCAGGGTCATGGTGGGGAAGGCAAACCCTATGCCTGCCTCGTCAAAACGACGCTTAATCTGCATATTCACCCTGTCCTTGGCCTTTACGTGCCTGGTCCAGTCGAATACGGTCCAGTAATAGATAACCAGGTCCAGGGATGAATCACCGAAGTTGTCAAAATAGATCAAGGTTTCCTTTTCATGAAGGACATCGGAGGTTTGTTCAAGTATTTCCGCCACGATCCCCTTTGCCTGTTCCAGGTCGTCAGCCGATGTGTCATATACCAGCCCCAGCACCAGTTTGACACGCCGGTAATCGCCGTCAGACAGGTTTTTTACGCCGGATTCGACGAATTTCGAGTTCGGGATCGTCACCAGGAAGCCGTCCAACGTTCGCATCCTTAGGCTACGCATGCCTATGGCCTCGACCGAGCCGTATTCGCCGTTGTACTCGATCACGCTGCCGAGCCTGAACGGTCGATCCACAAAAATAATCACACCGCCCAACACGTTCGCCAGGGTGTCCTTGGCCGCCATGGCAACGGCCAGGCCTCCCAACCCCAGGCCTGCAACCGCAGACGTAATATTTACCCCGTAGTTCGACAACACCAGCAGTATGGCGATCACCCAGATGGAGCCGTTGATGAACTTCTGGACCATGACCATGATGTTGTCATCTATCTCTTCCTTTTCATCCCGGGCGCGTTTTTTGAGGTTTATGATATAGCGTTGCACCAGTATGTTGACCACCCTGGCCGATGCATAAGCGCCCAGCAGGATAATCAGGGCCAACACGGTCATGTTCAGCCACGGCCCGAGACGCTGGCCGAAATCCAGCAGCCTCAAACTCAGCAGCAGCCCGCCGATCAGGGTCCCGAATTTGGCAGGCCCTCGCAGGGAGTCCAGGATGACGTCATCCAGGTCTGTTTTCGTCTTTTTCGTTAGTTTTATCAGGTAACCGGAAAACAGCCAGTGGACCACCTTGTATGCGATGTACGTGGCAAACAAGCCTGCTGCAAATTCTATGATATTCAGCAGGCTGTTGTGGCCCAGGACAGGCTGTTGCAATTGCGCAAGGATTTTTCCGTCAAACATGGCTTACTGTTCCTGGTAAACCCAGACACGGAACACGTTTACATCCCTGTCCGCCTTGGTAGGCGTTTCCCTGTAGGTCAGTGTGGGCGCATCCACCAGTTTTGCAGGAATCACAATGGGCCAGTTGCGCCAACGCAGGTTGATGTCGGAATCGTCCACCACCAGTTCGCCCGCATTCTTGCCATTGACCTGGATATCGCAATAAAAATTCCCCCTTACCACGTCAACCCGCCGAATCATGATCACCCGTTTGCCCGGCTTCACGTTGAGGATCTTCCACTGCGCATAACCACCGACGTAGTGCACGCCAACATCCACTACTTCGGTGTTGTCCTGGTACTTCAGCCGCTGGCGGCTGCGGTATTTTTCCTGGGGATTCACAATGGTGAATTCATGCGCCTTTTCGGATTCCGGATTATAGATATCCAGGGTATCGATCAATTGCAGTTTGTAGCTGCCCAGCACCAGCACCTTCGGGAATTTTTCGGAGCGTTTCTTGACCCGCTCAAGCAAGGTTTCCAGGTCATCCGCCTGGACCTTTTCCTGTTTCTGCTTGGGCAGCAGGATTTTTAACTGCTTGCCGGCCAGGGATTCGTTGTACAATACGTGCTTCCATGCCTCCCTGGGTTCCCGGTATTGCAATGTAATGCCCTCTATGTAGCGCCGATACAACGAAAATTTTTCCTTGTCTATCTCGGGATGGTTTTGTTCCACATCGCCGAACATCGACTTTTGCAGACCGATGATGCTCTGGAAGATCTCAAAGAAATTCCCCAGGTTGATCGCATTTACGGACAACAGAAAATCGAGTGTAATCAAGGCATGCAGCACGTCTAACGCGGTGGCTATCTTCAGGAAATGCCCTGCCAGCGAGTATATGGTGATCTGGTCCCTCAGGAATTCGTGCAATTCCTGTTTCTGCATGGCACTCAAAAAAGAGCCAGCCACGCCTGCTATGGGTACGAACCGCAGGTCGATTTCGTTGTGTTTCGGATTCCTGGGGTCCGAGGCATCCCTGATTTGCCTGACATCCGGTTGCAGGCTGATCCTGGCCAGTTCCACCTCCTCCTCTATGTCCGGCTCCGTGGGTATGACATCCACCTTAACAAATTCCGATATCCTGCGATGCCCCTTGAACAGCGGATTTTCCTTGTACGCCACGAAGTCGGAAGGCTCCTCCTCGTAGCGCAACACCACGTACACCTCCGCGGGCAGTTTAAAATCCTGTGGATTGATCTGTTTGATCGTTGGCTGCGACAGGTACAGGTCCCTCCCGCGTCCATCCACTGCGTAGCCCGGCGCCACGACCACGCTGAGGTCACCCCGGTCCCGTTGCGTGACTTGCAACCCACCCATGAAATGCCTGACCACACCAGGTGCATGGAGGGTTTTGTTGTGCAGCATGCGTTTTTGTATGTGGTAGGATTCCCCGTCGTTCCAGTCCTGTTCAGTTGTCAAAAATCCCTTGAAAAAGTTCAACCTTTTGAAGGTCACATCCTTGTCCATCCATATACCTCCGTATCTGTCATTCCGCTGGTCTTACCCCTATCGCCTGCAGACCAACCCTGATGAAGGCCTCGTCCGTGGCCTCCCTGACACCTGTCGTATCCTTGAATTCTATCAGGTAATTGGTATGTGCAGGCTTTTCGCTGTTCAACACCTCGTACAACACCAGAAGCGTGGATAAGTCCATGTCGTCGTAACCCACAGGCAGTTTCACGATGAAACAATTTGCCTCGGGTATCTGGGGCAGTATCATGGAATCCACGCCTATCCGTGTTTCACCAGCCCTTACCCCGCGGTAAGGCCACGGTTTTTCCAGGATCTCAATTTCCAGTCCGGTCTGCAGGCGGACCATTTCCCGGATCTCCCAAACCGTACCCCTCAATGCAAACAGGTGTACGGCCTGTTTCAGTACCTTCCTGCGGGCAGCCTCTTCCATGCCCGGCCTGAAACTGACAGCAAACCAGGATGCCAGCCATGGCAAAAATTCCGTTGGCACACTGTAAGGCCGGAACAGGTTGTGCATATTGTCGAGTTTGCTGTTGAGGTCGTCAAAAAAGTGCTGAAATATCCACAGAAAACGCATTACAAACCCGGATTCTCCGGGCTTGCCGGGCTGGTAGATCGCCGGCAGGTGCCTGACCAGGCTCTTCTGGGATACACTCAGTGTTATCAGGGTATCCTCCCGTACGATTTCGTTAGGCGAGGGGTCCTGTGCAACCACCACATCCTGGGATTGCCTGGATTCGGTAAACACCTCCTCGATGTGGTTCAAACCTGCCAACCGCAGGATCTTTCGTGCAACATGCCTGGGACGGCCCCTCACATCAGGGACAAGTATTGTACCCATTTTATTAAATTATCCTCTCCAATGCGCGTTCAACAATTTCAACCTGCTGTACAAACGGCAGTTCACCGGGCCCCAGCCTGACCTGTTCCACCACCCGCTGCGTGTCCAGGTCGTACAAGGTCACGGATTCCACGAATTCAACGCTGGATACCAGTTCAATGGCGTGATAGAGGTCAATCTTCAGCAACGTCTTGCCAAAAGGCCAGCCGCGATGGTTTCGTCCCCCGATTAGCGGGTCCAGAAACTCCCGGATCGAATTTTCCACCGCCTGCCTCACGGTTTCGCTGTCCGCAGCACCCTGGCGGATCACGGTAACACCGACCTTGATATCCTTGTAACGTGCCCTGGACACGTTTACCTTTGTCCCGACCAGTTTGGCCTGGTCCAACCTGGTTTTTACCCGGTTTAACAGTTCACCGGACGCAACCGGCCTGGGAAACGGGTCCGCCTTGCGGTCCACCTTGGGCACCACCACCACGGTGACCTCGCCCTCCCTGCGCGTGCATGGGAAGGCCTTTATCCTGGCGACCCCGGTGCTGGCCTCCCTGCCGAGCCACTCGAAGTCCTCTGCGGTAACGGCACGCTGCCGGCTGCGTATCACGTAAGGCGCACGCTTTTTCACCTCGTCAAGGCTTTCCATGTCAGCGCCGCCCTCGCCGGGGAAGTAATTTGTCACACTTTCAATATCGGGCAGTGTCTTTTTCAGTACCGTCACGGCCCCGGGCACCACGTTGCCTTGCAGTCCGCCACCCACCTGGAAACGCATCAGGCGCACGTTTTTGTCGCCCTTGGGCGGTATCATACCGTGGATTCCGTCACCGAAACGAATCACGTCACCGTCCTTTACGTAATGACGGTCCCTGCCGCCGCTTTGATACAGGTCATCCACCTCCTGCCACAACACCCACCAACCATGCGGTTTTGCCTTGCGCATTACCTCGCGTCCCATGGCCTCGGCAAGTTGCTGGATTTCCTTTTCCGGGGGTTTTTCCTTTTCCAGGACCCACAGTTCCTGTCCGGGCAGTACAGGCGACCTCAGCAGGTGGAATTCCTGGTCAGGCACCCCGTCACTGGACCCCAGCACGGTTTCCCCGTAGGTGGTGACATTGGATGCATACACGGAGTTCAACAGGACCCTTTGGATTCGTGGAGCCTGGATGTATCCGCCCATCTGCAACCTGGCCCTGATAAAGTACAGGCTTTTGCCCAGGCGCTTGGATTTGACAAAATCGGGCTGCCCCAGGAACGTTACAAAACCGGAACGACTAAAGCCATTGGTTTCGTCTTTTGCGAACAAGTTTTTCCATTGAGTGCCGGCAAAATACTCCCATTCGATGACCTGTTGCGACGGCATATCCGACGCCTCAGGTTGCACTTCGAGTTCCTCACGGAGTTTGAAGTACAACTTGATTTCCTCGTTGGGGAGTGGCTTTTCAAAACCGATATACAGGGTTGGCGATGCCTCCTCCACGGTCTGGAACAGTTCGAATTCGGTCTGGCCGGCCTGGTTCAGGTCACTGAAATCCGAAAAAACCCCGTCATTTTCAGCCATCACCAGGGCTGCCGGTCTTTCCGGGTCGGCAAACCTCAGGTTCGTCCTGGTCAGGATCGGTGGTCGCAAGGGGCGCTCCTCCTTCCATATCCAGGTGTCCCCGTCGAGCACGTATTCGCCTGGCACGCCATAGTCGCCTTTTGCGATGCGACAACGGATCCACAAACCTTCCAGTCCGTTGACATCGCCCTTTTCCATCTTGGGCGGAACCTTGAAACTGATCATCCCGGACCTGGTAAAACCCAGGGTACCATCCTCGAAATCGATTCCCTTAACGCCCTTGACCAGTTCCTGGCCTGCGAATACCTGCCCTAAGGGCTGCCATTTTTTGCCGGCCAGGTACTCCCATTCAAGGGTCAGTTCCTCGGAAGGGCTCGGCGTCGGGGCATCCGCCTTCAGTTCGAACCATATGCGAATCTCGGCGTTTTTGTGTGAAAACACGCCATCCGCCTGCAAATAAAAGGCGCTTTCTTCCGCCGGTTGCTTGCCGAACGGATGAAATGGCCGTTGCGGGTCCAGCACCTGGAAATTATCGAGGCTCTCCTCGCTGTAAACGTGGTCAGGCAGCATGCCGTCGCCCACGGTCATCAATGCGGCCTGAATGGACTGTACATGCGTGATATCGGGACTCGACGGCGGGAGCGCCAGCCTGGCCCTTACCCAGAAACTATCCACGCCGTTTACCTCGACCCTGCCCATCTGGCGGCGGCCCCTCAACACCACGCTGTCAAAATCGCTCATCGCGGGGTCGGCATCCATTTCGATCCACCTGGACCCGTCCCAGGCACTCCACTCCAACAGGGACAGCAGTTCGTCCGTTTGTTCGTGTACCGTATCGAACCGTATGCGCAAGGCATTGCCCATATTCAGGTCCCACAGGTTATCGCCGCCGACGTACAGGTATCGTTCGGAATGGACAGTCCCGGCAAAGGGGTCGAAACCTTCTTTTAATCCGGTATTTACATAGGCGCTGTGGTCCGTGAGTTTACGGCCATACTGCGAGAAACACGACAGGATTTGGTTGTTTATTACGGTCAGGGGTTCCGTGGTTTCGAAACTCACCACTGACCCGTCGTTTGCGGGCTGGGTGGCCAGTGTGGTTAATTTGGGAACCTTTAAGAGGTCCTTTTTATCGGATAGTTTGAATGTTACCACTACCCTGGCAGGCTGCGGTGGCTTCAACCGGATGCCGATAAGGTCCAAAAACGCCAGGTAATTTTTCTGGGGGACCTTGTTCAGGCGGTAGAGCACCATTTCCATCATCCAGGCAAACAGTTCAATCAGTGTTATGCCGGGGTCCGACTTGTTAAAGTTCGTCCATTCGGGACAGTACTGGGGAATCAGCCTTATGGCCTCATCCACGATGTCTTCAAAGGTTCTGTCATCCAGGTTCGGGCTCGGAATCATTCGTTTTCTTCCCTCCTCAGGTAAAAGGGATACACCAGGTTTCTTTGATTATTGGTGCGAATCACACGATAGGACAGGTTTATGATAAGTACGTTTTCCTTTTGCGGATCAGGGTATGCGGTTACGGTTATATTTTCCACCCTGGGTTCCCACTTCTGGACCGCCTCCCTTACATAGAAGGCGGCCAGTGACGCGGTGGCCTCGTTGTTCGGCTGGAATACCAGTTCATGTACCCGGCATCCGAAGTCCGGGCGCATGACGCGCTCCCCGGGCCTGGTGCCTATGATGATACGCAAACTGGTTTCGATATTTTCCTCGTACTCATTCAGCGCAATTCCCCCTGACGAATCGATTTGCAAAGGAAAATTGAAACCTTTTCCCAGAAAGTCTTTTTTCATGTTCAAGCCAGCATTCCTTCAAAAAAGCGACCGCACTCAGGGCATTTTATATACATCCTGGATCCATCGAATTTTATCTCAAGTTCGCCTTTGTTGCAATAGGGGCACTTGTGGCCCTCCATGCGGCCGGCCAATACATCCTGTATTATGTCCTGGTACCTGTCAAAGGCATCCAAGTTATCGACGTTTTCATCCATCAGGGCATCTCCTTCTCTCCCATAAAACTATTAAAGGATATCGGATTTGTCAATTCTTTTGTTTTATCCCAATTTACCTGTCAAATTTGAGGACAAAGGTTGCAGAAAGTGGTTCAGATGTAAGAAGTTGAGCCAATTTGAGCGCAGGCGTACTAGCGGTACGTCGAGCATCAAATTGGTACAACGGCGCAGCAGATGGACCGCTTGCTGCAACCGACTCCCGAATTTAGTCAGGTAATTTGGGACTATCCCAATTTACCTGTCAAATTTGAGGACCGTGTAATTTCCGACGGCCTGCACCTACTGGCCACGGGAAGGGCGTTTTCGTTCGCTGGCCCGCGTGCCGCCAACCAACTGGTACTCGTGGGAATCAGGCCCGAATATGGCCTTTACTGCCAGGCGTATACGAACCACCTTTTCGTTTAACTCATTTCGCAAGGCAGCCGCCTGGTCCACCAGTTTCCTGTACCTGGCCAGGGCATCGATTCGCTCATTGTCGATCTTTTTTGCCTGGTTAAACAATTTTTCCAATTCCTTGGCAGTTAAATCATCCGGCAGTCTGCTTTGATCCACCTGCTGTAACCCTTCCAACACAGTCTGGGCCTTTGGAAAAATTCTTGTGCCAATCCTTTTCATAAAGCCTCCTTTCTAAGGTAAAAGACAACATATTTAA
>WGCQ01000151.1 GCA_015493765.1 Deltaproteobacteria bacterium
AATTTTTGCAGGATTAGAGCCGGAAAACCCCATCTTACCGTTGATCCTTGGGGTAATTTGATTTTCTGTCTCTAAAAATTGTCTTTATTTTCAATCATTTGCCTACATCGAAGTCGGCTCTTTCCCCAAATTACCTGACTAAATTCGGTAGTCGTACGCCTGCGCTCAAATGGGCTTAACTCCGCGTACCTGAAACACTTTCGGCTTACTTTGTCCTCAAATTTGACAGGTAATTGGGGCTATTGCCGGTTCCTTGCAATGACGGGATTTTTATTTTAATCTTAGGCAACTTTGGAGGCTGGAATGAACAGGTTCTTGCTGATTTGCACCGTGTGTGCTTTTGTGGTTTCCGGGTGTTCGATCAATGCAAGTGATTCGTGCAAAACAAAATCACCTGACGCTGCCCGGGTGTACGCCAAATACGCCGAGACACTGTTGTCACAGGGCAAGTACGAGGAGGCCCAGAAGATGGCAACCAGGTCAGAAAAGGTGCACGTACCATGGAATGTGGAATTGACCACAATAAAGGCGAGGGTGAAACTGGCCGAGATGCGGCCAGATATACTAAGGAATGGTGACTGGAGCCTGCTGAAAACCGACCTGCTTATATTGCACGACAAGGTCCCCTCCATGGCGCGGGACATAAATGTCATCAAGGGACACCTGGCCATGGCGGTGAGTGATTTTGACAAGGCAAAGGGCTTTTATAAAGGTGTCCTGGCCAAGGACCCGACGAATCCGGGGGCACTTTTCGGATTGGGTTGGCTTTACCGGTTGCAAGGCAAAACGGACGAATCAATCGATGAGTTCAAGGCTGGTTTGCAGAAAGACCCGAATAATTACGGGGCTTTGGTGGCGCTGGGCGACCTGAACATGAAACAAAAACACAACACGGATGCTGCGAAATACTATGGTATGGCCGTTAAGGTCCATCCTGACAGCATCGAGGCGGCAAAAGGCCTGGTCCAGGCATTGTACCGCCAGAAAAAGATCGCATGGGCAATGAACTGGCTGAATAAATTGATCAAGCGTGCACCCAAGGACCCGGACGTATTTTTGTGGCGTGGCCAGATACTTTCCGAGCAAAAAAAATGGTCTGAAGCGATTCAAATGTTGTCCAGGGCGGTCATGCTGGGTTCTGGTCTGAATGCCTCGGTGTTGCTGGCCAGGGCATACATAGCGGTTAAGCAGTACGCAAATGCCGAGTCAGTGATCAAAACGGCCTTGAAGCAGGCCAGGGGTAACCTGGAATTGCACTATTTGCTGGCAGTAACGCTGGATCAAATGGGGCGCAAACAGGATGCCTTGAAACTTTACACTGGCATGCTGAACGCATTCAAATCAATGGATCCCAAGATCGCCGCCAGGTTGGCAGGTGTTCGAAAACTGTGTGAGTCCTCCGTCAAACGACTTACACAGGAATTGGGATCACAGAAAGGTGGCAAACAGGCTCATAAAACAAAGGCGAAAAACTCAAAAAAATGATATGGAACCTGCCCGTCCTTATTGTGCTGTCTAACCTGTTTCTGCTGGGTGGTCCATTCATTCTGCCCTACCCCAAAACGCTGATGCACGTGATGGACACCGGCGTGGACATGCCCGGGGACGACTGCTTGCACAGGCTTGTAAAAATCCAGGGGTTTTCCGGACAAAAGGCAGTGGCCGCTGCAAAGGATTTCAGGATGTCCGGTACATGCAAGGCGGCTGATGCAGGTGCATTGATCCTGGGCAAGGTCTTACAGCAGGACGCACCAAAACAGGCGGTCTCGTGGTTCGAAAAGGCGATAAAGAGTCCGTCCAGGGTGATTCGCCTCCACGCGAGTCTTGGATTGGCAGGGGCGCTGGCCGGGATCGGGAAAGATGCGAGGGCACGCAGGATACTCGAGCACCTGGGATCCAAGCACTTGTCCGTGAAGGACCAGGCGCTGGTGTTGTTTCTGGAATCCAAGGTCCGTCCGCAACAGCGTAAGGCATTGCTGCGTCGCCTGTTTATTGATTTTCCCACATCCAAATGGGCCCAGGCGAATCGTACGGGGGTGCATGAATCCGACCTGTCAAATGACGAACTTTTCGAGCGGGCCGAGGGTTTTTCAAGGGTATTTGACCACGGCGAGGCCGCAAGGATATACAAGCGATTGCATGGCCTGGGTTACAGGCCTGTGGAAACGGCATGGCGGCTGGCACGTATCCTGTTGTTCAAACTGCGTACCCGTCCCAGGGAGGCCTTGAACCTGTTGAAGGAGGTGGAAGCGGCCCGTGGGGACAGCAGGGATTTGTTGATGGCCAGGGCCAAGGCCTACAAGATGCTTGAAGAATACGACCGGGCAGCACAGATTTATCATACGGTCATTCAGCGGTATCGTCACGGTAGAATCCGCGCTAAATGCTACTACTACCTGGGTTGGCTGCCCTATGACCACGGCAAATATAACCAGGCCATCCCATGGTTCGATACCTTTTTGCGGCGCTATCATCACAGCCCATTGCGCACGTACATCCTGTGGTTCAAGGCCTGGTCATTGATAAAACTGGGCAGGCTTGCGGATGCGGACAGGACCTTGCAAAGGATGATACCGTATGGAAACAACCTGGTTGCAGGCAAGGCCATGTACTGGCTGGGCGTAACAGCGCACGAACTGCATGATTTTGATGCCTCCAGGCAGTGGTTTAAACGCTTGATCGACAAGTACCCCATGACGTATTACTCGATCCTGGCATGGCGCAGGCTGGGACAGTGGTACAAGATCCAGGGACCAAAATGGCTGGATGCACCTGGTATAACAGGTCCGTTTGTGCCGTACTGGGGTCTGGACAGGTTGTCAGGCCGGTACAGGGACGTAATATTGCGCGTGCGGGCACTGGCAATCCTTGGCTTCAGGCAGGCGGCCTTCAGGACGTACAGGCGCTACAGGCACCGGATCGAACGTCGATTCAGGGGCAGGGATGCGGTCAGGTTCCTGAGGACCGTTTACGGCGCAACCGGCCAGTGGAGAGCACTCAGCGAGACCGCAGCCCGGCGTTTTCGCAATATGCTGGGGCCTGTTCCATCCGGCAAGACGCTGGATTACTGGTCCCTGGTGTATCCACAGGCGGAATCCTGGTTTGTGCGTCCGTACGCCCGCAAGGAGGGCATTGACCCGTTATGGGTGTACTCGATCATGCGCCAGGAGAGCCACTTCAGCCTGTCCAAGGTATCTGTGGCTGATGCCATAGGTATCATGCAGATGATCCCCGAGACCGCCAAGCGGGTCGGTAAGGAACTGGGGCTGGCTTACGACCCCATGGAGTTTTTCAGGCCCGAGATCAATATACGTTTTTGCATACATTACCTGGCATCGCTGTTTCGCGATTTCAAGGGTCAGGTCGTCTTTGCCTCGGCGGCTTATAACGGCGGGGCACCTCCGATCAGGCGGATGATGCTGGCGCATCGCAATGCACCAATGGACCGTATGGTGGAAGACATTTCCTATAACCAGTCGCGTAATTACTGCCGCAAAGTGGCCGAGCACATGCTGCGCTACATTCGGATCTATGCCGGTCCCAAAAGGCGCCGCAGTCTGCTGAAGGCCTTATATCCTGACCCAGTGGATTACAAACTGGGCCGGCACGTTAACTATTAACCGGATAACCAGATACAATATCCCAGGCTTTACCTGTTTGATTACTCTGATCTTTCCAAATTACCTGACCAAATTCGGTAGCCGGAGACTGCAAGCGACCCATCTGCCGCCGTATTTTCAGTCTTTTGGTCCTCAATTTTGACTGGAAATTGGGGATTTTCTTAACTTATGCATGAGGGCGTGTATAATAGAAAAGAGAAATTGGGAATGCCATGAAACAAATTGGTGCATTGATTTTAGCCGTTTTCCTTGCCGGGTGTGCATCCGGCAACAATACGCAGATGCTGAAGGTCCAGTTGGACGAGGTTACCCACAGGGTAAGGGACCTGGAGGCCACGAACACGACGATTCAGACCCGGCTCAAGCACCTTGAGACACGGATTACGCTGTTGCAGGACCGGT
>WGCQ01000152.1 GCA_015493765.1 Deltaproteobacteria bacterium
GACCAAGGGCACGGAGGACATCTATGCGTAGAGTGGGAGTGGGCAGTGGCAGGTGTCCGTGGCCGTGGCCGTTGACCGAGGCCGTGGCCGTTGTCCGTGACCGTGGCCGTGGCCGTGGAGCGCAGGCGGCCTCGCCTGCTTGTAACCCGGGCCGCTGGCCTGGTCTTTCCGAAAGCAGCCGCAGGCTGCGTCCCGACACCCGATACCCGATACCCGAGGCCGTGGCCGTTGACCGAGGCCGTGACCGTGGAGTGCAGGCGGCCTCGCCTGCTTGTAACCCGGGCCGCTGGCCTGGCCCTGACCGTGTGGAGGGGGCGTGATGCGTAACCTTTGGATCAAACGGGCATTTTTGGTCCTGCTGTCCATACTGGTCCTGCTGCCCGTGCTGTATGTGCTTAAGATCGCCTTCTCCGGCCACGGCGGCTTTGGTTCCAGCTCGCTGAATCCGCTGCCCACACACTTTGACCTGGGCAATTTCTGGGCCGTGGTCCATACCCACGACCAGGAGGGCCACAACCTGTTCGTCAGGCAGGCATGGAATTCGATCGTGGTATCCATATCCACCACCGTGCTGGGCCTGTTTCTGGCCGCTACCGGTGCATACGTGTTTTCCAGGTTTCGTTTCAAGGGCAGGCGCACAGGCATGATGATGTTCCTGGTCAGCCAGATGTTCCCCGGCGTGATGATGATGATTCCACTTTACGTGATCATGCAGAAGCTCCACTTGCTGAACACGGCGCTGGGCCTGATCCTGGTGTATTCCACGACCTCGGTCCCGTTTTCAGTGTGGATGCTGAAGGGGTATTTTGATACCATACCCAAGGACCTGGAGGAGGCGGCGATCATCGACGGCGCATCCAACGTCAGGATATTTTACACGATCATACTGCCGCTCAGCCTGCCGGCGCTGGCGATCACCGCCTTGTTTTCATTCATGGGTGCGTGGAACGAATTCGTGTTGGCATACACGTTCATGAACAAGGCCACGGCCTTCACGTTGCCCGTGGCAATCAAGAATTACGTGGGCGAGCACACCGTGCGCTGGGGGATGTTTGCCGCGTCCTCCGTGCTGGTATCGATCCCGGTGGTAACACTGTTTTTTGCCTTGCAGAAATACCTGGTAAGCGGCCTCACAGCCGGTTCCGTAAAGGGGTGACACAATGAAGATCGCACTGGACACATCCATCGAAGAACTCGTTGCGGTTTGCATAGGGGTTTCCACGTTTCTTATCAACAAGGGCCTGCCGTGCGTGGTCTGCGGCGAGCCGTTTTGGGGCACGTTATGGGAGTTGTGTGACCAGGAGGGCTGGTCCAGGGAGGAAACCGAGGCACTGGCCAAGGAACTCGAGACGTACGTAAACAAGGAATGCCCGTGGGTGAACGAGGAATGAAGCAAGAGGATTTCAGTATCGTCCGGTGGGATTTGTCCCGACAGCGGCCGATAGTGGAGTCCTTGTTCCTGAAATTCGTTGTGCCTGAAGAGCATGTGGCCGTGTGGCTGCGTTACACGATCACGAAAACCCCGACATTGGGACACGGCGCCGTGTGGGCAATCGTGAGTGATCGGCACGGCAATATTGCCACAAGGCGTGCCTTTGCGATCGATGACGTGCTGTTTTCCAGGACCCATCCATTCCTGCGCATAGGGGAGGCAACGATCAGCACCGGCCGTGCAACAGGCAGTATCGAGTCACACGGACACAAGGTGCAGTGGGACCTGGGCTTTGAAACTCCCAGTCCGTTTTTCAGGCACCTGCCCATGGACGTGATGTACAAGTCCCCTTTTCCGGAGGTAAAGCTGGTATCACCCCACGTCAGTACCCGTTTTTACGGCAAGGTGGTGGTGGATGGCGGGGTCCTGGATGTAAACGGCGCGCCCGGTATGACAGGGCATAACTGGGCCGGACAGAAATTTCCCATTGAGTGGGTGTGGATTCACTGCAATACGTTCGAACATGAACCGGACGCCGTACTGGAGGTGGCGGCCAGCCGGGTTGCGCCATGGCTACCGTTCGTAGCCCTTGGTTTTTTGCATGTACACGACCAGGAAATCGTGTTCAATTCGCCCTTGTCCCTGTTACATAACCGCTTGAATAAAAACGAAGACATGATAGAGGCAACCCTGCGTCACGGCCAGAAACGGCTGAAGGCGAGATTGCGCAGGCCAAGGGTTGCGCCCGTGAGGCTGTGCTACGTTGCGCCTGACGACCAGACCGGCATCTGTTCCAATTCCCCGTGGTGGCATGTTCAGGCCGCACTTTACGATGACAAGGCGTTCGATAAGGGGCCATACCTGGCCATCCGGTCAAATACCTGCACAGTGGAAGATATGCAATTAAGGCCCTGTTTTGACACTGTACTCGATGACAGACTTGGTGGAGGCGATGACCATGATTAAATATTTACCTGTTTTTTTGTTGATTTTCTGGGTGTCCTGTGCGGCCAAACCGGATTCACATTCCGGCAATGACTATACAAAATCCATGGCTCCGCCAGTGGATATCGGTGCCACGGTGGATGACAAGGTAGATGTGAAACACGGCGATAATACCGACTGGAAACGATTCAAATTGGAAGACCCTGGACCATTGAAGATCAACATCTACTGGGATGACCCAGGCAAAATCGACGCGACGGTGGGGCTTTATACGAATATCGGTGTCAAGATCGCCCAGGTTCACCACAAGGCCAAGGAAAAGAGGCCTGAGGATACGATTTCCAGGAAATCCATAGGCCCTGGCGTTTTTTTCATAAAAATTCACGCGGACAAGGGTGCCAGCGTCTATACAATCGAGGTCCTGGCCGGTGACATGATCAATGGTTCCACGTACGGGGTACCCAGGCCGGAGTGAGCCTGAGGAGGCCGCCAGCCGCGTACGAGGGGGGGCGCCGGGACGCAGGGCGGGCTAACGCATGGGCCCTCCCCCGCCGGCACACCGAGCCAAATCCAGGTCCGGGGACAGACCTGTTCCACCACCAAAGGTCTGTGGGGTTAAACCCCGCGCGCGCTGTTTGACCACCGCGGTTGCCCTGTCAAAAGTCCCTATCGGGACAACGCATCACATGCAATATATGTGCCAGATACCATGGTATCAAATATAATGCTTTAAAATCAATAGATTAGTCGCTCATGCATAATCATTCATAAACAGATACAGTCCGAAAATCCGGACACCTGGTCCGGAAGAGTCCGGTTTTCCGGACTCGTTACCACCATAAGCCATACTGTCACGGCCACGGTCAACGGTCTCGGAAAGACAGGCAAAATGAGGGTGTTGATTTGATGGCAAATTCAGGGCGGGTCACGGACCCGCCCCTACTAATATTGTGTAAATCCAGTGTGTTACGACACAAGGCAAATTGTGTATTGTGTAATATAACGACTTTGTAACATCTGGAAGCCGGCGCTCCCAGTAAGGAAATTTTCAACACCATCGTATTTACCCCAAATTACCTCACATCGAAGATCCCCAAATCCGAGCCAACTGCGATGTTCTCCCGAGCCTGATAGAGAAAGACCTGCGAGGGGTACAAAAAAAATTTACCCCAAGAGTCAACGAAGGAATGGGTTTTTCCGGCCCTGATCCTGCAAAAATTCCAAATTTTTACCCCAACCGGGTCGTTTAACATCCGTATTCCGCGGCCGAGTCCGAGGCCGTGGCCGTGACCGTTGGCCGTGTACAAAAGATTATGCGTGGTCACACATGAAAATCTTGCGTTTTCGTTTTTGTGATATTGAAACCGGGCGGGTTTAGAATCCGTCCCTACGAATCATGCACGGTCTTCTTCCCCACCACCCCACACAAACGGGGCCGACTTTGGCCATGACGACTGGCCCACGTGCCATTGCGAGACCTTATTTTTCGACCGGTTCGTCTTACGCACCGTAAAACCCTTCCAGATATGGCCCGGCCCCTCATCCTATACAAAATATGCCAGGCGAGGGGGTCGGTACGAGACCCCTTGCGGGCGACACCGCCCCCGAGCCACTGTGACATGCCTTTGCATATTTCAATATCTTACATCCCAGCCTGCCGGGCCCAACCCCTGATATGCAGCGCATATCATATCTTTATGTGGGCCGAACGAGTCACGCAGCCACAGCGTAACAAACGGTCTCGAAGCCGGCGAGCAATCAGACGGCAGGACCACAGTCGGACCCAATCAGCCGATATGCATCGCATATCAAACTCAATTTCCGCTTCATTACCCAGGCTAATTCCGGAAGAGCCGGAGTTAAACCCATTTGAGCGCAGGTGTGGTAGAGCCACATTGAGCATACATAGGTGCAAACGATAAAATAGATGGGCCGCTTGCAGCGTACGACTGCCGAATTTAGTCAGGTAATTTGGGTCACAGCAAACCGGCCTACACTTATCGACCGTATGATGCTAAACTTCGCTACGCGGAGGTGTGGATTGAAAAGATACAAGGCAATCGTTATAGGCGGCGGTCCAGGTGGTTATGCCGCCGCGATACGACTGGGAAAATCAGGTGTTGATACATTGTTAATCGACCGTGACGGGCTCGGTGGCGTGTGCATACGCGAGGGGTGCATACCGTCAAAGGCTTTGCTGCACCAGACTGCTGACCTGCAACCGGATGCGGTGAGGCAAAACGCCCCTGACGACCCGGTGCTGGGCGGATTACGCAAGCACAGCCAGGAGGCAACGCGTCGCCTGATGCAGGGGATTGCGTTTTTACTGAAAAAGGCCGGGGTTACACACGTGAACGGCTGGGGCAAGATCCTTGGAAGCAACCGCGTACAAGTTCAGCCTGTACAGGGGGCGGAATTCGAGGCCCAAGGTGACAACCTGGTGATTGCGTCGGGTTCCAAGCCATTTGACCCTATCGGCCTGCCCACGGACGACAGGGTCTGGAATTCCAGCCAGGCACTGGCCCTGCCTTTTGTGCCTGGCAGCATGGTGGTTGCAGGTGGAGGGTACGTGGGCCTGGAACTGGCGCAGATTTACACCAGGCTGGGCGCGCAGGTTACGGTAATCGAGATGATGGACCACGTATTACCACAAATGTCAGCGGATGTGGCCAGGCAGGTGGCTATGTCACTGAAACGCCAGGGTGTACAAGTGATCACAGGTGCAAGGATCCGAAACGTTCGAACGGACAAGGCCCTGAGCGTGGAGTATGAACGCAGGGGAAAAACCGTTGAAATTCAGGCCGACTGCCTGTTGAATGCGGTGGGACGCAGGCCAAGGACCGATGGGTTCGGACTGGAGTCGCTGGATATACAAATGACGGACAGGGGATTCGTGTTTGTTGACGACACCATGAGGACATCGAGGTCCGGGGTCTATGTCATAGGCGACCTCGCAGGCCCTCCCATGCTGGCTCACAAGGCCTATGCCGAGGCCCGTGTCGCAGCCATGAATATTGCGGGCCAGCCCACAGCGTTAAAGGCTCGAGCCATACCGTCGATCGTGTTTACTGACCCGCCCGCTGGCGTGGTGGGCATGGTGCCAACCTCGCCGGATAACTACATACGAGGGCAGTTTCCCATGACCGCATCCGGCCGTGCTGTGGCCGAGTCAGAGACCGCGGGATTCGTACGTGTGTGGGCCGACGCCGAATCGCACGAACTCGTGGCATGTGAGGCAGTGGGCAAGGCCGTGGAAACCGTAATTGCCGAGGCGACGCTGGCCGTGCAGAATCACCTGACTCTGGAGGCTGTGGAGGATACCGTGCATACCCATCCAACCTATGCCGAGGCCTTTGCCGAGGCCTGCGAGGTGGCATTGAAACACCCCTTACACATACCGTGAGCCGCAATGGATGAAATCACGAAAGAACTGCAACTGTCAGTGGAGGAGGTGTTCGCCCAGGACGGTCTGCTGGCCCGCAGTTTACAGCAATACGAATTTAGACCGCAGCAGGCCAGGATGGCACGGGCCGTTGCCCAGGCAATCGCACATGGCAGGGTCCTTGCCGTGGAGGCGCCCACAGGGGTTGGGAAATCCTTCGCATACCTAACACCCCTGATGTTGCAACGCCAGAAGGCGGTTGTGGCCACCTTGACCAAGGCCTTGATGCACCAGTTGTTCGATAAGGACATCCCGTTTTTGATGGACAAACTGAAACTCAGTGACCTGCGTGTGGCATTGCTGAAAGGCAGAACAAATTATCTGTGCCTGGCCAGGCTAAACGATGACAGGCGCATGGCGTCGTCCCTGTTTTTTGATACCAAAACATTGAAACGCATATTCAAATGGTCTCGGGATACCAGGACCGGAGATTTCGTGGAAACCGGGCTGCCCGCGGACGAACCGCTGTTAAGGGAACTCGCGTCCAGTCCGGAGACCTGCCCCGGTCGTGCGTGTAAATACTTTGAGCAGTGCTGGTATTTCAAGGCGCTGAGGACCGCGCAGGAGGCTGATTTGGTGGTAACAAACCAGCACCTGCTGTGTGCGTCCCTGGCGGCGGGTGCGCCGTTTCCATCGCCCCAGGCAACGATCGTGGTTGACGAGGCCCATTCGCTGGACGACGTTGCACGCAGTTCCTTCAGCATGGAGGTCAGCACAGGGGCATTGAGGGGGTTTGTACGTGAAGGCGACCTGATGGCGTCAAAGGGCCATGGCCAGGATGCAAAAACCCTGCGCAAACTACTAAAGGGCCTGGTGGACCGGTTTACGGGTCTCTGTTTATCCATGTTGCAGGGCAGAAATGAATTGCGCATTGCGGAATCGGACCAGCTCGACCCGCAGGACATGTCCACACTGGAGGGACTGGCCGGAACGTTTGCCGCCATTACCACCATGGCCCAGGCCTTGGAAAAACAAGGGCTCACCCCTTCCATCAGCGAATGGTCCCAGCAGTTTCAGGCCGCGTTCGCCGTATTCAGTGATTTTACGGACCCAAACCTGGTGCACGTGCTGCGGCGGGACCCAAAAGGCACAACCATGACCACCATGCCGATCATGGTTGGTCCGTACCTTCAGGAACATTTGTACCCCGTGTTTCCCGCCATGGTGCTCACGTCAGCAACCCTGACCGTGCAGGGCAGGATCACCTTTTTACAGGAAAAGCTGGGCCTGCCACAGCACACGGAGTTAATGACATTGCCGTCGCCTTTTGATATGAAAAAACAATCCGTGTTGTTTGTGCCAGCGGGATTTCCCGAGCCCAATCGTTCCGAATTCACGGATAATCTGGCCGAACTGGCCAGGCACGTGATCGAGGCGGCGGGCGGCAGGACGTTTTTGCTGTTCACAAGCCACCGAAATCTCCAGCAGGTCTATGATCGCCTGGCACCGGACCTGGATTTTCCGGTGCTGCGCCAGGGTGACGGTCCCAAGGAAAAACTGGTCGAGAAATTCAAGAGACTTGGGAACGCCGTGTTGTTTGGCAGCATGACTTTCTGGCAGGGCGTGGATGTGATGGGTCCCAGTTTGTCCGTTGTATTCATCGACAAATTGCCTTTCCCATCGCCTGCAAACCCGGTGGTGGAGGCACGCGGGGCATTGATGGCCGCCCAGGGCAGGCGTGATTTCTGGGAATGGTCCCTGCCTGAGGCTGCCATGGTACTAAAGCAGGGATTTGGCCGGTTGATTCGCTCGAAAACGGATACCGGGGCCGTGATAATCACGGATGTACGGTTACTGAACCGCAGTTACGGCAGATTCTTTCTGAACGAATTGCCCAAGGTCGCGTTGATCACCCAGCAGGAACAATTGTTGTCGTGGATCAGGTCCAACATTCAGGCATAGGTTGTGTGTTACGGATTTGCCGAGGAAAAAACACCCAAGAAATGAACGAAAACATGGGTATTTCCTGTCACATTTCATCCCAAAAACCGGATTCTTGCCCCAGCCAGGCAGGCGATGCCGATGGTGTTGTTTTGATGGCAATTTCAGGGCGGGTTTAGAACCCGCCCCTACGAATATTGTGTAAATTCAGAGTGTTACATTACAAGACAAATTATGTGTTGTGTAATATAATGACTTTGTAACACCCTCAAGGCCGCCTGCACTCCGGGATTCTCGCCACGATCAACGGCCACTGAATTCTGGCTTCGGGTTTCGGGATTCGGGACGCAGCCTTCGGCTGCTGCGGGACGGCCCTGCGGGCCTTGCGGGAAGGCTCCCGTGGTAACCGGAAACTACGGCCACGGTCAACGGCCCCGGCCACGGTCAACGGTCAACGGCCACGGTCAACGGCCACCTGATCGCCCCTCTCCCGAATTTAGTCCGGTAATTCTGGAAATCCCCACGGATCTTGACGCTATTCGATAAATACTGTATATTACCTTGACTTTCGGAGGTGAAAGATGGCATCTGAAACCGTAAAACTAAAGATGATCAAACATCGTAAGCACGCCAAACAGGGTTCACGTCGCAAGTATGAACTGCGCGTGGCCTACAAAAAACAACTCCAGGAAACGGCCAGGTTGCTTGGACTACCTGAGAAGAAAAAGACAGGAGAATGATTATGGCGACTATAAATTGCTCCGAATTGGGCCATGTGAATGCCAAAAATATTCAGTGCAAACCCATTGTTGAGGACTGCACCGATTGTAACAACGTGGTTGAAGTCAACGGCATAAAGGTTTGCAAAATATATCCTGACCCGGAAATGCGTTGGATGGTGGGCAGTTGTCCGCTTGCAACGCACGTGGAACATAAATGGTCCGAAACGGGTAAGAAAATCAATCCATTGAAGGCATCGAAAAGGGCGGCAAAAGGACACTGATCATTTTTTGCCCTTCTTTTTTTCCGCTTTCTTCTTCCTGAAATGAATACTTTTAGCGACTCGCCATACCTTTACGCCAGGCTTGAATCGTACCACTTTCCACATCTTTGGCGTAATTTTGAATTCCACAGGAGCCAGGTCAGGATACGCAGGGATTAGTTTGACCGTATGGGGCTGGGTCCGGTCAATCCCATACAGGACAACGGCCTTCCCGTTTCTGTAGAATTCCTGGTCATCCCATTCGTCACCATCGAGCAACACCTTGCAGTAGTCGGAATTTAACCGGAAACGCAGTTCACCACGGGTAATGGAGTTAGGATCGTCGCTTTTCTTTATCTGTACGGAATCAGACCCGGCGTATGCCGGAATGGCAAACGCCCCGGCTGAAACCAGGATGAAAAGCATTGAAAAAATACGTAAATGCTTCATGGCTACACCTCCATCTAAATATAATGGGAATCAGGGTCGATTTTTCAAGGGGTTCCATGTAAGATCCAGGTGAAATGTCATAAAAAGAGGGGTTTTGACGATTTAAACGCGTCTATAGCCCTAATACATCGAAAAACACCTTGGGTTTCCTGCGTTCTACGTGCACCTGGGCAGATGCCGCAAGCCTAAGCAACAGGTCCTCCTGCCACGGACGGCCCATGGCCTGAAATCCTATGGGCATGCCCAGTTCGTCGTAACCTGCCGGAAAAGTGATTGCCGGGATGCCTGTCAGGTTTGCTGCCTGGGCGTATTGCATTATTTTCGTGGTGAGATTCAGGTTTGATTCGCCGGTCTTGAGAGCATCCAAGGGGATCCGTGGCGCTGTGAGTCCGGTGGTGGGTGTAATGATGACGTCCACCTTTTTTAGTACATCCAGAAAGCGCTTCGAAATTTCACTCCTTAATCGCTGGGCGTGCACATAATCATACGAGGTCAATGCCCGTCCCAGGGCCATGCTCATACGGGTATCCACACCGTATTCCTTGCGGTGTGACCGGTAATGAGTGATGTGTGCGGCCACCATTTCGGACACGATGGTTACCAGGTGTACCCCACGAAGTACGGATAGATCCGGTATATCCACCTCCCGGACCACTGCGCCCTCTGATTTCAGGAAATCCACCACCCTGTAGGCGGACTCAACCACCTGGGGTTGGGCATCCTCGAACCAGGGTGTGTATATGCCCAGTTTTACGCCGTCCAGGTCCTTTGCGAACAAACGCCCCAGTGTGGGCCGGGGCTGCATACGGCTGTTCGGGTCATCCGGATCGGCCCCGGCCATAATCGAGTAGGCAAGGGCCGCATCCTGGACCGTGGCTGCAATGGGGCCGATGTGGGCAAGGCTCCAGCACAACGGGGCGGCCCCTTGTTCGCTGACCCGTCCGAATGTTGGCTTTAACCCGACCACTCCGCAAAATCCGGCAGGGATTCGGATCGAGCCCCCACCATCCGCACCAACCGCAATGGGACACAATCCACTGCCCACAATGGCGGCAGGGCCGCTCGAGGAACCGCCTGTAATCCTGGTCGGGTCGTACGGGTTGCGTGCAGGTCCGTAATGCGGGTTGATGCCCGTGACCCCAATGCCGATTTCATGCATGTTTGCCTTGCCCACCAGCAAGGCCCCTGCCTTGCGCAGCCTGGCCACGGCAAATGCATCCCTTCTTGCGCCTGAACCACCCAGGAAACCGGTACCAACGGTGGTTGGATAAGGGGACTGATCGATTTCATCCTTCACGGCAATCGGTACGCCATCCAGCGGACCCACGGGCCTGCCATCCTGGTAACGCCTGGCACTGGCCTCCGCCTGTTTTTCGAGGTCCCGGGCATTCGTGGCAATGAACAGGCCCATGCCCTGGTCCCGGGCCTGTTGCGCCAGTTCGGTAAACCTCCGAGCCACCTGCACCGGGTCCGCCCTGCCCTCCTTGTAGGCACTGACGAAATCGGCAGCCGCAGGGAATTGAAACCCCTTAACTGGCAGGTCCAACTCAGAAATATCACCTGCTTTTTCAATATCTTGCTGGTCATCAACCCATTGTTTATCCGTTAATTCCCGGTGCCTGAACGGTTCCATGTCCGTGGAGGTCTGCCGCAGTTGTGTAACGCCCACCTGCGACAACAAAACCCCCTTTAACAGCGGACCGGTTACAGGGTTTTCCACCAGGAAATTTAGCATGCGCAGTTTGCTTCCCGCGGCCCTGGGTGCCTTTACCGGTTCAAGGTCGTATGCCATGGCTTCCTCCTTTGTTCCTGGTCTATGATATAGATTTGGGATGGACATTGGAAGTACCCGACACAAAAGGTATAATATGAGCAGTATGGACGATAAGAAAGACCAAAAAAAATACGATGGGATGACCCAGGAAGAGATTGAAGAGATTAAGGAAAAGATGCGACAGGAGGCGTTGGAGGAAGGTATTGACCCTGAAATAGCAGATTTGTTGGCACTGATCGCGGTCAAAATAGGTATAACTGTGAAACTCGGTCCGATAGCGGGGGATATCTATGGCATGATGGGTAAAAAAGGGATTAACGTCAAGGTACTTATAGATAAACTCATGGAAAAATATGATACTACCCCGGATGAGATTCATGAGATCATGGATAAGATGGTCGAGATGGGATATATGGAAATCATAGATATTAACAGACAAGAAGATTCCAGTAACGATAACAGTAATGATGATTGAGGATTGACACAGACCCAAAGTACCAAATTACCTGCCAAATTTGATTCTTCCGGATCCCGCCTCGGTGGTGGCTACCACTGAAGGCCTAAAGCGCTTAATTTTCTTCAACATTTAACAAAAAATTAAAATTGATTTTTAGCCCATAAAACATTTGCTAATCCTCACTCCCAGCACCACCCCACACAAGGGGGTCCGACTTTGGCCCTGACGACTGGCCCAAGAGGGCGAGGGGGTCGGTACGAGACCCCTTGCGGGCGACACCGACCCCGAGCCACTGTGACATGCCTTTGCCTGTTTCAAATCTTGCATCCCTGCCTGCCGGGCCCAAACCCTGATATGCAACGCATATCACATCTTTACTGAGGCCCGGGAGGGCCGAACGAGTTACGCAGCAGAGCGTAGAAAAACGGCCTCGAAGCCGGCAAGGAATCAGGGAGTCAGGACCACAGCCGGACCCACACAGCCGATATGCATCGCATATCAAACTCAAATCCCGATCCATTACCCAGGCTAATTCCAGAAGAGCCAAATTTGAGGACAAAGGGTGATGAAAGTGCTTCAGATACAAAGATTTGAGTTTGTTTGAGCACAGGCGTACTGGCGGTACGTGGTTCTGCATCCGTGGATGCTTACTAATGCCCTTTCGGGCAAGACATAAGCATCAAATTGGTGAGAATAACGAAGCAGATGGGCCGCTTGCTGTGTCTTGCCTAAGACCGCAGGCCGTGACAACGAACCGTCAGGCGGAGTTTCACTTCCGAATTTAGTCAGGTGATTTGGGATTAAGATGATGTTATTTTTTTTGTTTTGTTATATACTGTAATTGAAATTTATGTTGGAGGTCTGTATGCGTAGATCGTTTAAGCATCTACTGATGTTTTCAGGTACAGGCATTGTGTTATTTTGGTTGTCTGCATGCGGAGGCGGCAGCAGTACATCCACTGGCAAGGATGCAACCGGCGAGATACCGCTGGTCAGCCCGGATGGCTTCCAAAGTGAATCTCTGAACGACAGCCAGGGGGATGTGCCAGGCGAAACGGACAGTGGCCCCAGGCAGGGGCGTCTGGGGTGGCCGTGTCACGAAAACAAGGACTGCCAGAGTGGAATCTGCGTGGACACAGCAGACGGCAAGGTATGTACCGAGATGTGCATGGAAAGTTGTCCTGCCGGTTGGGCGTGCAGGCAGGTGAACTGGGCAGGGGACGATATTTTCATTTGCGTACCCAGGTTTTTGACGCTGTGCGACCCATGCAAGACGGCTGACGATTGCAATCCCCCGTTTAGTGCCGGCGGTGCAGGGTGTATTGACAAGGGACCGGCGGGTAGTTTTTGCGGTGGTGATTGCGCGGAAAGTGACTGCCCGGTGGGTTACAAGTGCGAGGACGTTACCCTGCCTGATGGCCCATCCAAACAATGCGTACCCATATCGGGACAGTGCACATGCAGCAAACGGGCCATTGCAAGAGGCGCTGCCACCACGTGCTTTGTGGCAAACGACGCGGGCAAGTGTATGGGCGAGCGCAAATGCATTACCAGCGGGTTGACCGATTGTACGGCCAGGACGCCCAAGCCAGAGGAATGCAATGACGTGGACGATAACTGCAATGGCCAGACGGACGAGGGGCTGGTTTCAGTGCCCTGCGAGCAACAAAACGAGTACGGCACGTGCAAGGGCACGGGAACATGTATAAACGGCAAGGTCATTGAGTGCACTGCAAGGACTCCGGCACCTGAGAAATGTAATGGCATCGATGATAACTGCAACGGCCAGACAGATGAGGGCGTGTGTTGCAAGCCGAAGACATGTAAAGTTCTGGGCAAGGAATGCGGCTCAGGCTATGACGACGGGTGTGGCGGCAAACTGGATTGTGGGAGATGCGGGCCGCAGCAGGAGTGTAAGAACGGAAAATGCGTGGAGGCGTATTGTGGCAACGGAAAATGTGAGGCCGCAGACAATGAAAACTGCCAGACCTGCCCGGCGGATTGCAGGTGCACTACAGGCCAGATTTGCCTTTCGAACGGTTCCTGTTGCACGCCCGACTGCAATGGCAAAGAGTGCGGTGACAACGGATGCGGCGGCAGTTGCGGGACCTGTCCACAGGGCCGGAATTGTCAAAACGGGAAATGCGTCAGCCAGGCCTACTGTGGCAACGGAAAATGCGAAACCGAACACAACGAAACCTGTCAAACGTGCCCCGCGGACTGCGGACAGTGCTGTGGCAACGGAAATTGCGAGTCAAACTACAATGAAAACTGCCAGACCTGTCCGGCGGATTGCAGGTGCA
>WGCQ01000153.1 GCA_015493765.1 Deltaproteobacteria bacterium
CGCCGAGCCAAATTCAGGTCCGGGGACAGACCTGTTCCACCACCAAAGGTCTGTGGGGTTAAACCCCGCGCGCGCTGTTTGACCACCGCGGTCGCCCTGTCAAACGTCCCGAAAGGGACAAAATGGCATAGTTGCAAGGGATATGCCAAAACGCATACGAAAGACAATAATGCTGTCACATCAATAGGTTACACCATAATGCATAATTGATCATGAAGATGAGCAGTCCGGCAATCCGGACTATCAGTCCGGAGCAGTCCGGAACACCGGACTGATGTATCACTGCCAACGGCCAACGGTCAACGGCTACTGAATTCTGGCTTCGGGTTTCGGGTCTCGGGACGCAGCCTGCGGCTGCTTCGGGACGGCCCTGCGGGCCTTGCGGGCAGGCTTCCGTTGCAACCGGAAACCTCGGCCCCGGCCACGGAAAAGGCCGGCGGGACGCCCGCGAAACAAGCAGGCGAGGCCGCCTGCGCTCCACGGATTTCGTTTTCACCGGGATCACACGGTCAACGGCCCCGGCCACGGTCAACGGCCACGGGCCGGTATCGTGGTCAGTATCACTATTGTCTGCACCTTGTCCTCAAATTTGACCGGTAATTTGGGATTGACAAAGACAATTAAAACAGGTTCAATGTAACTATGCGTTTTTGGGAGTTTCCGGAATCAGATTGGGTAATGAATCGGGATTTGTATTTGACATGCGATGTATATCGGCAGATTGGGTCCGACTGTGCCACTGGCTCCATGATTCCCCGCCGGATTCGACCTTATTTTTCGACCTTTGTTTTGTTTTTTTTAATATTTCTACTCGTACTGGTGGTGCCGGTGTGGGCTGATCCCGTGGTTAAAGGCCACGATATCCAGGATCAGGACGCGAATGCAGATCGGATTGGTCTTGACAGCACTGCTGAGGTCCTGCCTAAAGGGACGATGAGTTTTAACGATTACGACATAATCTTGCTTCAGTACAACTGGGGCGTGACAAAGGGCCTGGAACTATCCTTCAGCACAATGATTCCTGTAAATCAACTGGTACTTGTATCCAGCATCAAGTGGCAGGTTTTGAGATCCGACAAGGCACGCCTGGCCTTCCAACTTTATGTTGGTGGCTTACTGTCGTATAATCATGTATGGGGTTCCCGTCTCACTACTTATTTCCTGTGTACTTATATTGGGGAACCCGGGTCCCCGGTTTTCGTGCCTGACCCAAATGGCGGTGCGATTGTCGGCGGTGGAATTTCCGCTATGGCTGACATTTGTATAGGGGACCACTGCAATAGTTTCGTATCGTTGTCCGGTCAATTTGGCAGCAGCAAGGTGTATTCTTTTTGTGAGTCATGTGACCAGGATGAATGCAGCCCCACTTATCCGCAATACAGGCTGTATTACCAGGTAAATACGGATGGTGTATTCAAGGTTTCCAGGATGGTGAAAATACTGGCTGGCCTTTCATTCCGGGGGCTTTTTGCCAACACGTGCAAGGAAAAAGACCTTTCCCACACAGGTCTTTTTAGTCTCAAATACGGTGTCCGGATATACAGTGGGCATTTGGCCGGTGATCTGGGGCTGATCAGGCCGATATTTTCCGTTAGCCATGGCAAAGTTCAAGGTATGGCAATGAAATATATGCCTGTGGGTTATCCGTTCCTGGAATTTACATATAAATGGTAGAAAAAAGGCTCTTCCGGATTTCGCCTGGGTAATTTGGGTGTAGTTCCCGGACTTGACATCAACAGTCAAAAAAACATAGTTTCATAAAAGGATCCTGCACACAGGATATGTATTGAAGAAGATATTTCGTGCCACCTGGCCATATTTATTGCTATTTGTGTTATCCATTGCCCTGTTTCACAATGCCCCTTCGTTTGATTACGTAAACTGGGATGATGACCTGTACGTGAAACGTAATCCCTGCGTGCAATCCCCTGAAAAATGCAACATGGAAAAACAATTAATTACGCCGTACCTGGGCTATCCGGCTCCATTGACTATTGCGTCTTACAGGGTGGAGACACTATTCGGCGGACCGAACGCTGTTACGTCGCATGTGTTAAATGTTGCCTTGCATACACTGATCGTTCTAATACTGTTTGGGCTACTCAATGCCACAACCCAAGATTTATTCCTGTCGCTGTTAGGTGCAATCCTGTTCCTGGTGCACCCGATAAATGCAGAGGTGGTGGGCTGGGCATCGGACCGTAAGGAACTGTTGTGCACCCTTCTAAGCCTGTTGTCCGTAGCCGCATACCAGGGGTACGGACATGGGCTTCGTGGCCTCGGACTGTCCATGGGGTTGTGGCTGCTGGCAGTTGCTGCGAAACCGGTGGCACTGCTGTTGTTTGCCGCCTATGTCGCGTTGGATGTAATACATAGCCGCATCGATTGGAAAAGGGGAATGTTTTATATTGTTGCCACGCTGATCGTGGTTGCGGACGTGATGGTGTCCATGCATTTTGAAGCACATATGGGGGCGATCAAGGCACACCCGGGCTTGATGGGACGCCTGCGGGAGATCCTGATTTCTGCATTTGTCCACACGAAGGTCCTGTTGTGGCCCATGGTACACATGCCAAAATACCTTGAGCCACCTCATCCGGCATGGTGGAAACTGGTGGTCGGTGCCATTGCAATAATCGTGGCCATCGTACTGTCCTTCCGCAGCGCCATCCAGAAACGCGGTTCAGCCCTGTGGTGGCTGGCCGCATTGATGCTGTACATCCCGGTCAGCGGTATCATTCCCTTGTCACGCAGGTTTTCCGATTCCTACTGTTATCCTCCACTTGTTTTCGGTGTTGCAGGCCTTACCCTTGCAGTATCCACGGCCCCGCGACGCATCCATGTGTATGCTGCCATACTTGCAGGCCTGGCCATATTCGCATGGGGCGCAATGACCTCCAGGGAACTGGATAAATGGCAAAACGGAGTCAGTTTGTGGTCCGTGGTGTACCATGCCTATCCTGACAGCCCGCAGGTATGCAGAAACCTGGGTAATGCATTTATTTCCAAGCGTAAACCCGAGCCTGGCCAGGCCGTTAAGGTCTATGAACAGTGCATTGCCACCATGGGTGACAGGCAGTTTTTCCTGAAAAACCTGGGAATCGCATTTATCCTGGATCACAAACCGGCACAAGCGATCAACGTGTTGCGCGAGTTTTTGAAACGACATCCTGGTGACCGGACAGCAGAAAAATATCTCAGGATTGCGAGGGGATTGCTACTCCAAGGGCCGCCAGTACATCCCTAACCTCGTCCGCGCTGAGGATGCGGTTGCTGCGTTTTGCCTCTTTGAGCAGGGCATCCACGAGTTCCGGGCTGGGGTCCACACCAATATTTTGCAGGTAATAGATACAGTTGGCCTTGCCGCTCATGGGACCGATCACGACCTCCTGCCGTCTTCCGAACATGGAGGCGGGTACGCCCGAATAGATGCGGTCAGCCAGGTATTCCTCGCCTTTTGCCAGGGCCTTCAGTGTGGCTGCCGCATGTACGCCCGTGGCAGTCCTGAACACGGCATCCCCTGCGAGCGGGTGGTTTGGGGGTATCTGGTACTCCAGGTATTTGGCCGCCTTCCGACAGTATTCGACCAGCCCGGTCAGGTCCTGCTGTGAACCGATTGCACCCAGCAGCCTGAGGTTTGCAATCAACTGTTCCATACTGGTATTGCCAGCCCGTTCACCTACACCCAGGGCAGTGGCATGTACCCTGTCAGCACCCCACTGCAAGGCCCACAAGGCGTTTCCCATGGACAATGCCCGGTCGTTGTGACCATGCCAGTCCACACCCACGGACACGCCCAGCCCGGTCAACAGGTTAAAAACAAAACGCATCAACGCCCTGATCCCGTCGGGTGTGGCATGTCCCGTTGTATCCGCAATGCAGATGCGGTTTGCACCGTGGTCCACGGCGCTCGAGATCAACTTGTACAGGACCTCCGGCCTTGACCTGGTGGTGTCCTCGGTTACGAAAGTCACCTCCAACCCTTCGCGCCTGGCAAAGTCAATCGCCTCAGTGGACCTTTCCACCAGGAAGTCCAGGTCCCATTCCTCGGTTATCATGCGAATGGGACTGGACCCGATGAAGGCCATGACCTCAACGGACACGCCCGTCCTCTGGACGATATCCGCTATTGGTTCAATGTCCTGTCGCAGGGTCCTGGCAGCCATGCATGGCTGAATCTGCATCTTTTCATCCGCAATGCCCCGGACCAAAAACTCGCTGTGTTTAGCCGCCCTGGGACCAGCGGCGGGCAGTCCCACATCCGCAAACTGGATCCCGAGTTGGTTCATCAGCCGCAGGAGTTCCAGTTTCTCTTGTTCATCAGGGTCCCGCACGTAGGTGGCCTGTATGCCGTCACGAAGGGTCTCGTCCAGCAGGGAAACACGACGTTTGTCCAACTGGTGGAACGAATCCACCTGGTTCCAGTCGTAGATCACATCGCGAAGCCTATACTTTCGTTTCATGGCGCAAATCCCTTTCCATTATACGCTGTTCATCACGTTTTCGTATGTCTTCGCGACGGTCCCTGTAGCGCTTGCCCTTGGCCAAAGCCAGTTCCACCTTGGCCTTGCCATCCTTGAAATAGATCGACAGGGGTATCAACGTAAATCCACGCTGGCGAACCTTGCCATCCAGACGCATGATTTCGCGCTTGTGCAGCAGCAGTTTCCGGTCCCGCTTCGGGTCTGTATTTGACGATACGCGGCTGAATTGATAAGGGGAAATGTGCAAGTTCACCAGGAAACATTCCGCATTCCTGATTTCAGCATAGGCATCCGATATGTTTGCCTGGCCATCGCGCAAGGACTTTACCTCCGGGCCTGTTAACACAATACCAGCCTCGAGCGTTTCAATGATGTCGTAATCGTGCCTGGCCCTGCGATTGGTGACGACCCGACCTTTATCCTTTTTATGGGCACCGGACCGTTTCATACCTTTTCCAACAGGTGGCCCATTTTCTGCTTTTTTGTCTGGAGGTACCTGAAATTCTCGGAACGGGGGGGAATTTCGATGGGCACGCGTTCCACGACCTCCAGTCCGAATCCGCCAATTGCAATGATTTTCCTGGGGTTATTCGTCAGCAGGCGCATCTTGCGTACACCCAAATGATACAGCACCTGGGCACCGATACCGTACTCCCTCATGTCCGATTTGAATCCCAGGGCCACGTTGGCCTCCACCGTGTCCATGCCCTGGTCCTGCAGGCTGTAGGCCATCACCTTGTTCAACAGGCCGATGCCGCGGCCCTCCTGCCGCAGGTACAACAGCACCCCGCCTTCACGGCCTATGCGCTTCATGGCCTCAAACAACTGGGAACCGCAATCGCAGCGGTACGAGTGGAACACGTCGCCGGTCAAACACTCGGAATGCACCCTCACCAGCACCGGCTTGTCGGCCCTGATTTCACCGCTGACCAGCGCCAGGTGGGCACCTCCGGTAATGGTATCTTCGTACACCATCACCTTGAATCGCCCGAACGGGCTGTCCATAGTCTCGAAGCCCACCAGCCTGACCAGCAGTTCCCTGCGCAGCCGGTACGAGATCACCTTTTTCACGGAAACCACTGCTAAATCATGCTGGTCCGCAAAATGCCCGACCGCATCACCCTCCAGGATCTCGCCGTTTTCATCCATCAATTCGGTCAACATCATCACCGGTGCCAGTCCGGCCAACCTGGCCATATCCACTGCCGCCTCGATTACGCCCGCCTTTTTCAGCACCCCTCCGGGCATTGCAGCCACAGGAAACACGTGGCCCGGTGCAGTAAAGTCCTGCATCGAAATACCATCCTGGGTCAGCAGGCGGATCGTGTGTGCCCGGTCAAAAGCGCTGATGCCCGTGGTAGTGCCCTTGTTTGCGTCGATCGACACCAGGGCGTGGTCGTTGCCTGACTCGTTCATCAAGGGCAGGCCTATACGCTCGGCCATTTCCTGGGTGAGCGCGGCATAGGTAATTCCGCTGCCGCATGCCGCAGCCAGGTTCACGGTTTCCGGGGAAAGGTTTTCACCTGCCGTGGCCAGGTGGGGATTGCTCAACCCCTTTTCATCTTCCACTATAATTATTGGCCTGCCCATACGCAGGTCCCTGCATGCCTGTTCTATGATTTCCATGGTCTCCACCAAAAAGCAGATTATATTTTAAGGCTTTTTGTGCAATTTTGGAAGTAGGACCCAAATTACCTGACTAAATTCGGGAGTGAAACTTCGCCTGACGGGTCGTTGTCACGGCCTGCGGCCTTAGGCAAGGCACTGCAAGCGGCCAACACACTGCGTCCTATGTGACAGCATTTTATCTTCGAATTTACTTGAAATACAAACGGGTACGCGTGTATGCACAAGGGTTTGGACGGTGTAACGGTCGGTCACAGCGTTTGATGTACAGGTCTATGAATTTGCCTTTGTCCGGTTTGAACCCAATGGAATCAAATGGTATAGCCATTTCAATAAACCATTCTTCATCATAGTCGTTTTCATCGTTGAGCGTGCCGTCCATGTCCACACCTACCCTGGCATGGCTGTCCCATGACGGCTGAATTCGGTGGTCATCTTTTATGATGGCATCCGACACTACTCCGGCGGCATTTACATCGACTTCGTACACCACCCTTGAACCCGTAGGCCTCAGCCTGAGTTGAAACGCGTCATCCAGAAATACGGGGCCGTCATGTGCACGTGGTTTGGCCCGTATGTCCAAATCCCCGGCATGCAGCCCTATGAACAAAAACCGTCTGTTGTACAGGAAGTGGGCATCTGCAAAAGGCCTGGCCGGTGCGCATGTTTTGTCCACGAAGGTATTACTATGCACCGCAGGAGGCCATACCGGTTCATTCCACTCGCCGTCTATTTTTAATGGCTTTGAGACCCTGGTGACGTGCAGCACACTTGTGGCCAGGCAGGCTGGACCACCCATTGCAATCATGGCCGAGCGTACGGTTGAAATTGTCCTTCTTTTGTGGCAACCATTCGCTTGCAGTGCAAAAACAAGCAAAAACAATAGTTTTTTCACGGTACTGGCGTCCCATCTGGCTGTACGGCAAAACTGTCTCCCACTGCGTTGGATGAATAGTCGTATTCCGTGAAACGGATCGAATTATCGGTTTGCTGTCGTGCGATTACATATCCGTAATTCACGTGGCCTGACAGAGGGGCGCCACCGTTACCAACGATGACGTAGTGCTTGTACTTGTCGTACCTGTAGGTGTGGGTATGACCGCAGATCAGCAGTGTGTACGGGTAGGACTGGATGATCCGATCGCTTGGACTGACACCCGGGGCTGTTGTGGCATACGGTGGTTCGTGCCGTATAACAAAGGTATAGGTAGTCTTTTGCGCCATCACGTGATCCAACCATTGCGCCTGGGTGTTGTCCCACGAATTGGCTGCAATAAACACGAATTTTGCGGTCCACGACCCGTCATCAGCCTTTTTTTGTACAACATAATAGGGCTTGGACGCACCCACAGGTGCCACTAATTTTTCCATGAAGGCCTTGAAGTTTTTGCTGTCGGACAGTGAGAGGCAGTTGGATTTTGTCCATCCGGTGCATTCATGGTTGCCCATGGTAGGGTACACCGGGTTTGGAAACAGGCTTTGTGCCTGCAGGTACTTGTCCAGTTGCTTGGATGCCTGGCCGAGGTATGGGTCTGCAAATACGTAATCCCCTGTGGTGATTGCAAATTCCACCAGCGGTTGCTGGTTGAGTACGTCCTTCCAGATCTTTGTGATGATGGACACAGGGTAGCCAATGGTATCATCTATGAAGGGAGGCCTGGTGTCCCCGATAATGGCGAAACTAAGGCCGCCCGGCTTTGGTTTCGCTGTTGTACCGCCATTATTGTTACCACCGCCTGAAGTACCGCAGTCCGACGGTGGGGACTGGCATTTGCATGTGTCGGGATTGCAGTACCATCCTCCGTAACAGCCGTTCTTTTGGCATTTTGAGGATGACTGGTCGCAACTGTGACAGCAACTCGGTGTATCAGGCAGGTCCAGGTTGCCGCATTTACCCGTGGTATTGCCGCCATTATTGTTACCACCGCCTGAATTATCGCAACTTGCAGGTGGGGACTGGCATTTGCATGTGTCGGGGTTGCAGTACCATCCTCCGTAACAGCCGTTCTTTTGGCATTTGGGGGATGACTGGTCGCAACTGTGACAGCAACTCGGTGTATCAGGCAGGTCCAGGTTGCCGCATTTACCCGTGGTATTGCCATTGGAGCCGCTGTCCGTGGCATGACCGGTATCATGCGGCTGATGTATGTCGGCCGGACCGGTTGCATCAATGCCGCCGCCACTGTTACCGTTATCATGGATATTCTGGCCGGTGTCCACCTGTACACCAGGATCCTTTGCCACGGACTCATCACGTGTGTTATTGATCACGTCATGGTGGTGGGTATTACCACCTCCACCGCCCTGTTCACATGTGTTGACCACTGGTACGCACACGCTGACCTGGTCGCCGGAAGCGGTTGTCATTGCCTGGCATGCATATCCCCTTGCACATTGAGAGTGTACGCAGTCCTGTTCGCACCAGTCGTTGGCAGGAAACTGTACGCAATGCTGGCCGACCTGGCAATCCGAATCCTCCAGGCAGGACTTGCATGTTACGTTTACCGGTGCATTGGCATCTATGCCTGTCCATGCGTCTCCAGGCGCAGCACTATTTCCGCCGCTGCAACCCGGCAACAAAAACAGTACAACCACAGATGCCAAAAACAACGCTTTGAATGAATCCGTCATCTATCCGCCTCCCGTAGAGAATCAGGGCTTGACACTGCCAGGTCCTGAAACCGAAACACATTATACGCCTTTTTTCGGGTCTTGCCATTATAAAAATCAAATATGGTTCTTCCGGAATTAGCCTGGGTAATGGATCGGGATTTGAGTTTGATATGCGATGCATATCGTTTTTTTCGGTGGCCCTTGACAGGTATTGAAAAAGGCCTTCCCGGGAGCGCCGGCTTCCAGAGGGTGTGTAAAGTCGTTTACACAACGCACGATCCATTTTGTGCTGTAATACATTGAATTCACACAATATTCGTAGGGAAGGGTGTAACCCCGCCCTGAATTTGCCATCAAATCAACACCCTATGCCGGCCCGCTTGTATCGCGGGCGTTGACCGTGGCAGTGGGGCTTACGTTATTTCCAGGTAGCGTTCCTCGAGGCTGCGGCCCCGTACGACCTCGCTGATGAGGGCCTTGTTTTCAATTGCCGTGTGCAGGATTGCTGTAATCACCTGTTCCACGGATTCACCGGGCTGTGGCTTGATACCGATGCGTATGCCGTTGGCCAGTTGCTGGACGTCCCAGACCTGTGGCAGGGCCAGGATCGCCTGGCTGGGGTCAGGGCTGCCAGTGCCCAGGCGAATGATCACGACCTCGCCGGCCTGGGTGAGTTCGGCCATGGTGCCTGTCTGAACCAGTTTGCCGTGGTCGATGATCGCCGCGTAATCGCACAGGTCCTGCACCTCAGCCAGGTTGTGGCTGCTGACCAGCACAGTGGTCCTGCGGGCCGCGAGCGTGCGGATCATCGAGCGTACCGTGTGTGCAGCCTTTGGGTCCAGGCCTTCCGTGGGTTCGTCCAGCAGCACCAGTTCCGGGTTACCCAGAAATGCCTGGGCCACGCCGAGCCGCTTGGCCATACCGTGTGACAATACCTTGCCTTTTTTGGACGCAGCATCCCTCATGCCCACGGCCCCAAGCACCCGGTCCACCTCCTGTGGTGCCGTGCTTGCGTCCATGCCTCCGAGCCTGGCGAAATATAGCATCACGTCACGTACCCGCCGCATGGGGTGGAACTGTGCATCCTGTGGCAATGCCGAGACCCGGGTCCTGACCCGGTCCAGGTTTTTCAAGGGTTCACCCAGTATGGTCGCGTCACCGGACGTGGGCCTGATAAAGCCGCACAACATGGAAAATGTCGTGGTCTTACCCGCCCCGTTCGGTCCAAGCAACCCGAATATTGCACCGCGTGGCACGCTGAATGATAATCCGTCCACCGCCTTTAAACGGCCGAAGCGCTTGGTCAAGGAAATGGCCTGGATTGCAAATTCCATTACAGGTCCCTCGTATGCAGACGCCACCATCCCGCGGCCAGAAAGACCGCGGCAAAGCCAATCAAGGCCAGCAGGTGAGTGGTCACGACCATGGCGTCCGGCGAAAACAACCCGAACCTGTACCAGGAAGGGGTCAAAAAGTGGACGAACGAGGAAGTAAGGGCCAGCAGACCGAACACGTATATCACGATTGTTACCACGATCATCGACAGCATGCCCTGGTCGATCAGCAGGGAAACCAGCGCAATCAACGCGAGGTAACACAGGGCTTCCACGCCCGTGATCGCCCAGTACCCCAGTAACAGGGACGCGGCCCGGAGCACGGGAAAGGACGGTAATTTTGCCCAGGCGTATCCGAATAGCACCAGGTTGGCCATTGCGCTGACCAGCATGAAGAGCGCGAAATGGGCCAGCATCTTGCCTGCCAGCATGGTCCCCCTGGACGCCCGCAGCAGTTGAAAACGGATAAACTTGCTGCGCACGTCCGCGTTAAACATGTCGAACGAGACCATTACCAGCAGGTACGGGGTAAAGAACAATTCGAATGTGAAAAACACGATTACGACCATGGGCTGGCCCAGGATGTGCCGGATGGTCCCTGCATTACTTCCGTGTGCAAGCGTGGTCAGCAGGTGCTTCATGTCCGATGCGGTCTTTGCACCGGACCCGGGCGTGCTGTTCAGCAGGTTCAAGGCACCGATTTTTATGGACAACCACGCCAGTAAGGCTGCAACGCCCAGCGTGATCAGCACGTACAGCAATGTAACGGCCAGGGCCCGCCTGGTGCGAAACATCGTGTTTATTTCAAAACCGGCCACTGTTACAACCTGGTCAAGTCCGGGCATGGGCACCTCTAATGGAGCGCGGGAAATACACGGGGATTTTTATAACGGAAAGCAGCAAGGATTTCAATGTGAATCTACCGGAGGGAAACGCTGGCCTCCACGTGCTTGAGGTCGGAAAGCGGGGCGAAATCCAGCCGGTCCATGGCCACGGATACTACGTGGTCGTCCAGGAAGATCGAACGCTTCACCGTGGACGTGGAATTGCTCCACCACTGGCCGCAACGGTCGTTGTAATCGCCTGCCTTGCCCGTGTCGTGCGCGATCCCACCCAGGTACTTGAACCCGTCGTCTATGGTCACGTGATACACCATCAACCCGTTGAAGGTCATGTAGTCTCCGTAATCGGAACCGCCCTGTCCGCCTTCGCAGATGACCATGGGTATGGCCAGCAGGTCCTTGGGCTTGAAGTAATTGAATGCCAGGTGGTGCAGTGCGGCCTCGGACGCGGTTCCCCGGGTCCCGATCACGGTCTTGTGCAGCAGCTTCGGCTGGGTGATGTTAGTGACATCGAATACCTGCAACTGCACACCTTGGAACCAGGCGAAATTACCCTCGTCCTGGGCATCATAACCAATGGACAGCAGGTGGTTGCGGTCCATGAAGTGCATGTAGGTGGAATAACCGGGGATCTTCAGTTTGCCCTTGATTTTTGGTTTCGTGGGGTCGGACAGGTCGATCACGAACAGTGGATCCGTCTTTTTGAACGTCACCACGAACCCCAGGTTTCCGTTGAACCTCACCGCCCGGATGTCCTCGCCAGGTGCGATGTTATTCAATTGCCCCACCACCTTCAGGTCCCTTCCGTCCGGCTTCAGGACCGTTACCAGGCTGACACGTTTCCAGTCTACAGTGGTTGCGATCCGCACGTACTCGTCCTGTTCGTCCATGGAGAACTGGTTTAGTGCATGTCCCGGCACCCAGCCGGATGCATGGTACGTGACATCTGGTGTGCCCGGTTGCAGATCGAAGCGGTGGATCACGGTCAACGCGCTATCATTCACCCCGTCGAACCAGTCGGATTCCCTGTATTTGTTGTACCACATCGAGATATACAGCGACTGGTGTGTGGCAAACACGATGCCCGGTTTGGACCTGACCACTGCTGCACTCAGCGGTTCCTGCTTGGTGATGTCGAAACCGAGCACCGCTATCAGGTCCATGTCCCTGCTGCCGTTGGACAGGTAATAGGCATTACAGTTGTCCAACGGCGTTTTCAGATGTCGCGACCAGCCGTCCCTTGTGTACACGGTGTCGGACATGCCGTTTACATAGCTGTCCAGGTCCATCTTGTTGATGATCTCCACGTTTTTCCTGTACAGGTCCTCGAACGCCTGCCTGATCGCATCCTGGCTCATGTCCAGGGGGTGTTCGCACTGGGCACTGGCCTCGGCCGCTGCCACGCTGTCGGGCACGAATTTAAGGCCGGTGCTATACAAAAGGCTGTACAGGTTGTCCATGGGCAAGAATACCACCACATAGACCTGGGGCCCTATGCGCCTGGCGTTCACGAAATGGCCCTGCGGCAGGTATGTCTGCCTGATCCGTACGGGTTTGCCGCGGTCGCTGATGTCGTAGGTAGTAACCCTGGTGCCGACACCACGTCCCGTGACATCACAGTCATAGGCGTAATCGCACTCGGGCGTGTAGTTCTGATCCACTGAAAACACGGTGAGCCGGTCCTTGTACGTCAACATGGACACCGGTGTGCCCTGAACCGGGGTATCCGACACCTTGTGCGCCTGGTCAGGCGGCCAGGCATCCACGATCTGCAGCCGCCCGTTTGCCAGCACGTATATCCACTTGCCGTCGTTTTTCATGATATCCGCCTCGTCCACGCCCGGGACCTGGTTGTTCGTGGTGGAATAGGAATCCGCGCCCCCGGCTGAACCGGTATCCGAATAACCCATACTTGCATCCATGGCAACGGTATCACCGTATCCCCACGCCACGTCACCCCCGCCGTTGTAACAAGGTTCGTACCAGTGCGCGGCACTGTACCATTCGTCGTGCAGCCTGTCCCGCATTGCGTTGATCAGCATCCGGCGCCATTTTTCCGTGATGTCCGAGCACTTCTGTGCCCGCCTCAAAGCCACGGTCAACCTGCCTGTATTGCCCTGGTTGCCGCCCCCGAAGTCCGGTTCCTGGATCTCCTGTGGCCGCAGGTCCCTTTTGGGTATGTCAGGTATCGAGACTTCAGTGCCATTGTGCCTTGTATCATTGCCAGTCGTTACGGCATCGGTGTCAAATATACCCTGGATGACATCGTTGTCGGACTGACCAGCCCAGGCGTCACGGTCCTCATGCTGTGCTGCACACCCCAGGCCCAAAATCAGCAAAAAGCCCGTTATCCCCAATAAAATCCTTGTACTACGCATCGCCACCTCCCCAATAAAAAGCCTTTCTAATAAAGATTACGGATTTATAATTTTTAATTCAAATAGCGGTGTATTTGGGTCTTACTCCCGTGTTTGCAAAAAAAATCCATTGTGGATAAACTGTCCATGCCTTTTGGAGGTGGCGGATATGGAGTTGTTTTTTGCGTTGATTGCCTTTGTACTGGGCGCGGGTACCAGTTATCCAGGACCCGCTAACACCCCGGACATCTTTCCCAGGGTCACCCCGTGGATGAACGAAAATTTCGTGAGGCCGCCCAGGCCCCATTTTTACCTCTCCACGCGAGGAGGTTCGTTGTGGGTGTCGCACGTGGCCGGTACGATCCGGGTGGACGAGGCGAACAAACTGATCCACGAGGACCTGGACGTCACCTATGCGGTTAGTGGCACACCCGACACCCTGGAGGTGGTGGACGTGATGACCATGAAATCCGTCCAGGACGAGGATGGCAACGCATTGCAGTTCGACCAGCGTTCGACCCAGGGTATCCCGTATGTTGCCATTGATATTTCCGGCCTGAAATTCAACAAGTCCCTGAAATTGCACATGGTGATGGAGGGCACGGTCAAATGGGACGGGCAATTATCCCTGAGCACGCCGGTACTGGGAAACTTTAATGACATCACCTACCTGGGCGGGTGGTTTTTGCCATTCACCGGTAACAACGACCTGTTTACATCGGACCTCTGGATCGAGGTGCCCAAGGGCAGGATGTTGGCTGCATCAGGGCGTACCGTGGAAATCGATCAATCGGACCCGGACTGGGACCGTTTCCACTGCGTATCCGATGCGGTGATGGATTCCTATGCCCTGACCGTGGGGAACCTGGACCGCAACACCACGAAGACGGATTCCGGCGTCACGGTGGAGGCCTACGTGGACCCCAAGGTGTTCGGTCCGGACGAGGCCGCAATCCTGAACCTGATACACGACGTGATTGATTTCTATTCCTCCCGTTATCAGGCACCGGAATTCACGAAGATTGGCATGTCCCAGATCCCGGATGAGGTGGGTGCCGGCCTGGGATGGCCCGGCCTGGTGTGGCTGGCACGGATCATGCTGTTCGGCCAGGGTGCGGGCCATCGGGATGCCTACGTGGCCCACGAACTGGGTCACCAGTGGTTTCCGGATACCTTGAAAAACAGGGATTTTATGGCCCCGTGGCTGTCGGAAGGGTTTGCCGAGTACTCCAGCGTGACCTTCCTGGGACACGAATACGGCGTGCCTTATGCAGCGGCGGTGCGCGAGATGTACGGCATGTACTACCGGTGGGTCACGGACCAGGGCAAGGGCTACCCGTTGACCAGCATGACCGCGGCGCAGCCCCCGGACATGCAAATGCACATGATCATCACCTATTACAAGGGCTCGGACGTGGTGGCAACCCTGGAATCGCTCGTGGGGACCAAGGCGTTCGAGGCCGCGATCAAGCAGATCCACGTGGACAACGCAGGCAAACGCAAGTATTACAATACCCTGGGGTTGAAGAAATACCTGGAGCAGGCGTCCGGCAAGGACCTGGACCCGTATTTCACGGAGTGGGTGTATCGCACTGGTTACCCGATCTACACGGTGGGCCTGACCCGGGAAATGGCGGATGGCAAGTGGAAGGCGCACGTGTTGGTGAATGCAAAGACGTCGGACAAAAAAGTCCCGTTCGTCATGCCCGTGCACATCGTGCTGATCGACGAGGCCGGCAACACCGTGGACGAGACGATCCAGGTGAAACAGGGCGCCAAGGCGTTTACCTTCACCACAACAGCAAAGCCTGTGAGGGTGGCGTTTGACCCGGATTACCGTTTTATCAAGAAACTCGGTCCGAAGATCGAAGGTGACGTGGACTATTCCGGCCAGGTGGATTGCCGGGACCTGGCGCTCGTGGCGGCGGTTAGTGGTGCCGGGCTGAGGTCTGACCCGGTTTCCGTGGACCGTTACGACGTAAACCACGACAACAAGGTGGATCAAAAGGACGTGGACATCATATTGGGGGCTATTAACAATGCGAAATAAGTACTTGATTTTGTTGATGATTTTTGTGTTTGCCGGCTGTATCGACCCGGATACTCCGGGGCAGGTCCGGGATGCATCGGATGCGTCACGGGATGTTCAGGGTGACGTCCGGGTCGATGGGGCAGGGGGGCTGGACGCGGTGCCGCAACCGGATGCAATCGTGCTCGATTCGCGGGCGGATGCGGGCGTGCAAACGGATACGAATGTGCCCGTATTGCAGACGAATGCGCCTGCGGATTCGATCTATTGCAGGCTGGTGTCAATGGAGGGCAGTCACATCACGGTGCAGGTGCGCGCCAACGATATACAGTCCGTGGGCCTGCTGTCCTTCAGGCTGAAGTACGACCCGGCGGTCCTTAAAATCGCAGGGCTGAAGGTGCAGCCGCTGTTCGGGCAGAAAGACAAGAAAGGGGTGTTTGTGGCCAGGGACATGCACGACGGCACGATCAGTTTCGGCGGTGCATATTACGGCATGCGGTACGCGATGGACTTCAAGGACACCCTGATCGCGACCATCGATTTCGACGTGTTGCAGCCCAGGACCGCGCAACTAAGTTTCCCCGCCGGTTACATCCTGGTCATAGGCAAGGACCGCAAACCCGTGCCCGTGGATTTTCTGAACAGCACCCTGAGTTTTGGCATCAGCAACAGCGAGTGAGGTATGTATGAAGCGAGCAGTCTTGTTTTTGATACCCCTGGTTTTGCTTGCAGGCTGCACCCAAATCACCTCCACCCCCGATATTAGCACCGACACCGCCACGGACACGGCCACGGACTCGGCCACGGAC
>WGCQ01000154.1 GCA_015493765.1 Deltaproteobacteria bacterium
CATCCCAGCCTGCCGGGCCCAAACCCTGATATGCAACGCATATCACATCTTTACTGAGGCCCGGGAGGGCCGAACGAGTTACGCAGCCACAGCGCAACAAACGGCCTCGAAGCCGGCGAGGAATCATACGGCAGGGACACGGTCGGCCCCAGTAACCGATATGCATCGCATATCAAACTCAAATCCCGATCCATTACCCAGGCTAATTCCGGAAGAGCCCAAATGTTTGCCTTAATCTCCTGTACACGTGTTTTGTCAGAATGGACGATTTTGACCCTTGGTTTTGTAATGTTTTGATAAACAACGCATTCTAAAAATATCCTGTATCGAAGATTCCTCGGGATGAAATCGCTCTTTACCCGAAATCTATTGAATTACATTGAACTGTTGGCAGCCAGTAATACCCAGGATGCATTTCAGGTTAAAGGGATAGTACGGGTTGGATGGCACAGGCGTTTTTTTACCTATAGCCAGGAATACGGTAAGGGACTTGTTTTCGAATACCATGGAATAGATGTTACCGTTTGTTGCCAGGCTGGAATCATTATCGAATACGCCTGTACCGTATTCTTCGCCGGTATAAGGGTCATGGCGATCGCGCAGCACGGAAACGGCAGCAGCAACATCGATATTACCATACAAGGTATCCTTGCCATCAGGGTCCAGCAACTGGTGCAGGCGGACAAAGCGTTTTACACTGCTCGAGTTCTTTGTTATGGTCGAGTCGTTCAAGGACTTCATTTCAGGCGATTCAAAGTGGTTCGTCACATAAAGCACACCCTTGACTGGATTACGTATTCCCATGTGAGTGGCCGTCATTTCAAAAACCCGGCCTGTTGATGTGTCTGCCATGCCAAAATTTTCCGCACTGGCCTGCTTCTGGGTCTTGATAAATGCCTCGGCCTCCTGAACGTTGTGACACCGCTCAAGGATCAGGCGGACCATCTGGTTGTGGCTGCGTCCCTCCTTTTTTATGTCACCCTTGGCATAGGCCTCATTCATGCCAACGGACAACCCGCAAGCGTTAATGCCCGTGTAAGGGGCAACATTTCCCGGATAACCGATGGTCATGTTAGGGATGCCGTTGTCTGGTATGCGGATGATAATGATCGGATATTTTAACAGGTAATCGATCTTGTCCCAGTCCAGGTTGCGGCCGTGCAGGACCTCGCCGTTTTTTGTCGCCTTGCCGAATACCACGAACTGGCTGCATTTCGTGCCCGTCTTGCCAGACTTCAGGGCATCCAGAATAACGTCCCCGTAGGACAGCACCACACACATATCCACGGGCCACTCACCGCCCGTTTCATCGGCCATACCCCTGCACTCGTCAATGATTTCCTTGTACGAATACTGCATGGCAACCTTGTCCATGCCGGTATTCCTGGCAGCCTTCATGAGCAGCCCCATTTCCGAATGGTTTACGTATTTTACCCCTTCCTCCAGTTCCTTTTTGAAAAACCTGGCATGCTGCCTGCCCATTTCGTACGCACTGCCTTTCAGGATCACCACCTTGATACCGTTCATTTCCATGACCTGAGGTTTCAGGTCGTCCGGGAGGTTAATACAAACATCCTTAATCGTGGTTCCCCGGTCTGAGCCAGGATTGTCCCGTATGATGTCCTGTACCAGTTCCCGGCCCTGTCCGTCCCGCAGGATGTCTGCCTGTCCGTTGATTTCCTCGGTGATATTGGCATCAACAGCATCGCCGGGGTGCGTATCAGGACTGATATTTTCGGAATTTGCACAGGACCACAGCATCCCCCAGAACAATAACAACACCATGAAAGGTTTTCGCATAACCATCGTCCTCCAGCAAGGATACAGGCATTTACAGGTTACTATAAATAATGATCTGAATCAATCGAGAAACAACGGCCTCAGCGTACGACTGCCGAATTTAGTCAGGTAATTTGAGACTTTATACAACACCTTGAGATACAAAGATAATTCAAGATGCCGGCTGGAAGAGGGTGTTGAGAAAGTCGTTATATTACACACCACAAGATTTGTCCTGTAATGTAACACACTGAGTTTACACAATATTCGTAGGGGCGGGTTCTAAACCAGCCCTGAATTTGCCATCAAATCAACATCCTCTGGAAGCCTGAAATCCCAGGAGGACGAGTCTCGGACCCGGCCCTACGATTCCCTTCACTCCTCGTGCAGGGTCTCGAATATCCGCCGGGCAACGGATTCGGGGATGCCGGGTATGGCCATCAGTTCATGGATACCGGCCTTGCGCAATGCGTCCATGTCCTTGAAATGACGCAGGATCGCAAGCCTGCGTTTCTTGCCCACGCCCGGGATCGACTCCAACAGCGACCTAAACGTGGATTTCTGCCTGCGCGCCCCCTGGAAGCGACCGGCAAACCTGTGGGCCTCGTCCCTGACCTGCATCAACAGCCTCAGCCCGTCATCGTGCTGGTCCGGCACCACCCGCCGCCAGCCCTTGCCATCGGGCACATACAGGCGTTCCGGACTCCTGCGGCCGCTCTCATGCTCCACGACCCTGGATTTTGCCAACCCGATCACGAACAACGACACCCCGGTCTCCTTGCTGGCCTCCTCGTATGCACCCAACTGCGGCGGTCCCCCGTCCAGCAGCACCAGGTCAGGCCGCTCCAAATCGCCCTGCCCTACCCTCTTCAAAAACCGGGTCAGCACCTCCTGCATCTGGTGGAAATCGTCGATTGCACCGCTCTTTATGGAAAATGTCCTGTAACCGCGCTTGAACGGCCTGCCGTCCCTGAACACCACGAGCGCACCCACCGGGTTGCTGCCCTGCAGCATGGACATGTCGAATCCAGCAATCACCTTTGGCTCCCGGTCCAGCCCCGTGATCTCCATGACCCGTTGCAAGGCCTGGCTGCGCATACCCTGTTCCACCATGGCCAGCCTCAACACCTCCCGCGCGTTCTCCCGCGCCATGCGCAACAGCACCCCGGGCCTGCCACCGCGGGGATGACGTACCTTTACCGTGCCCCGGGTCCGCTGGGCCAGCACATCGCCCAGGCCCCGGCCGTCCACGCCCTCAGGCACCAGCACCTCAGCAGGGACCTCGTTGTGCTGGTAAAATTGCACCACGAAGGACTCCACCACCTCGGCCTTGTCCGAAAGCGGCGACTCGAACACGTACTTCGCCCGGTCATGCAGCCGCCCGCTATCAAACCGCAGCACCACCACGACAAAATGCCTGCCCTGTGATGCCAGGCCCACGGCATCCACGTTCCCCAGTGACTCCCCCACCACGTACTGTTTTTGCATGCCCTCGCGGATCTTCACGATCCGGTCACGCAACACCGCGGCACGCTCGAAGTTCAGGGCATCGGATGCCTCGTACATCCTGCGCTCGAGGTCCGCTATCACGTCCGTGCCACGGCCCGACAAAAAACGCAGCGCATCCTGCACCGCTGCCTGGTATGTGGCCCGGTCCTTGTTCACGCACGGCGCAATGCACCTGCCCATGTCCGCCTCCAGGCACGGCCTGGACCGGGTCCTCATCTCGTAGTCCGTGCACGTGCGCAGCCCGAAATACCGCTGGAGCGCTGCAAAGGTCTGGCGCGCCGACGCAGCGCTGTGAAAAGGCCCGAAATACCTTGCGCCGTCCGCGGCCCTGCGCCTGACCAGGCTGATGCCCGGCCACTCGTCCCCTGTGCCCACCCGAACGTACAAAAAATTCTTGTCATCCCTCAGCAGGATGTTGTAGCGGGGATGGTGCTGTTTGATCAACTCGTTTTCCAGGATCAGCGCCTCTTTTTCCGAATTCAGCACGACAAAGTCGATGCTGTGCAGGACCTGGGGCAAAAACGCAATGAACGGCCGGTCGTCCGACCCGGGGCGAAAATACGACGACACGCGGCGGCGCAGGTTTTTGGCCTTGCCCACGTAGATCACCTCGGACTCGGCGTCCCGAAACAGGTAAACACCCGGTTTCTCGGGCAGGTTGGCCACAAATTCCTGTAATTCCCTGGGAAAACTCGTCATTTTGGCGCTATGGTAACATCGAATTGCCTTTGCGAGGCCCCTGTCTGGACCATGAGTATCTTGCCGGCCGGGTCCCAGGTATAGCAATCCGTGCAACTACCCGGGGACATGCTACGCATAAGGGTCATGTCCTTGATTTGCGGGGTCGAGTTGCTCGTGTCATACATGCCCAGGTTGACGATAAAGTAATAGCCCTTGAATAATTTTGGATTCAACACGCTGAAACGGATCGTTTGGCCCTTCCCCTCCATGGCCAGTTGCGTGCCCTTATCGAACAACGAAAACCGGGTGCTGCCGTCGTGTGGGAAAGCGGTCACGAACAGGATGCCCGGGTCCGTTGCAAAGGACCGGATACCCTGGTCAGCAGGCGCCAGGGTCTGGATCGCCTTGTCCAGCATGGGCAGCAATGCGCCCACACGGATAAAATAGGGCACCTCGTCCAGTTTCACCTGCACGTCGAATTCCTTTGGCCCCTTGATGAACTTGCCGTCATACGCATACCACTCGCCCGGCGGAATTATCACGCGCCTGGTGTCGGAATCCGTGACCACGGGCTCCACCAGCAGCCAATCACCCAACATGAAATCATGGTCCGGGTGCTTGCCGAGGTCCGGGAAATACAGGCCCAGCGGGCACGTCACGCAGCGCCCCGTGTCGTGTGCCTGCTGCGCGTACGAATAGATGTATGGAAACAGCCGCGTGTGCAGGGTCGCGTACTTCCTGAAGATGCGCAGGGTTTCGTCATCGAACCGGGAGTCCCCGTACTGCGTGAAGTCCCAGGGCAGGTGGTTTTCCCCGCCGCCGCCGACCTGCATGACCGTGCCAAAGGCCGCATACTCCGTCCACCGGATGAACGCCTTTTTCCCGGGCCTGCCGTTCCTGAAACCGCCCACGTCCGACCCATAGAACGGGTAACCGCTGGCACCCACGCTGAGCCCTGCCACCACGGCAGCCGGCAGCCCGCCTGTCATGAGCTGGTCGCCCTGTTTCTCACCCCTGACCTCGAAACCGCTGTCCAGGTCACCCGGCCACACGCAACTCGTGTATTGCTGGTCACCGAACCCGCCGGCACGGGTCAGCAAAAACCCGTGGTCCGCGGGCAGCAGGGGCGTGTACGTCTTGTGGTAAAACAACTGGAAGCGTGCGTGCATGGCCTTGTTACCCAGGCCGTTCGAAAACCCGAAATTTAGGGCCGAGCCCACGAGCCCTGGCACCACGTCCTCTGCATAGTCCAGTTTGAAGCCCTCCACGCCGATGTCCGTGGCATTGTGAATCAACCCCTGGAACAGTTTCACCGCATCCGGGTTTGTCAGGTCCACCAGTTGACCGAACTTGCGAAACGGGTCGCCCTCCACGAACCAGCCGTTCGCCTTGGCCTTGTCATAGGCCTCGCCCACCGCCTTCTCGATGTAGGGCGTGGACCACACCACCACGCGGAAGCCCAGGTGATGCAACCGGTCGATCATGGCCTTGGGGTCAGGGAATTTTTTCGGGTCAAATACGTGGCTGTTGTACGCGGTCTGCCAGGGGTTGTCGATCCACAGGACGGAAAACGGGCAAGCGTTGTCCCTGGCGGCCCGGGCGTCGGCCAGCACCTGGTCCTGGTCGCGGTTTTCGTTGCGCCACAGGTGCGTGCCGAATGCCCATTTCGCAGGCACCGCAGGCCTTCCGGTCAGTTGCACGTAGTCCTGCAGGCAGTCCATGGGCCGCTTGCGCAGGAAGACGTGGAATTTCAGGGATTGGGTTTCGAATGCCGTGAACACCGTGTCATCGTGGGCAGCAGCCATGTCGAACACGCCGGGCATCCACGATTCCACGAACAGGCCGTAGCCCCTGGTGCTGATGTAAAACGGGATCGGGAAGTGCGCATCGTTCACACCGGACTCCAGGTCGGATTGTACCTCAATCTGCATGGCGCGTCGCTGGCCCCTTTGCGCGGTGTGGTCGAACTGCTCGCCCAGGCCGTAGAAATTTTCGTTGCTGGTGGCGGCTATGTTCAGGCCGATCACCTGGAAATCCGGGGGCGTGATCGGCTGAAGTGCGAAATCCACGCGTGTATCGGAATCGATCACGCACTTGCAGCGCACACGCTGACCGTCCGCAGTCCGCGTGATCAATTCCAGACCCTGGGCCAGGGCACGCCAGCCAAGCACGGACCGGCAGGCAAGGTTTTGCATGGG
>WGCQ01000155.1 GCA_015493765.1 Deltaproteobacteria bacterium
GTAATCCCGGTAATAATATGAAAAGGACTGCAAATCGGCACGGCAAACATTATTGAAACTGCGTTCAATTACCTTGATGCTGTCCCCTACGGACACCTCCGAAAAATTGAACCGCAGCACCATGCACGAATTCTTTTCCTCCGTGGGATGTTTGCCGATCCACGTATCACCGAACAGGGCATCGAATTTATCCGCGCGCTTCACGTCGTAATAGCATTCCAGCGTGGAGCACAACAGGGTCTTGCCAAACCTCCGGGGCCGCAAAAACACTGGGGTCTTGTACTGTTCCAACAATTCGATATACGCGGTCTTGTCCACGAAATAGTAATTTTCCCTGCGAATCTCCTCGAAATTCGCCACCGCATACGGTATTTTCAGCCGTTTTTTCATACCTGTCACCACAATATCCTGGATCGATTGTAATTGGACGGCCCGGGGATTGCAAATCTGCGGTCCATCCATCAAACCAGCGGTCTGCACCCTATACCGCCACTATCACTGCTGGGGTCTGCCCTGTCCATTTGCATGCTTTGCACGCAGAAAGGTCGATCTTACAAATAGCCCCTGAAATGGCCGTAATCGGGCATAATAGCCCCTGGTGGCACCTGTGGCCCCTGCCAGGCGTACAAAACGGGCGGTACTGATGCCTCCTATGGCATCCGGAGGGGTCGCAGGCACACTCAGTGCCCTTTTTATGCAATCCAGGTCAGGCAGGCCGGTATGCCTGGCCGCACTAAAACACCTGTCAAACAGGTCCAGGTTGAACCACAAAGGGGACGCATCCAGCCTGGTAATTGGGTGCCTTGGCGGCATGCACAACACTCGGGCATCCATGGGCAGGACCCTGTCCATGGCCCGAATCGCAGCGATTTGTGTTGTATTGGTCGTAATCCCATTCAGCCACAGCCAGGAACCCCGCCCCAGTGCAACCACTGCCAGCACAAGTCCCAGGATGGCGGACAACCGGGCCTTGCGTTGCCCAAGATACGCCAAAAAACGTAAGCCGAGGAACACGCCCATGGTAATCGGCAACAGCAGGTACTGTTTGTAAGGCAGCAGTGATTCATACGCCAGGCCCATACCCAGTACCAGTGTGACCAGGGATGTCGCGACCAACGGGTCACCCAGCCTGGTAAAACCAAAGGCCAACCCCACAACGACCAGCACCACCAGGGCCGGGTCATACCTCATGAATGCCAGGATGGTCCTGCCCACGTTGAATGCAAAGGGAAAATGGGCCTTTACATGCATTAGCATGTTTAACTGGTAGGTCCAGAATATGTAGCACAACATGGAATCTGTCATCGACAGGTAAACCAGCAGAAAAACCCATGGCAACAGTACGGCTGCGACAAAGCGGACCATACCGGACCATCGTTGTGATGCATTCATGTCACGCTGGGACAGCCATACACCCACAAGGAGGCCCACACCGGCTGGCACAGCCTTGTTAGAAAAGAGCATGGCAAGCCCCATTGCCAGACCCGAGAGCGGTAGAAAAATCATCCTGTGGCTGTCTTTCCTGAACCGGTACAACAGCCACATTGCAAGCAACACCATCAATACCATTGGGCCATCATTGCGCACTTCCACAAAGGAACGCACGTACAGCATGGAGGAGGCAGCAGTAATCAACCCCAACAATGCAAAGAACGATGGCTTTGCCATGTCATAAACCAGCCACAAGGCCAGGCCGAAAAACACGACGAAAAGGCCTCGGACAATAAAGATAACGGTAACGGGATTGGTGGTGAGTGCAAATACAGGGGCCAATAAAAACCACAGCAACGGCTGATGAACCTCCACGAAATCCCTGAACGGAACCAGGCCTCTGAATACCAGGTATGCATCGTGGATATGCTCGATTTCATCGTGGTCGATGTACAGGCAGCAGGCATTATATACCCACCAGCCCGCTGCAACGACGAATCCCAGCCATAGTATGGTCCGCTTCCACTTCACCGCTTTGAGTGTAACCAAGATCAACACGAATTGCCATTTTCCCCGTGCATTTTTTAGGAACGCTTGCTGCAACTTGCCTAAGGCCTCAGGCCGTGACAACGAGCCGTCAGGCGAAGTTTCACTGCCGAATTTAGTCAGGTAATTTGGGTTACATTGAAAAATAATACGGAGTGGCCTAAAATAGAGATTGGTTATTTTCGGAGGCATTGATGAAACGGCTGCTGTTTGTCCTTTCCATATTGTTGATTGCCGGTTGTCACCACTATCCGCCTGATACGGACAACCTTCAATCCAATGCGCTTCGTTTAATCGCAGGTGTGCCCATACAGGACAGTATAAACCCGAAACATAACGACAAAATAGACTGGAGAATGTTCGTTTCAGACACGGATGTACGGGTTACCGTGGTCTATACCATAGGCGAACAATATAAACCGCATAACGTCAGGGGCGAAATCATTGTATTCGACCGGCCAGGCAACGTGATCGCACGCAAACCCGTGGTTCCGGGCAAGAGGGATTACACTATCATGTTCACGGCGCGAAAACAGGCTCCCTATTATTTCGAGTTCCGTGCGGACAGCGGTGCCGCAGGCTACCTGATCAGTTGCACGACACAGCCGCTGGACCCATGCTCGAAATGCGGTCCAGGGACTACGTGCTGCCTGCCCACCGGTGTATGCTGCCCTGGTAATACGAAGTGTGTGGCCGGTCAGTGCGTATCGCGCAACGTGTGTACGCCGCCATGCAAACCGGACCAAGTATGCCAGGATGGGATTTGTGTATCCGCCTGCGGGCACTGTCGTCGCGGTTACGTGTGCGACATCCGCATCAAGCGTTGCATCAGGCGGCGGCCTATCAGGCACCACCATACGGTCATCCACAGGGAAAGGCGTCCGAAATGCAAGGCAGGCCAGGTGTATGACCAGTCATCCGGACATTGTATAACGCCCTCCCCTGCCACAGTAACTATTACGGCCAACATATTGAACGTAAAACAGAGCGCATCGGGCAATACGCTGATCGTGGTGGATAGGGGCGCAATACACGGTGTAAAATTCAACTACAAGGCCAGGATGGGGGGTATTTTATTACGACAGTATAGCCTCAGCAGGACCAGGTCCACATGGAAGACCAAACGCCTGGACCCTGCTACAATCACTGCCAAATACAAAACCATTACGATTTTTGGCAATTGACCCGTCACATTACCCTCAAACATCCACAGATTATGCATTAAAGGTGCATCTATGCGAGGTCATACATGAAAACGACAGTATTGATTGCCGGTGCAGGACCATGCGGGGCCGCACTCGCCTGGTACCTGGCGACAACCGGAATAGATACCCTGCTGGTCGAGGCCATGGACAAAGGCCGCACGCGACATGAATTCGTTGCAGACGTCCCCGAATTCCTGTTAAAGCAACCCGTGATGTCGGGCCTGCCACCGGCTTGCATCAGCACCCTTGCAAACTTCATACTGGCCCGGGGGCCTGCAATGGACATCAAACATGCCATCAGGTTGCCCAGGCCTGACTATGTGCCCCTGTACCTGGACAAGGTGGTCGGTTTTTTGCGATTAAAGGCGACGATCGATGGTGCCAGGGTCCTGTACAAAACCAGACTGGAGGGGCTTGAGCGACGCCACACCGGCATGTACGCAACGGTCAACCAGCAGGGACGGCGGCAGGGCATCGAAGCCGAGATGGTCGTGGATTGTACGGGAGGTCGTTCCTGGTTTGCGAGGGGCCTGGGCCTGCCCGTGGAGGCGGGTGACGAAGTGGTGGCATACCGGGGCATATACGGATACGAAACCCACAGGGTCATGGATGCCATAGGACAAACCCTGTTTCCATATGGAAACAACATGCTCACAGGGTTTGCAGCGGCATATTCCACCTATAATATTTTCTGGGACCCAAAAGAACACACAATAGACGTACTGGTGGGTGGCAGGTCCGACAGAACGGCACCTTTGGACGTAATCCAATCGGTCAAACATGCCCTGGGGCTTTCGCCACAAGTCCACGGCTCGGGCGGGGTCATCATGTTGCGCAGACCACACTTTGATGCCGTCCTGGATGGATTCATGGTACTCGGTGAGGCGGCAGGACACATAAACAGTGCCCACGGGTCCGGAGTGGCTGCGGGCATCATGGCCGCACAAAGTGCCGCCGATGTCATCCGCCACAGCCTGCAACACGGTGGGCCAACCCGATCCAACCTGAAGTCCTTCGGCCCCTTGTTTTTCAGCAGGGGAGGTAACGTCCTGGCCTATTACTACCAGGTTTACCGTTTTGTCAGCACACTGACCGGTACACAAATACACGACCTGTTCATACACGGAGCCATTAATGAAAATACGGTCAAGGCCGCCTTTGAACAGCGCATCCCCCGCGTGGAAAGCCTGAGGTCAATGCTGGCGTCCATGCGAATCCTTGCGCGACCAGGGCTGGCACTAACTGCCGCGGCAGCGATCAGACGTGCCATAAAGGCCAGCAAGCAATGCTGTTGATCGCAGGGCCAGGCTCCCGAATTTAGTCAGGTCATTTGGGGTTTCCCAAATTACCTGTCAAATTTGAGGACAAAGGGCACTGAAAGTGGTTCAGATACGCGGAGTTAAGCCTGTTTGAGCGCAGGCGTACTAGCGGTACGTCGAGCATCAAACAGGTGCAGACGACAAAGTAGATGGGCCGCTTGCAGGGCCCGGCTCCCTAATTTAGTCAGGTCATTTGGGGTTTGCAAAAAGACACGGACAAACCCGTTCGGTTATGTTATAATGGTAAGGTCTGAAGCGGGCCAGGATATGAAACAAGACAACGATCAGAACGATAACAAGCCTGTCAAACTGAATACGGGGCTTCCGGTACGCAAAAAGGGCCACCGGGGACCCAATATAGACCTGCTGTACGGTTATTTACGTGAACTACATCGCTATCCGCTGTTGACCCCCGAGGAAGAACACGACCTGACCATGAAGTACCACGAAACCAGGGACCCAAATATCGCCATGCGGCTGGTAACGGCAAATCTGCGCCTGGTCGTAAAGATTGCATTTGAATACTCCAGTTACACGAACAATATCCTGGACCTGATCCAGGAAGGAAACCTCGGGCTGATCCAGGCGGTCCAGCACTTTGACCCGTTCAGGGGCGTCAGGCTGTCACACTATGCACAGTACTGGATTCGCAGTTACATCATCTATTACCTGTTAAACAATCACAGGCTGGTAAAACTGGGCACAACCCAGGCCCAGCGAAAGGTTTTCTTTAACCTGCGCAAGGAACAGGCCCGATTGCTGAGCATGGGTTTCAAACCCACAACCAAACTGCTTGCCCAGGGCCTGAATGTGCCGGAGCAGACGGTCACGGAAATGATCCAGCGCATGGATTCGCCGGACGTATCCATGGACACGCCCCGCAGCGACGACAATACCACGACACTGGCCGGTATCATGCCGTCCGATACACCTACGCCGGAGGACGCGGCATCCGATAACGAAATAATGCAGCAATTCCGCGAGAAAATGGAGGAATTCGGCCGGCAGATCACCAATGAGAGGGACCGATTCATATGGGAAAACCGATTGACCAGTGACGACCCGATCACGTTGCAGCAGATCGGGGAAAAATTCGGGGTCAGCAGGGAAAGGGCCCGCCAGATCGAGGAACGACTGAAAAAAAACTTCAAGTCCTTCGTGGAAAAGGAACTGGGCAGTGACTTTGCAAAGGCAATCTTGAATAATTAATGGTCATCGGGGATTGACCAGGTAATTTGGGATTACCTGTCAGATTTGACAATTTTCTTGGATTCAGGGATGCTTTAGGCCTGGATAGGTCTTGTTACGAATAAAAAAGGAGATTTTATGAGAATCAAACTGCAAACCATCAAAGTAGTAGTATCCATGGCCTATGGGCTGGCCGGCATACTTGGTCTGGGGCTTGCAGTCGGATGCACCCCGAACGATTCCGTGGAGAAGGTCGCTGCCGTTACGCTGGACCAGCAAGGCGGCCAGGTCAAGACATCCGACCAGGTCCTTACGTTAACGGTTCCGGCAGGTGCCCTGGACAAAGCCACCACTATCGAGATTACAAAATCCACGCAAACACCGCAGGGTTACGCGACTCTAACCCCCGTTTACAGTTTCAAACCGGAAGGACTCAGGTTTGCATCCCCGGTAAAGGTAAAATTTTCCTATGACACTACCAGGTTGCCAGTGGGGGTACAGGAAGACCAGGCCAGGGTGATCTGGACCGACGAACAGGGGCAATTCCAGGCAATGAAATCAAATGTGGATACCGCCGACCACACCGTTGAGGCAGAGGTGTCCCATTTTTCCAGGGGGTTCGCGGGGTTTCACTACCAGGCCGTGTGTTGCAGGCGACCGGAGGGATACCTGGACAACCACCTGCCCCGGCAGGAATGCCTCAACATGCACGGAAAGGTGCTTAAATTGTCACTGGACAAGTGCAAAACCGTATGCTGTTTGCACGATGGCAAGACCGAATCCCTGGATTTCCTGGTGTGTGAACAAAACAAGGGCCAGGAATCGTGTGCAGGCCGACACCTGGAGTGCGGGGATGACGGTTGTGGCGGTTCGTGCGGCAGTTGTCCAACGGGCAAACACTGTAATTCGGGCAAATGCGTGAGTTCGACCGCACGTAATGTAAAATGGACGTTCAAGGCCGATGAGGGTTTTGGACTGGCATCACCCGTAGTGGGAAAAGACGGTACAATTTATGCGGCAACGAATAAACACCTCTATGCCTTAGCACCTGATGGCTCACTGAAATGGAAGGTTGATGTACCGGTAATGTATTCCGCACCGGCAATAGACGCATCCGGAACCGTGTATATCGGGGGGGCGGACAACAATCTGTATGCAATCAACCAAGGCGGCCAGGTAAAATGGAAACTCGACCTCAGCCAGGGGCTCAATTCGGACGGATACCTGAGCGTGCCGGCGATCGGCAAAAAGGGGACTGTATATATCGGGAGTGCCTATGCCTTCCTTGCGGCAGTCAACCAGGATGGGACCATAAAATGGAAGGTCACCACCGATAACGTTGAGGCCTACAGGTTGTCACCTGCAATCGGTCAGGATGGCACGATTTACATTGCCAGTGATCGGCTCGGCAAATACAGTGTGCCTGATGAGATCTATCTGCACGCCATGGCATCCGACATTACCGGACCTGAGGGCAAGGAAAAATGGAAATTTCAAATCAAGGCACTTACGGATTCTTCCCCTTGTGTTGCATCGGACGGTACGATCTATATTGGCGATAAGCATGGCGACCTGTATGCAGTAAAACCGGATGGTACGCTGAAATGGCAGTATAACGCACCATCCAGTGGTTTTGACGCCCCACCGGCCATAGATTTCGACGGGACGATTTACGCATTGGCCACCGACTCGGACGGATTGGGACACTTGTATGCGTTGGACCCGTCATCCGGGGCCTTAAAATGGGATTACAAGGTCAAGGGCCAGGCAGAGGACACCCCGGTCATAGGACCCGGCGCATCAGGCAGCACGGTCTATTTTACGGACATGCGGGGAAACGTTTACGCAATCAACCACGACGGTACAGAGGCATGGGTTTTTGCCCTTGGCGGAAACACAAGGCTTTCACCTGCACTAAGTAAGGATGCAAAGGCCCTGTACGTGGCCACCGTGGACGGACATTTGTACGCAATCGAACTGGATGCCGCCGCTCAAGCACAGGCTCCCTGGCCGCTATGGCGACATGATGCAAAGAACACGGGACAGTTCACCGATGCCTCTGGCAAGGCACCGTGGTAAACCCAAATTACCCGAGTAAATTCGGGTGTGTTACAGCACAAGACAAATTGAGTGTTGTGTAATGTAGGAGCACCCTCCGGCGGCCTGCGCTCCACGACTCCCGTCACCATCGGAAGCACCCTGCCCCTGCCCCGGCCTCGGCCACGGTCACGGTCTCGGCCACGGCCAACGGCCTCGGTCTCGGTCAACGGCCTCGGAAAAGGCCGGCAGGAAGAGTGTGTTGATTTGATGGATTTAGTGATGAATTCGAAAATTTGCGTGTTTTGTAATAGTTTGAAATACAAAGACAATTCAAGATGCCGGCTGGAAGCCGGCGATCCCAGGGGGAACTTTGTAACACCCTCAAGGCCACCTGCGCTCCACGGTCACGGCCAACGGCCAACGGTCAACGGCCACTGAATTCTGGCTTCGGGTTTCGGGTTTCGGGACGCAGCCTGCGGCTGCTGCGGGACGGCCCTGCGGGCCTTTCTGGA
>WGCQ01000156.1 GCA_015493765.1 Deltaproteobacteria bacterium
ATACAAGGGCAAGATCCAGAACATCTGCATAAAGGGGACATACAAGGGCCGTCCGTGGCATGGGTGCTGGGGCAGGCTGCTGGGCCTGCACATGAAGGATGGTGACAAGTACAGGATAACGAACCTGCCGCCCGGCGCCACGGGGACAATAACCGGATTGATTTACGGCGCACCGGATTTCCGTATTCCTGGTATTAAGATCAAAGAGCACGGGGTCACAAAATACGACATCGTGATAGATGACAGGCCCCAGGGCTTTTACGGTTATGTCAGGGACAAGGATACGGGAGAGGGCCTCCATGCAACAATAAATGTGGATCAGATCCCATGGAGTGCCCCGAAATTTACAGCCACAGTAGAAACTGACTCCAGGGGTTACTACGAAATAAAAGGGATTCCAGAGGGCAAATGGCGGGTTTCAGCCTTTGAAAATCAAGGTAACCACTATAATATCGTGGTCAGAACCTATAAGTCCGTGAAAAATGGTCATAAAACGAGACTGGATTTCTACCTGAGTTCAACAGACAAACCCGGAACAAAGAGAAAGATTATTGAGGACCCTAAACCTGATGTAGATGTTGCGAGTTGTAAGGATATGAGTGATGACATCCGAAACGCCTTCAACAATGCGGTTGGCCGGTTCGGTTCGTGTATCCCGAATGCAGGTGTCACGCAGAAAATCCAGGCAAATCCGAATGAGAGTGTAGCGGTCGTATGCCGGCCAGGTTCGAGCGATAGTTATGGAAAGGCTGGTAAAAATCCGGGAACCCAGCAGAAATGGATTAGAGTATACACAGACGGCCATGTTCCTAATGCCGGCACCGGTACAGGATTGGAATCCCTGCTGTTCCATGAACTTAGCCATTTATATGCGTTTGACAAGGATGAGCGAGATGCGTATGCATGTGAATATCACTGCTATAAATTCCTGATTCCATCTTCCAGTAAGTATAATATTTGTTATCCGTGCCAGGGACCGGTTGCTGAGGAATCGTGTTCGGAAGACATGAAAAACCCAGGGGTTAGGGACGATATTTGTACCGATGCCAAGGGACTTGAACAGACTTGTAGCCAGGATCAATGCGTAAAGATCAAAGGCACAAATGATTATCACTGTGCGCCTTGTGAATCAGCTTGCGGCACACCCGGACCGGACGGGTCGTGTAATTATGGGAAGCCGCCATGCAGTGGTTGTCAACCACACCAGGAGGACGACAGTTTTGACTGCGATCCCAAAGACAGGGCGGACAATCCATGCTATAAACGCGTGTGCAAGCCGTACAAAAACACAAAGGCAATGCGCTGTGAGTACGAACCGGTTTGCCCGAAGGGCCAGAAATGCAGGGCCGTGTGCAAAGGTAGGGTGTGCGAGGCGAGGTGTTACCAGGACGGCGGCAACAACCCGGGTGGTGATTTCTGGCCGGATGAGGCGGCGAGTCCGCATTTTGCGGGAGGCCGTGGTCCTGGCGGTGACTCGGGGCACGGGTCCGGTGAAGGCGGCCGAGGTGGTGAGGGCAATGCAGCACCGCCCGTGGAGGGCTACCGGGTTGCAGTGCTGCACACGGGATTCTTCGATGACGCGGCCGATGTGGTGAGGGAGATCGGGGACCGGGTGCTGGAAGTGCCCCCGGGGTTTGATGCTGCTGCCCTGCTGGAGCAGGGTGTGAAGGTGCTGATGGTGCCCAGCGGCGGGCTGGACGAGGTGTATGATTTGCCGGGCATGCAGAAGGCGTTTCACGATTACGCTGCGGCGGGTGGTGTGATCATAGTGATGACCCAGCCGTGGGGTTACTTGTGGAAGGCGGTGGACGAGCATTTGTACGGGACCGGTTGGAACGAGATGCAGGGGTGCTACGATGGCGGGGAGGTGATGTACAGGCACGCGGTGCTCAGCGGGGTGCCGCCGGATGCCGCCGTGGCCCACCTGGACGGCACGGTGGACAGCACGGGCGGCGGTGGGCTGGTCCTGGCCAGGCACCAGGGGACCCACGAGGGGACCGTGGTGTTGCAGCCCGTGGGTGACGGCTGGGTGCTGGCCACGGGTTCGTACGCGGATTATGCAGGCGACCCGGTGCCCCTGTTGCGCGACGGCATTGCATGGGCGTACACGGACCGGGATGTACAGGTGTACAGCCCGGGGGACGAGGTCCACGTGGATCTGGGCGTGGATGCGGCCTGGCAGTTGTGGAACCCTGGATTCAAGGACCTGGTGAAACAGGGCTGGGGTAAAGAATTCGACTTCCATACCCCCAAGGACGATTACACATCATTCGGCATCTGGCACGTGCTGGTGCAGGGGGATGACGGCGAATGGCGTGAATGCCCGGACTGCGCATTCGCATTGGCCCGGGGATTGGGTGCGGCGATAGAGCCGGGGAAATTGGACGTGACCGTGTCCTCGCCCGCGGAGATCGTGGGCCAGGGCCAGGAGGTGCCGTTCGTGGTGCGCGTTACGAACAACACGGACAAGGACATGGACCTGCACTGCACAACGGGCGTGCACCTGCAGGGGCTCCCTCTGCCGCCCCCGACAGAGGAGCGGGATGTACAGGTGGGCCCGCATTCGGACGTGGAGTTCACGGTGAAGGAGACCGTGGACGTGCCGCTGTTTCTTTATGTCAGGTGCCGGAGTGCGGATGGCGGTTTTACTGCCGAGGGACGGCGTTACGTGAAACCCGAGCCCGCAGAGGTGAGCGTGGGCGTGCAGGTGGACCACGACGAAAGCGAGGCCTACAAGCCCGGGGATTCGATCCAGGTGGATTGCGACGTGGAAAACCAGGGTAAGGTCCCTGCCGGGAACCTGTTGGTGGTGGACTTGATGGGCGTGAATACGGGGAGTGTGCTGCATACAGAGATGCCGATTACACTTCAGCCCGGTGAAGGCGCGCACCGCAGTGTGGAGTTGGGACCCCTGGATACACTGCCCGAGGGTGCCTACCTGGTCAGGGCCATGGTAACGGACGGCAAGCACGCATGGGGCATGGGGGCTGTTGGGGTGAAGGTTTCGGGATATCGGGTGTCCGCCGCAGCCAGGCTCAATGATGACGGGACCCAGGTGGATATCACAGTGAAGAACCCTGGGACCCTGGATGTACCCAAGGTGACGGTAAACTGCGATCTGCTGACAAACACGGGCAAGGCCATGAACCATGCCGTGTTTGGACCGCAGGCACTGGATGTGGGTGCAAGCACGACATTCACCATGCCTTTCGACCTGTCGAAACTGGAATTCGACCAGGCGGCGAGGCTGCGTGTACAGGTGGAGGCCCCGGGGCGCATGTACACATGGAAGCACAGGGTGAGGGTTTCCGCGTCCCTGGTGATGGGCACGGACAAGCAGGTGTACAGGACCGGGGACACGGTTAAGGGCACGGTGGATGTGACGAACACGGGTGATATCGCGCTACACGGGGAAGGGCGGTGCAGCCTGGACGATATCCAGGGCACGGCGCAGCCCGGGGATATCACCTTGGGGCCCGGTGAGACCCGGGAGGTGGTTTGCAGCGTGGATATCCCGCAGGCCATCGAGGCGTACTCCATGCGGCTGAAATACACCCTGGGCCTGGATTCGGGGGACAAAAGGTCTGTGGATGTGCCGGTGGCGCTGAGCCGCAATCCCTTTGCCGTAACGATACCACCAGGACCGTTTGACGCGGGGGACGCGATCGACATCAAGATGAAGAACACACGTGATCAGGAGACGGGGTACACGGTGGAGGCGACCCTGGTGAAGGGAGGCGTCGAAAAGGGCGAGGCCCATGGGCAAGGGACACTGGAGGCTGGGCAGTCAGTGGATATAGCACTGCCAATCCCCAAGGACGTGATGTCGGGGCAGTACGTGGTCGTGGTGCTTGTGAAGGACGGTCACGGGGTGAAACTGGGCCGGTTGACCAAAGAGGTTGCTATCAGGGGCAGAGGGGTTGATGTTGCGATCAATCTGGATTCCGATATGGTGCATCCCGGGGAAAAGCTAAAGGGGAAGATCGTGCTGACCAATGGGCTGTATGGGATCGACAATGCCAGGATGAATGTGTCCGTGGTACGCAAGGACCTGAACAGGTGGTGGGCCGCAAGCCAACTGGACCCGTGGGGGGTGATTGACACGCCTGCCAGGCCACACGACGTAGTGGTGGATGCAGGCGGGGGGCTGTACATGCTGGTCAACGGCGGGGATGGTCACCCAAGCGCCTTGATTAAAACGGATTTCGGAGGGCACATGTTGAAGGCGGAGCCGATCCAGTGGACGGCGCCCAGGGCCCAGCCGGACGGAGACATGGATATTGGAACGGACGGGCGTCTGTATGTGCTGGACCGAGGGGGAAAGCGGGTGATGGTGTACGATGGGGATCTTCAACCCGTGACCACCATAGAAGGGTTTTCCGATCCCACCGACCTGTGTTTCGGGGATGACGGCCTGTTGTACGTGGAGGACTTGCAGAAAAAGGAAGTGGTTGTTTTTGATGGTTCGTTCACAAAGGTCAAAACCATTCCCACGGATCAATTCCAACCAATCAGGCTTGCTGTGTCCGACGGGATGCTGTACGTTGGTGATTTTTGCGGCGGTGTGTTCCAGTTGGACATGGATGGGGTGCTGAAAAAGACATTTTATTCACCTGGTGGGGCCTGCCAGTCCACGTGGCAGAGGATCGGGGGTATGGCGGTGGACGGGGCAGGACACAGGTTGTATGTTTCCAGGCCCCTGTTTAATAAGGTGGACGTGTACGATACCGAGACCGGTACATCTGTAGGATCGATAGGCGGTGAGGGCTCAGGAAAGGGTAAATTCCGCAAACCAGGCGGATTATGCGTAGGCAAAAGGCAATTGTACGTGGCGGATTATGGTAATAGCCGTGTCCAGAAGTTTGATGCGCAGGGAAACCTGACAGGTGTCACCCTGGTGCCGGACGGGTATTTCCACACCATCGGGGGATTTGACGTAGGGCCTGACGGGGTGATATGGATTGCGGATACACCTGAATACAGGATATGCTCTTTCGGGCCGGATCTGACCCCAACGGGTTGCATCGGTGACCTTGGTCCTACGGACGGGTCGGACCCCTACGGGTTCAATCGGCCGGACTCGGTGGCAGTGGCCCCTTCGGGGGACATCTACGTATCCGATTCCGGCTACCACAGGATAGCGGTGTACGACAAGGCATTCACGTTCAAGGGATATGGCCAGGGTCTGTACGGCATGCTGAAATTCGGGCCTTCAGGTCATTTGTGGGTGCTGGACCGCCCATCCAGGATCCTGAAGGAGGTAGACAGCAATTGGCGGTTGTTGCAACAGATTAGATCCGTGGATTCATTCTGTTTTTCTGGTGACCGCCTGGTGTTGCTCAGATACGAAAATTACAGATTCAGTGTGGTGGTCAAGGAGGGTACTACCCAGCGGTCCTATCCATTCGTTTCGGACAATTGGAGGAACCTGACGGGACGCAACGGGTGTGCCGCATTCCCCGACGGGTCGGTGCTGATACCCGGTAGTTCCATGGACTCGGCCATGTTGTTTGACCCGGCCACGGGTCGGGGCCAGGATGCCGGTCTGGTGATGGACGGGGAGTCGCTCCAGACGCCTGTGTTGTTAAGGTATAGTGACGGCAAGATGTGGGTACTCCTGGGTGACCCCACGGGTGACCCTATGAGTGGCCCCGCACAGATAGTGGGTATGGAAGATGATGCCACCGGGATTTGGCATAGACAGACCGATTACCAGGCACAGCCGGGGGAGAAAACGGAGATCCCCATTGATCTCGGGCCCTTGAATGAAACAGGGTTGTTCGATTACCAGGTCTCGGTTAATGATGCGGATGGTACGGTATTGGGCCGTGGGACCAGGGAATTCAAGGTTTCCGACCAGGGATGCAGGGTATCCGTCAAACCCGTACACCCGGTTTACCTGTCCTGCCAGGTGCCGGTATTCGGGGTCCATGTAACCACTACCGAACACATCCCGGGTGCATCGATCCGTGTGTGGGAGAAATATACCGGGAGCTGGGAACAGGAGGATGGTATTTACATCCAAGGTGGTATTCCACAGGGGGATTCCGATTATTCCGGCAAAACCCATCCGCCCAAGGATTTCCTCGGCACGGGCCATGTCCGTGTGGCGGTGGTCAAAAACGACCGGGTGCTGTGCAATGCCACCACGGCATTCCAGGTCTTAGACACCTCGCTGGTTTGCAACGTAGACTACCCGCAAACGGGTGTTATTTCGCCTTTTTACGTGGATGTAACCTGCTTTAACCCCTTTGATTCGGCCCTGGACCTGGAGGCATGGACGGATTATTACAAGCAGGAGGTAAAATTCACCATACCTGCGAACGGTGAAGGCACAGCACACCTGGGACCGGTGACGTTTTCCGCGGATCATATCCATGTGGGAGTGGATACATTTCCGTGTACCCGGGTCATGTTTCAGCAGGCAGTCCAGGTGCATCACGGCCTGAGACTGAAATTCGGCCTGGACCCGAACAGTCCACCCGTGGTGGATAGCATGCAGGGGGATATACTGGTGGATGTGACCAACCTGGACCCGGTGGGAGGGACTGCTCAGGTCATGTACAAACAGTGGCAGGAGGCCAAGGGGTTCCAGGTATTTGTGGGGCCGGAATCCACGACCGCCGTTCAGGTACCGGTAGGCGTTTACGACCTCGATGTCCCTGAAATCACCTCTTCGATCACGTTGTGGGAAAAAAATTCGCCCAACGATACCACCACACTGCATTTCAAGGTACACAAGGCAAGGGCTGTTACCGATTTCGAGGTGTCGTGTCCCGGGGAGGAGGGCAATCCGCCTGCCGTTATAAGGGTGAAGGCGACGAATCAGGGTGTCCTGACCTTTCATGGCGGCCTGAGATTCGAGATATACGGTTCCAAGGAGGATGGATATGATACGAAACAGGTTCTTCAGGAGGTGATTCCTGTGGACATACCGGGAACAGGTGTGCTGGACATGCCGATCCAGATGGCGGACCTGGTGCCCGGCACCGGGTATGGCTACTTCTATATGGAGATCGAATTGCAGGACGAGGAAGGAAATGATATAGGCGACGAACCTTCTACCTGCGAGTTTTACGCATCCGGTGAGGAGGTCAGCGTGAAGGGACCAGGACAATTCGTACTGAACCCCGGAAAGGCATCCGATGTGGGGATAACCTTGCACAACAAGGGGTTACAACCCGTGGCCCTGATGGTCCACAGCACGGTTCTTGCGGTGGACAGGCAGGATGCAGTGGTACTGGGGCCGGGTGAAACCCGGGATTTCACGGTACAGGTGCAGCCCGCGGCAGTGCTGCCGGATGTGGAGGGATTCGCGAAATTCCGGGTTACCGCCGGCAACCCGCATGTTACTGTGACGCCTGGAAAATTGTACATCCCGGTGGTGATTGCGGGCAGCAATATCTCTGCGGACCTGGAATTGGACAAGCCTGGCTATACCAAGGGCGAGCAGGCCGTGCTGGACGTGACCTTGCATAACCCGGGACCTGCGATTCCCCTGGACCTGACCGTGCGGCACGGGTCATTTGAGGCAACCCGCCACGTGCAGGGCAAGGATGGGGAAAAGGTGAGCGTGGAATTCTCGGTGCAGGACCCGGAGGGCAAGGTGGATGTGGACTTCACGGAGCCTGACACTGGCGTGCACCTGCTGCTGGATTACGCCCTGCTGCATCCCAGGGACCCGCTGGTGGAAATCAGGACGCTTAAGTCGCATTCCCCTGACCAGGTGAATCTTTCGCTCAAGGCCGCAAAGGACGGCGAGTTCGATGCACAATGCAAGGCGCTGGACTTCAAAACCGACCTGATGCTAACTGCGGACAGCGAAAGGGAAATGGCGGTGGAAATACCGCCGGAGGCGCCTCCCGGCGTCTATACGCTGGAGTACACGTTCAAGGCGGCCCAGTATACGACCCAGGGGACGTACACGTTCAAGGTGAAGCACCCGCAAACGGGGGTGTACCACCTGAAACTGGATCACTACACGGTGATGCCCGGGGATACGGTGAAACTGGGCTTTGTCCTGGCCTCGAAAACGGAGCTCCAGGGTAAACTGAAAATCTACGACAGACCCGAGAAACGCCAATGGTGGACACTGGTGGACAGCCTGCCCGTGGACGTGCCCGCAGGTTACCAGGAGCTGTCCGCCCAGTTCAAGGCGATCGGGCCCGCAGGCAATCACGTGGTCCAGGTGGTCCTGGATAGAAACGGGATCCAATCAGCATCCGCGCAACACATGTTCAACGTGGGAGGATTCGCGCTACGAAGCCTGACAGCGGCCCCGGATGATGTGGCATGTCCGAACCCGGTGAAGTTGTACGTATCCGTTTACAAGGATACAAAACCCTTGAACATGGATTTGTACATAAACGGCAAGATGGTCGATAGTACGACACTAAAGGACGATGGCCTGGTGGACACGGCACTGGAGCAGGATACCGCCACGGCTGGATACCAGACCGCAACG
>WGCQ01000157.1 GCA_015493765.1 Deltaproteobacteria bacterium
CACTCCTGGTCCTGCTGACCATTGCTGCATTGATTTGGCTGATGATACGGGGGGCGTTGTGGGTCAGGCGGAGGTTTTCACAGGGCGGGGGGCAGTGACAGTGGCAGAATTCTTTGTCCCAGACACCCAGGGCTACCTGATCAATCCGTCCATGGGCACCTGTGTGGGCATGAAAAGGACAGGAAATCCAAAGCACATGTTTGATTAAAGCCGCGTGGCAGCGGGGTTTGCGGTGGTGGGTTCCGGGAAGACCAGGCGAGCCGCCTGGGTCACAGGCAGGCGAGGCCGCCTGCGCTCCACAAACTTCCGTTACCACCACGAACCCCACGGTCACGGCCACGGTCTCGGCCAACGGTCACGGCCGTTTTTATTTCAACAGCATGCTGTGGGTGCTGGCGATGCGGGAGGCCTCGATGAACGCGGAGGGGTAGATGCCGATCACGATCAGGGCGAAAGCAGCGGCACCGATGGTGATGTAGGATGCGATGGACACGTAGGATGCATCCGAGCGCTGCTCGGTTTCCATGTACGCGGCCACGATGATGCGCAGGTAGTAGTAAACCGCGATCAGGGACCCAAATTACCGGACAAATTTGAGGACAAAGGTTGCAGAAAGTGCTTCAGATGCAAGGAATTGAGGCCATTTGAGCGCAGGCGTAATAGCGTTACGTCGAGCATCAAATGGGTGAAAATGACGCAGCAGATGGGCCGCTTGATGCAACCGACTCCCGAATTTAGTCCGGTAATTTGGGGGAAATTGACCAGTGCGAATATCACGACGGGCAGGTTGTATTGCACGTTTGATTGCAGCACGTCCTTGAACAGGTAGAACTTGCCGGCAAAACCTGCGAACGGCGGGATCCCGGCCAGGGACAACAAACTGATCGTGAGCAGCAGCCCCAGCAGGGGGTGACGCCTGCCGAAACCGGCGAAACGGTCCAGGCTGGTGTCCTCGTTCATGGAGCCGCCCATGAGCGTGACCACGCCGAAGGATGCGATCGTGGCGACCGCGTAGGTCAGCAAATAAAAGCCCACGGAGGAGTCCAAAAGGCCGCTTGTGCCGACCGCATACACGCCCAGCAGGATGTAGCCCGCGTGTGCGATGCTGGAGTAGGCCAAAATCCGCTTGACATCCGTTTGCACGATGCCCACCAGGTTTCCATACGTCATGGTCAGCAGGGCCAGGGCCAGGACGACCAGTTTGTAATTGAACGCGATATGCATGAACGTGTTTGCATGGAACATGGTCAGCAGCAGCCTGCCGAACACGGCAAAACCAGCGGCCTTGACCGCGCCTGCCATCCACACGGTCACGGGCGTGGGTGCGCCCTGGTACACGTCAGGGGTCCAGAAGTGAAACGGCACGGCCGCGATCTTGAATCCCAGGCCGATGATCACCAGGGCCATGGCGAACGAGGGCAAAATGGCCGCACCCAGGGGCGGGTTGACCATGAAGTAGTTGCCGATGTCCACGATGTTCGTGGAACCGGTGATGCCGTAAAGGAATGCCGTGCCCAGCAGCAGGAAACTGGATGCCAGGCCGCCCAGCACGAAGTACTTCATGCCCGCCTCAGCGCCGACGGCACTGCGCGGGTTGGAAGCGGTCATTGCGTAGATCGACAGGCTCATGGTCTCGAGGCCCAAAAACACGGCCACCAGGTCGGTTGCAGCCACGAATACCAGCATGCCGGATGCGGAAAACGCGGCCAGGACATAGAATTCGCCCTGGTCAGCGTCCTGCTGGCGCAGGTAATCAGGCGCGATGATCAGCGAGGCAGCGGCCATCATCAACACGATCAGGCCAAAAAACAGGGTGTAAGGCCCGAAACTGAAGACGCCCTTCAAAAACGGGCTGGTAAGTGCAGCGCCGTGGCGCCACAAGAATAGTGCAAGCGCCCCGGAAACGACCATGCCCGTGGCTGTCACGTAGCCAAGGTAACCGGGCCTCTGGTCCCTGGCGGCCAGGACATCGATGAGCATCACCAGCAAACCGGTCAATGCGCTGAGCCAGATCGGAGACAGTAATACGATGTCGTTCATTTCAACTCCTCATGTGTGACCACAGCGATCCTGGTAGTTTTCTTGTGCCCTGCATCACGGTTTTGCACGATCTGGGCCTGGTAATTGGATATCAGGTGCTGCATGGTGGCCCGGGATTTGTTCAGGAAGAAGTTCGGGAATATGCCGATCCAGAAGATCACGATCACCAGGGTCGTCAGGATCACGATTTCACGCAGGTTCAGGTCCTTCAGGTCCTTGTTCTTGGGGTTCGTAATGGGGCCATAGAACACCTTGCGGATCATGGACAGCATGTAAACAGCGCCCAGGATTACGCCGGTTGCGGCAAACACGCCCAGCACGATGCCCGTGGTCTTAAATGCCGGCGATGACAGTGCGGCCTTGAACGTGCCGAACAGCACCAGGAATTCGCCAACGAAGCCGTTTGTACCGGGCAGGCCGATGGAGGACAAGGTGACGATGGTGAAAAACGCCACGTAGGCCTTCATCACGCGGCCTATGCCGCCGAACTCCGCGATCAGGCGGGTGTGGCGGCGCTCGTAGATCACGCCGACCAGCAGGAACAAGGCCCCGGTGCTGATCCCGTGGTTGACCATTTGCAGCAGGCTGCCTTGCAAGCCCTCCATGGTGAACGCGAACATGCCCAGCATCACGATGCCCAGGTGGGCGACGGAGGAATACGCGACCAGGCGCTTCATGTCCTTCTGGTACCAGGCCATCAGCGAGCCCCAGACCACGCCGATCACGGCCAGGGCCATCAAGGGGATCGTGAAACGACCCGCCGCGGCAGGGAACATGGGGATCGCAAACCGGATGAACCCGTATGTGCCCAGTTTCAACATGACGCCGGCCAGGATCACGGAACCCGGGGTCGGGGCCTCGGTGTGGGCGTCAGGCAGCCACGTGTGAAACGGGAACATGGGGACCTTTACGGCAAAGGCCAGGGCAAACGCGGCAAACAGGAAGTAACCCAACACATCGCAGGCGGTGCGATTCACAAAGATCAACCTGTTGCGCCTGAATATGTAAATCAGGCAATTGCTGTACTCCACCAAGGTACGGTACTTTTCCTCCGAGTCCTGGAGTCTTTCCTGGGCAACCTTACGCTCGGTGATATCCTCCACGATTCCGTCGTAATACATGACCTTGCCATCCTTGTCGCGGATCGCCACTGCACTCTCCCGCACCCACAGCACAGAGCCATCCCGGCGCTTCCATGCAGCCTCCAAGCCATCCACCCTGCCTTCTCGTTCCATGACCGCCTTGAATTCCTTGCGGGAATAATTCAGGAATACATCGTCCTTCTCGAGATTTCGCAAAAAGAGCTCATCAAGGCTCGAATAACCCAACATCCTGATCATGGCCGGATTGGCCATCAGGATCCGCCCGTCAGGCGTGGTCCTGTACAAACCCAAAGGTGCGTTGTCAAACAACAGTCTGTATCGCTCTTCGCTGGCTTGTAAGGCGGCCTTTGTCTCCTTCCATTCAGAGATATCCCGGACGATGGCCTGCATGTATTCCCCATTACCCAGGTTCATGGAATTCAAACTGACCTGCGCCAGGAACAAGGTCCCGTCAAACCTGCGGTATTGCCACTCGAATACCTGTGGGTTTCCTTTTAGTGTGGCCTTGATCTTCTCGAGCGTCTTCTGGTGGGAATCCCGGCCATCAGGCTGCACCGGCGGGGAAAAATCTTCGTATGGCGTCTTTCCTACGATATCTTCTTTCTTGCACCGGAACATTTGCAAGGCCCGAGGATTACAGTCAACAAATATATCGCCTTTCATCAGGAAGATCGCATCGTAGACTGATTCATAAAGACTACGATATATTGCAATGTTCTCTTCAAGAATATCGAGTTCGTGGTTGTTGTCCTGTCGAATACCCATACCAAGTAACCTTACCAGGTTATACCAAGTTATATTTGAACCCATACCCTGTGATGTCAGGAACCCTACCTTCTATAGTTTATTTTTTTACGGTCCTTTGGTCAACAGCAAACCAGAATTTTTTGGATATCCGGATCCCGCCTGGGTGGTGGCTAACACCGAAAAGGAAAAGTGCTAAAAATTATCCATGCCCGCCCCCGTTGCAATTTTGCCAGTGAGTCTGGCTCAGTTTTCAGTGGCAGTGGTAGTGACAGTGGCAGTGGATTCTATGGTCTGGCTTCGGGCGTCGGGACGTAGCCTAACATCAAACACAAATCCTGTTTCCACGCAAACAATTACATCTACCCAGGCTAATCCCGGAAGAACCAAAATTTGGTCCCCGGATTGGGGAAATCTAAACTTCCCAAATTACCTGACTAAATTCGGCAGTCGTACGCCGCAAGCGGCTCATCTACTTTGTCGTTCTTGCATTGCTGCGCAATGCTGCGGTCACGCTCCCTTCAGTCGCTTAGAGTTCACCCATTTGATGCTCGACGTACCGCTAGTACGCCTGCGCTCAAATGGGCTTAACTCCGCGTACCTGAACCACTTTCAGCGTACTTTGTACTCAAATTTGACAGGTAATTTGGGACTTGCGGTTTTGAAATCAAACATATATCCTATGATATGCACTGTACTTGGGAGGCTGAAATGCGGTTTTTGTTTTCATCAAATATGGCCTGGATAGCGGGTTTGCTGTTTTTGGCCTGCGGTGGCAATACCGACAGGCTTACGGCTACAGGTGGACACGAAAATAACACCACTGAAACCGGTTCAACGGTTTCCCCACTGTCTCCACCTTACACGGTCATCCCCGGGCTGTACGGGTTTGGCACCGATACCAGGGCAGCCTACGGCCTCTATGCAAAGACTAAAAAGACCTCGGATTTACCAAAAATTTTGCATGTCAATACCTTATCAGGTGACGTTACCAATACCGATAGCACGCACGGTTCTTTCGCCTGGGCCGTTACAAGAACATTTCCCAGGATTGTGGTTTTTGATGTAGCCGGTGTTATACCGCTGAAAAGTGGAATAAATTTCAATCTTAAAAAAGAGCACTCTTATCTCACCATAGCGGGTCAAACTGCGCCAGGACCAGTGGTTTTATTTGGACGTGGGGAATTTAGAATCATTGGTGCACATGATGTTCTTATTCAGCATATTGCCATACGTGGAGCAGGAGAAGGTAAGCCCAAAAATGCAACGGCGAAAGGAACTTACGCAAATATCACGCTTATAGCATACAATGCTCCTATATATAATATAGTGATTGACCATTGTACTTTTTCATGGTCTTCGAGAGAAGCAGTGGCTATTTGGTCGACATATCCCCAAAATGGCTCTCCAGGAGGAAACACTGTTTCAAATGTAACTATTTCCAACTGTTTAATGTCGGAATCTCTGTTTTATCAATCTTGTGGAACGCTAATCAACGGAAAAAACATCTTATTGCGTGACAATCTTTATGCACATTATGGACACAGGAGCCCTTTCATTAAAGTAGGAACATCCTGTGCATCATGGAATAACGTTATGTATAATTTTAACTATCGAGCCGCACAATTATCCGGTGATTATGATTATTATGGAAATCCTCTTGCCAAACTGGATTTTAGGGGCAACGTGGCGATAGCCGGTCCTGATAGTACCGGAGTTCCAAAATATCCACTTGTTAGAATAAATGGAGATATGCGAAACAATCATGCTGAAATTTATATGAAAGATAATATTGCATTCGGCCGGCATATAGCCGGTTATAATGTTGAGAATGCAGCAGGTATCCCATATAAAACCGACAAACCTATAGTTGTTCCCAACTTAAAACCATATAGCGCATCCCTGACATACAATAGAGTGCTCACAAATGCTGGTGCGCGACCCGGCAGGAGAGATTATGTAGACTCTCGTATAATCAATGAAGTAAAAAATCGTACAGGAAGGATACCTTACTCTGCTCCATCTTCGCTAAAATATAATAAGATATATAAGG
>WGCQ01000158.1 GCA_015493765.1 Deltaproteobacteria bacterium
GTCTCGGCCAACGGCCTCGGTCAACGGCCACGGTCAACCAAAGGCGGGCGAGACGCCCGCGAAACAAGCAGGCGAGGCCGCCTGCGCTCCACACTGCCTCGGTCTCGGTCAACGGTCACGGTCTCGGACACGGTCTCGGCCAACGGTCTCGGCCAACGGTCTCGGTCAACGGTCTCGGTCAACGGCCACGGCCAACCAAAGGCGGGCGAGACGCCCGCGAAACAAACAGGCGAGGACGCCTGCGCTCCACACGGCCACGGTCTCGGTCAACGGTCACGGTCTCGGACACGGTCTCGGCCAACGGCCACGGCCAACGGTCCGTTTACATCTCCTCAATCCCTGCTTTGCACCAGGTCATATAATACCTTTAATGCATGTATCAGCCTGGGACCTGGCCTGACCAGGGATTCGTCGCAAATGGACACGATATTGCCGTTTTTGGCGCACCTGACAGGCCATTTTTTTACCTCGTCAGGCACCTTTGCACAGGGGTCCTGGAACAGGATCACCCTGTCCGGATTCGAGGCAATCACTTCCTCCATGGACCACATTGGAAATTTGCCTCGCTTTACGCAGTTGTTGGCGCCCACAATATCCAACATGGTGCCGATGAAACTATCCGGCCCGGCAACGTACATGGGGTGCAGTGATGTGACAAACAGGACCCGCGGGTGGCGCCGGGCAAATTTCGCTTGTTTGCGAATCCGGACAATGCCCTGCTTCAGTCGGCGAACCAGTCCTACCGCCACGTTTTCATGCCCGGTTACTTGACCCAGCAACCGGATGGATCGAAACACGTCCCTCAAATCCGAGTAATCCACGGCCACGCCCTGGGCCCTAACATCCTTCAGCCTGTTGCGCAAGGCAGTCAGGATACCGGCGGTGCCCACCACGCAATCCGGCGACTGCGCCAGGATGGCCTCGGGGCTGGCATCGATGATCCCGCCCACCTTCGGCAATTTTTTCACGGCCGCGGGGACGTTATCAAACCTGGTAACTGCCCTGACCATGTGCCCGGCACCGATGGCAAACAGCGTCTCGGTGGCCGACGGCAGCAGGCTCACAATGCGCTTGCACCTGATGGAACTGGCAGGCCCGGCCTTGTGACAGGACAGGCCCGCCAGGAGGAGGAATAGCAGGAAATTATTTAATCTTGCCGGCAAGTGTAGCCCCATGTGCATTCATGTCAAATGCGTACACATCCTTTTCCATGTATGCGGTTACGAACATCATGGGCTTGCGGTTGACCTTGGTAATCACCAGGTCCCACGGGTCAGCACCCGGGTCGAGTGCAGCGTACGTTGTAACCTTGTTCGACATCAGGCTGTACTGGCTGATGTTGTTGTCCATGGAATTGGCGATGAACATGGACTTGAACATCATGTACTCCGCCATCGCGTTAGGTGCCGATCCTGTTGCGCCTATTTTCTTGGCTGCAAAGGGGCTGGGCGTGATTTGCCACAACGAGTTACCTACGCTCATTACCGTATAAATTTTATGGTCCATTTTCGATATCAGCCCTGCAATTGGCCCCTCCATTTTGTCCGGGTCGTCACCAAACTGGCCCAAGGGCCTGACCACGTCAGTGGAAGGGTCAATGGAAAAGATGCTGTCGGTGTTGAAGTCCAGGGCATACAGTTTAGTGCCATCCGTAATCAGTTTTATCATGCCCTGTTGCTGTGTGTTTGCATTGGAAATCACCCAGATCGGGTTGTCCGCACCCTTGACCACGGTCTTGCTGCTCATGTCAACCTTGTAAACCGCGGGTGCCGTACCGCTGCCGATGTACACGAAATTACCGAGCATCACGATACTGGCAGGCAGGCCCACTGTCTTGTTTGTCTGGGACAACGGCAGGTCAATCGCAGTGGTGAAGTGGTCCGAGTCAGGGGCCATGCAATACAGTTTGCCAGGGCTGTCGGGGGTCATCTTGCCCGAGCTCATATCGTAGGTGGCTGTACCGCTGGCCACAGCGCATAAGGTGCCATTGCCTATGGTTACGGTCTGCAGGTTCTTGGCATCAGCCTGGATATCCTTTATCACGGGAAAGCCCGACTGGCTGGCATCGATCACCACCAAATGTGACTGTCCGTAGGTCATCTTGCCCTGGTTGGAATCGTAAGCCGCCGCAGGGTCAGCCACGAAGATTATGCTGCCTGATGCGGCGATACCCTCGGGGCTGGTGAAATGCGCGGCCGGAGGCTGGGACGAGTCAGTGGACGTATCCGTGTCCGTGGCCGTGTCGGTGACAGTGTCCGTGGCCGGGGCCGTGTCGGTGACAGTGTCCGTGCCCGGGGCGGTGTCCGTGGCCACATCCGTGCCCGGTGTCGTGTCCGTACCCGGGGCGGTGTCCGTGGCCGCATCCGTGCCCGGTGTCGTGTCCGTACCCGGGGCCGTGTCCGTGGCCACATCCGTGCCCGGTGTCGTGTCCGTGCCCGGGACCGTATCGGTGACAGTGTCCGTGGCCGGGGCTGTGTCCGTAACAACATCCGTGCCCGGAACGGTGTCAGTTACAGAGTCAGTAGTAGTTGCGTCCGGCTGGTTACCCCCGTTCGACGAGGAACCGCACGCCCACAGCATGGCAATAACCACGCCACTCAGAAAGAAACGTTTCATTTTACACCTCCGCTTGTAACGGTTAGAGAAAAAAACACCTCCCTGCCAGGCAACGGGTTCTGAAACGAATCCACGCTGTCCCGCTTGCCCAGCAGGTTATTGCCATATACGGAAATTCGTACAAAATTTCCAATCCTCAGGCTGGCACCCGCGTACAGGTCCCAGCGTGCCTCCTCGTGCAGGTTTTCGTAATCATCCATGAAAAATCCGGACTGCCACCTGAAACCCAAGTATCCCCGGATATACCGCGATGCGGCCTTCAACGTGGCGAACACGACGTGCCTGGGCACATACGGCAGGCTCTTGCCAGACGATTTGAACACCGCGCTGGTCCATGTATAACCGCTGACCAGGCGTACGTAAGGAACGTGCACCCTCAGCAAGGCCTCCACGCCCCTGGACCGGGCACCCTTGGTATTTTGCGCCTGGATCGAATATGCGGAACGAGGCAAAAACAGGATCAAACCGGACGCAAGCACATGGAAATAGCCGGCCTGAACCCTGATGTGCGGCACCTTGACCACCACGCCTCCGGTGAAACGCCAGCCCGATTCCGGTTTCAGGTCCGGATTTCCCCGAACGAAATAGGCATTGAAATACAATTCGTCAAAACTGGGTACACGGAAAAAACGACCGGCAGTGCCATAAAAATGCAGTTGCCGCAGGGGCTTTAGCACCAGCATGCCCGCGGGCAGCATGGTAACGCCAATCCCCTGGGTCCAGTCCACATGCAGCCCCGCCTTTACGTGGACATACCGGTGCAGGTAACCCAACCCCGCGGTCCCGGACACGTTCACGCGCCTGGGCGTGTCTCGAACCTGCTTGTAGGCACGTTTCGTCCACCCCTGGATGAACCCGAATCCCGTGCCAATAAAGGGTCTGAGTCCCTTGATGCGGATACTGTGTGTGGTGTGCCCGGCCAGGCTCAATGTTTCGAGGTGCGTATCCATTTTGGGTCCCATGGGCGGCTTGCTGTCCTGGTAGGTAAACCCGGAATACCGGACATAGATACTGGTATCATGGCGAAAACGACCCGCGACCCTGCCCTTGATATGCTGGACGATGAGAAAACGCCGGTCGTGTTGCAGCGCGGTGTTCGACGGAAACTGCTCGGGACCTGCCACGTCGCGACGGTCCGCAAAGCCGTCCACCACGGTCACCCACTTGTTGTGATGCGCCCTGGTTGCTACCCTCAAGGCGCCCTCCCCTGCTGCAGACGCGTTGTGCCGCCTCTCACGTTCATTTCCATTGGTATCCACGAAGGTAAACGCCCCGTCGCAATACCGAAACACGGCCATGGGCTGGATCGTTACGCCCCCCGTTCGAAACGCACTCTGGGCGTCCAGCATCCCGAATCCCAGGGACCCGCCGGTGACATCCAACCTGAATTGTCCGGGCCTCATGCGTGGCAGCGACACGTCCACCCTGCCGTAGCCCTGGCCGTGCATAACCGCCATGCCGCCGCTGGTGACATCCACGCCGCCAAGCACGGGCAGGGCCATTTGCGATACGTCAGCCCCGCCGAAATACGGAAAATTGACAGGCACCCCCTCCAGGTTCACCTGCGTACCCTGCGCGGGCAACCCCTGCATGGACACCACGGTGCGCTGGCCAGGGCCGCCGGATTTTCGCACATCGATGCCGGGCACGTGATTTTCTATGTCCGCCACACCCTGGACAGGGTTCAGGTCCTTACCGCGCACATGGTGTTTTTCCGGGTTGTGTTTCTTGCGTTTACCAATGACTTCAATGGGTTTCAACCGGATTTCGTCACCCTTCGTTTTGGCATACAAGGGTTGCGTGAGGGATACACAACACATTGCGAAGAGCATCGATTTCCAGTCCATAACGCACTCCCCAGCGCAGGGCGTCATGGTCATCTTGCGGGCAGGTCTCCTGACTCAGGGTCAAACCGCATCCGCCTTCCCGGAATCGCTTCCAGTGGCAATACTTGGATACGGCGTGATACCTCAATACAGTGGCGCGGCCGTGCAGGATTCGCACCTGCTTCCCTTTTCACCCGAAGGGGCACCCACAAGCCAACCAAGGTCAGGCATAAAATACGCTGATTCAGGATCCGTGTCAAGCACGTACTATCCCAAATTACCTGACTAAAGTCGGGAGTGGAACTTCGCCTGACGGCTCGTTGTCACGGCCTGCGGCCTTAGGTAAGTTGCATCAAACGGCCTGCTGCGTCATTGAACCAATCTGATGCCCGACATTGCACTGCTATGCCTTTGTCCTCAAATTTGACAGGTAGTTCGGGACGATTTTATCCTTGCATTACGGAATACAGTGCTTATAATAGGTGTTGCACCAACAGGGGGCGTTGCATGAAAAAATATGTTTTTTCAGTCTTCTTTATGGCACTGATGCTTGGTACGGGATGCAAAAAACAGGCACCGGTCAAGCCAAAGGATGTAATTCAGCCGTCCGTTTACAAGGTTTTGAAGGACGCGTTCAACAAAATAACCTTGAACCCGCAGATGTTTGAAAACCTCAAGCGCCTGCATGATTACGTGGCTGACAAGCCCGCTGCAAAGGATTGGAAAGCGGCTGCCGAAACCTACGGATGGGCAGCGGTTAGGGTGTTTTCCAGGGCCTTTGTGGAGGCCCGGGACAAGGTCGAGGCCGTGATCGGAGGCACACTGGATAACCGGGTGGCAACGGTCGATTTTGCAAACCAGTTGATCAAAATGGCGCAAAAGGCCGGGGACAAGAAACTCGAAAACACGCTGAACGGGCTCATTTTCCTGTTTACGGACGATCAACCCAAGAAGGGCCAGGTCAAAACGCTATATTCCACGGCCATGCAGGTGCCGGAACTGCGAATCTTCCTGGTAAAAAAACTGACGGACCTGTTGCAGGACGTGATGGATGCCCCCGAAGCCCTGCGCGCCAAGGCGTCGGCCCCGCTGTTGCGGCTGCTGCCCAAGCCTCCGAAAGGAGTGGACAAGGGGGATTATGCCTTGCGGGAAGGTGCTGCCAGGCTGGGCAAACTGGCCAACGCAGGCTATCGTGCATGGCCGGGGGTGGCGCATGCCCTGGCCGTGGTGGTGAGGGATGTGACAAACCGCCTGGCAAAAAAACGGGTGGCACTGGGCGTGCCTTATCCGACCAAGGCGTTGACCGATTTTGCCCTGCCCCAGGTAAAGGAATCATTCGCAACACCGGGCGCATTGATGGAGCCCATGGACGTGCTCACCGTGACAAAGGACGCAGTGTATTTCGGCACACGGCCGGTCATGTTTCTGAAATCCAACACCGTGGGCTATTTCTTTGGGGCGCCGGAAGAGTGCTGGCCCGGTAAACAGGTGTTCACTGCCCAGGAAATCCACAAGAAGGGCCTGCGTTACCTGGCAAAATTCGAAAAGGCCATGGAAGGTTTCATGGATTACGCGGATCAAAAAGAGGCCGCACTCGTGGGCAAGAGGAAACTGCCCGCAGGTCTGAACAAGGACAGGACAAAGGATGTGCCAGGTCGTTCCGCGCTGGTGCTTGTGGACCGGATGGTCCCTGCCTGGCTGTTGCGGTCCGCATTACACCTGATGGACCGGGAGCACTACACGGACCTGCGTTTCGTACGCGGGGACGACCACAATATGGTAATTCCGGTACTGTACAAACACGTCCTGCCCCTGGAAAAGATGCCTCCCGGCGTGCTGAACCATCGTATGTACGTACGGGTGAAAAAAGATCGCATCGTAATGCTGGGCACGGGACTGAAATGCAAGGCACCGGACACAAAAAAATTGAATCCGGTGCTCCACGTGAGGCTCAAAAAGGCGAAGGGACCGAAAAAACCCGCCAAACTTCAGGTGTGGTTCAAGATCTCCGACGTGGCAGTGGACCCGTCCCAGGCGGTGGGTGATGCGGCCACGCTCCTGGACCAGTCATGCGGCAGGTCGTTTTTTGTAAACGTGGCGCCCGGCAAGGATGTAAAGGCAGGGCTCATATTCCAGGTAATCTACGGCCTCACCGCCTACGGCAAATCCAGGATTGATTTCTTTCCCGGTTATTTTCCGGGCCTCGGCTGCGGCAAGGCCCAGACCGTGTGCATGGCCCACATACCCGTGCTATTCGGGCCGGCAGGACCTCCACGCAAGGCCAAGGTGGTGGAAACCAGGCCCATGGGTTTTTGCGACAAGGACGACATCAAACGGGTGATGCTGAAGTGGGGCGGCCGTTTCCGTTATTGTTACGAGTCCCAGTTGCAGCGCACCGGCGGCAAAATCGGCGGGCGCCTGCAAATCAGGTTTATCATCAACCAGCAGGGCCACGTGGAGACACCGAAGGTCATTTCCGATACCGTGGGCAATGCGCACGTCAGCAGGTGTGTGCAAAAAATCGTCAAGGGATTGACCTTTAAAAAGCCACAGGGTGGTATATGTGTGGTACAATGGCCCTTCGTGTTCAGGCCGCATTGAGCGCATGTATTTTAAGAACTTTTAAAGGAGCATCGAATGGAAACCAGCCCGAATGACCTCGTGGTAATAGATTTTGATGACGTGCTGATCGATTGTTATAAATCGCTGTTGCTCGCCTCGATCAGGACGACCGAAATATACCTGACCAAAGTGCTGGGTGTGCAGGGGCCGGACAAGGGCCTGCTGTCGCCAAAGGAGGTGGAACAGTTTGCCAATGCCTATGGTTTCAAGGTGGGGCACGACCTGGCTTACGTGCTGTTGCTGTATTTCCTGTCGATCCTGGACGAGGAGTATTCCCCCGATGAATTCGATGCCCTGGACCCCAAGGCGGTCATAGAAACCATCCGCACGCAAAGGCCAATCCGGGAAACCACGGCGGACCTGAAAAAACGAAAGCGCCTGTCCGACCTGGGAAAGGTGCTGCGTGTGCGCGGCGGTGGTATGCACGCCCTGAACAAACTGACGGATTTGAAAAACCGTTTCCTGGCATTCAACGAGGGACACATCACCATGGACAACTACCTGGACAGGGTATTCGAGGAGGTCTATCTGGGCGAGGAATTATTCCAGACGGAATACGGCCAGGCAAGGATGTTTTCCAGGGACACCGGAACCATCCACATGGAGGAGCCCAGGTTCACCATAGACCAGTTCAATCGGCTGCGGCGCAGGGTCAGGCTGGCAACTGTCACGAAACGAACCCAGGCACGCACCATGTACCTGTTGAACCTGTTAGGCCTGGCCGACTACTTCAGCGCAGTGGTTTCATCGGAAAATACGTTCCACAACGCCGCGGATACCGAGTATAATGTCGATATGCTGGGTGTTGCGGATACAAAGGTCAGAAATTTCGTTGCGGAACTGGTCAGTGCCATTGAAAGGATGTCCGCGGACCAGCAGTGGCTGGCGGAATCCAGGATCATATACGTGGGCGACACCAGTGACCCGGCAAAGGACTTGTCCATGATCAAGGACAGGTACCGCCTGACCGTGATCGGCTTTTCCCTGGACCGCAGGAAACGTCAGGCACTAAAGGACGGCGGTGCTGACGCTGTGGCCTTTGATGCAAACCAGGTAGTCAGGCTGTTGACGGAACGTGAACAAAGACATCGTGACCGAAGACGACGGAGGTAACATGGCAAAGGTAATTCTGGCACTCGACCAGGGCACGACTGCAACATCATGCCTGGTGCTGGGTCCTGAGTTCGAGGTCCTGGCCAAGGGGTCGATGGAACTGACCCAGCACTACCCGAAACCGGGCTGGGTGGAGCACGACCCGGACGAAATCTGGGCCATTACGGGCCGGGTCATACGCGAAACCTTGAAAAAGGCCGGGGTTTCCGGTGCGGACGTGGCTGCCATCGGGATTACGAATCAGCGCGAGACCACAATAGTATGGGATCGCAAGACCATGAAACCGGTCCACAACGCCATTGTGTGGCAGTGCCGCAGGACAGCGGACTTCTGTCAGGACCTGAAGAATCGTGGCAAGGAGGACCTGTTCAGGGAAAAGACGGGGCTGGTGCTGGACCCGTATTTCTCGGGCACCAAGGTCAGGTGGATTTTGGACAACGTACCCGGTGCGAGGGATGCCGGACGTACCGGCGAACTGGCCTTTGGAACCGTGGATTCGTTTTTACTGGCACACCTGACCGGCGGGGCTGTACACGCCACGGAGCCGTCGAATGCATCCAGGACCCTGCTGTACGACATCCATGCCGGCGCGTTCGACCCCGAACTGGCTGCGATCCTGGGCGTGCCCATGGAAATGCTGCCAGACGTGCTGCCCAGCGCAGGTGTATTCGGACACACGCGGGGATTGGACTTCCTGCCCGACGGCATACCGATCGCAGGCATCGCAGGTGACCAGCAGGCCGCGTTGTTCGGCCAGGGCTGCCTGCACGAAGGCGAGGCGAAGTGTACGTATGGCACAGGGGCATTCGTACTGTTGAATACTGGTGACAAGGCCGTGCCGTCGCACCGGGGACTGCTGACCACGGTGGCATGGCAGATCGACGGCAAACTGACGTACGCGCTGGAGGGCAGCGCATTCATTGCAGGGGCTGCGGTGCAATGGCTGAGGGATGGACTCGGTTTGATCAAAACGGCGCCTGAAATCGAGTCCCTGGCCAGGAGTGTTAAGGACAACGGCGGCGTGGTGTTTGTGCCTGCCCTGTCCGGCCTGGGCGCACCTTACTGGCGTCCGGATGTACGCGGGACCCTGGCTGGGATCACCCGTGGGACCACAGCGGGACATATCGCAAGGGCCGTGCTGGAAGGGATTGCCCTGGAGGTGTATGACCTGGTCATTGCAATGGCAGGCGATTTGGGAGGCCCACTGAGGCACATGCAGGTGGACGGCGGCGCCAGCATGAACGACCTGATGATGCAATTCCAGGCGGACCTGCTGGGCCTGGACGTGGTCAGACCCAGGGTGATCGAAACCACGGCGTTCGGTGCGGGGCTGATGGCCGCCTACGGGGCGGGCCTGGTGGATGATTTGGGGCTGTTGCCGGGTGGTACTGCGGACAAGGTATTTTCACCTGTGCTATCCAGGCAGGAGGCCCGCAAATTCGTGGATGATTACCACAACGTGGTAAATATGCTTTTAACAAAATAGAGGAGGTCTCATGAAAACCAACGAAGATATCGAAAACTACCTTCGCCAGATGGGGGCTAATTTTGAAAGCCCGGAGGAGGGCTTGTGGGTCCTGAAGGTTGAGCCTTCTGACCTGGTGCTGGTCATGAAACACGAACCGCCGATCCTGGAATTCATGGTGCACGTGGCCAAATTGCCCCAAAAGAATTTGGAGGCGTTTTTCCGGCAACTGCTGGTATGGAATGCCACAGAGGTGGTGCACGGGGCATACGGCGTGATCGATGACAAGGTCGTGGTTACCACTGCGCTGCAGACGGAAAACCTGGATTTCAACGAATTGCAGGCCGCGATTGAGGCTATTGCACTGCAGTTGCAGACACATTATGCTGAACTGAAAAAATTCTATGTTTAGGAGGTAAAAAATGGGTTGGTGGAGCAGATTAAGAAGGGTAATTGCATCCAATTTAAACTCTGCGATCAGCAAGGCAGAGGACCCGGAAAAGATGCTGGACCAGATCGTGATCGATTTGCAGAAACAGATGGCGGAGGCCAGGAAGCAGGTTGCCTCAGCCATGGCTGACGAGCGCAGGCTGTCCAAGCAATTGGAAAACGAGAAAAAATTGCAGGCCGAATGGAATGAAAAGGCCCAGCAGGCCGTAAAGGCCGGCCGTGAGGACCTGGCCAAGAAGGCCTTGCAGGAGGCCATGGAACACGAAAAACTGGCCAAGGAATACGAGGTCCAGTGGCAGCAACAAAAGGCCGCGGTGGACAAATTGCGTGACAGCCTGGCACAGATGGGGGACAAGGTGGAAGAGGCGCGCAGAAAGAAAAACCTGCTGCAGGCAAAGGCAAAGCGGGCAAAGGCCCAGAAAAAGATCCAGGAAACCATTTCAGGGCTCGGCGATTCCGATGCCATGAATGCCTTTGACCGCATGGAACAAAAAGTCGATAAAATGGAGGCCGAGGCCGAGGTGGCCACGGAACTGGCAGAAAGCGGGGAACCGTCACTGAACAAGGATTTCAAGGAACTCGACAAGGTTACTGCAGATCAGGACGCGGAGCAACGTTTGCTGGAAATGAAGCGCCAGATGGGCCTATTGCCAGCAGAAGACAAGGCAGACACCAAGCAGATCCCCAAAAAGGACGGGGAATAATCGCCCTTCCAATATAAAAACAAAAGGACGCGGTCAACGGTCAACGGACACGGTCACTGAATTCTGGCTTCGGGTTTCGGGTCTCGGGACGCAGCCTGCGGCTGCTGCGGGACGGCCCTGCGGGCCTTTCGGGAAGACTCCAGTTGCAACCGGGAACCCACGGTCACGGCCACGGACTCTGCTAACGGTCACGGAA
>WGCQ01000159.1 GCA_015493765.1 Deltaproteobacteria bacterium
ACGCAGGGCGGGCTAACGCATGGGCCCTCCCCCGCCGGCACGCCGAGCCAAATCCAGGTCCGGGGACAGACCTGTTCCACCACCAAAGGTCTGTGGGGTTAAACCCCGCGCGCGCTGTTTGACCACCGCGGTCGCCCTGTCAAACGTCCCGAATGGGACAAAACACCTAACTGCAATGTGTGTGCCAAAACGCATGCCACACAAAATAATGCAGTAACATCAATAGATTGCACCATTATGCATTCTTACTCGTGAAACCAAACAGTCCGGAAATCCGGACCATCCGTCCGGAGGAGTCCGGAAAACCGGACTGTTTTTACAAGGCCATGGCCTCGGTCTCGGGTGGCGGGCGACAGAAGGCTGTTGCTTCTATGGATTTTGCATTGGAGTGTAGGGTCAGACCTATGTATCTGACATCGATTCGAAACTTAAAAATCCTTATCCCGGAAAGGACTTTACACAACCTCCGGGGCACTGCGCCCCACACGGTCTCGGCCACGGCAACGGCCACGCTCTATGCAGCCCGTTCCTTGCGAATGGTTCTGTACTCAAATACCGCATAAACCACAGGAATAACCAACAAGGTCAACAGTGTGGCAAAAAACAGGCCGCCGATCAGGGGGGTTGCCAGGGCCAGCCTGAACTCGGAACCCTGGGAATGTCCGATCACCATGGGCAGCATGCCGAATATGGTGGTTCCCGCGGTGATCAGGATCGGCCTCAGCCGCACGCCGCCGGCCTCGACCAGTGCATCCATCACGCCCATACCTCGTGCACGCAACTGGTTTGCATAGTCGATCAGCACGATCGCATTGTTGACCACGATGCCAGCCAGGATCACCACGCCTGCACCGCTGTGAAAACTGATCGACTGCCCTGCGATAGCCAGGGATAACACAACGCCGATCAAGGCCAGGGGCAGGGTGAACATGATCACGAACGGGTGCTTGAACGACTCGAACTGCGAGGCCATGATCATGTAAATCAGCAACAGCGACGCGGCAAAGGCCTTGGCCAGTTCCTTGAACGTGTCCAGCATATCCTCGTACTGACCGCCTGCCTCGATGAAGTACTCCTCGGGGATCGTTGGCCTGATCGGCGCTATTGCGGCCTTTACGTCCTTCATCACGCTGCCCAGGTCGCGGCCTTCCACGGATGCACGCACGTATGCCACGCGGCTCTTGTTCTCACGGGTGATCCTCAGCGGTCCCCTGCCTCGCCGGATGTGCGCAATCTGGCCCAGCGGGATCACGCCGGCCGCACGGGTGGCAATGGGTATGGACAAAATCTGCTGCTCGCTGGTCACCGAGTCTTTCTTCAACTCCACCCTGATGTCGTATTCCTTTCCGTTCGTCCTGTACTTGCCTGCCAGCGTCCCTAAAGTGGCCGCCTGCACGGCCATGGCCACGTCGATCGATGTCAAACCCAGCCTCGCCGCCTTGTCGCGGTCCACCACGACCTGCAATTCCGGTTTACCGAACTTCAGGGATTCGTCCACGTCCTTGATGCCCTTCACTTTTTTTATCCTGCGTGCAACCTCGTGGGAAATCCGCATCAGTTCGCTCCACTTCGGACCGAATATCTTGATGACCACCGGTTTTTTCTGGCCGCCCATCATGGCCTTGCCCATGTCGATGAAATTGAACTTCACGCCCTCCAATTTCGGCAAGGCCTTGCGGATCGCATCACGCAACTGCGAGTTCACATAGGTCCGCTTTTCCTTGTCCAGCAGGCGGATCCACAATTCCGCCTCGTTCACGTCCGTTGGGTTCATGCCCTGGGACATGTCCGCCAGGTCCTCCTCCTCCGGGCCGACCCAGCCGCCCACGGCCTCCACGCCCGGCACCTTCATCACGACCCGCTCGATCATCCGGCTGATCCGGTCCGTTTCCTCCAGCCTGGTCCCCACGGGCAGCCTGAACGTGATCACCACGTTGGGGTTGTCCGCCTCGGGCATGAATTCCGTGCCCAACTGGAATGCCCCCCATATACTCGCGCCGAACGCCGCCGTTGCCACCAGCAAAACCAGGGCCTTGTGGTTCAACGACCACCGCAAGGTCGCCAAGTAGCCGTTTTTGAAACCCGAAAACAGCCTGCCTTCCTTGACAAAGTCCTGGCCTTCGTGCTTTGGCTGTTTGCGCAGGAATATGGAACTCAGCATGGGCACTAATGTCAGGGCCACGAACAACGACGACAGCACGGCAAAGCCCACTGTCAGCCCGATACCGCGGGTCAACTGGCCCGTCAGGCCCTTTACCAGGGCCAATGGGAAAAACACCGCTATCGTGGTCAAGGTAGATGCGCTGATCGCCATGCCCACCTCGGTGGCCCCGTTCTTTGCCGCAGTAATACGGTCCTCGCCCGTCTGCTGGTGTCTGAAGATGTTCTCGATCACCACGACCGCATTGTCCACCAGCAAACCAACGCCCAACGACAGCCCCAGGATCGTCATAAAATTCAAGGTGTAACCCGCTGCATCCAGGGCCATGAACGTGGTAACCACGGACAGGGGTATAGCAAGCCCGATGATCAGCGTGGGCCGCCAGTCCTTTAAAAACAGCCACATCATCAAAATTGCAAGTATCGATCCTATGATGCCGCTGGTGGACGTATTTCCCAGGATTCGCTTGATTATGTGTCCCTGGTCCATGCCCGTATGGACCTCCACGCCCCTGGGTAATTCCTTTTCGATCCTGGCCATTTCCGCCTTGACGCGGTCCACGGTCTTCACGGTGTTTGCATCGGATTCTTTTGTAATCATCAGCAACACCGAGGGCTTGAGGTTCGTCCTCGAGTGGTTGCGGACCTCCTTGTAGCCGTCCTCTACCCGGGCGATGTCCTTGACGAATATGGGTCGTCCGTCCTTGGTGGCACCCACTATCACGTCATTGATTTCGCTGGGACTGGTGAACTCGCCCTCGCTGCGGATCAACAGTTCGTCCTGGCGTACGTCGATATGGCCTGCTGGCACGTTCAAATTCTGCATCTTGATCGCCTGCACGACCTGGGATATGGACAGACCCAGGGCCTCTGCCTTGTTTTCGTCCACCCACACGTGGATCTCGCGTTTCTTTCCGCCCCACACGACCACCGAGGCCACCCCGTCCAGGCGCAAAAGCCGGTCCTGGACCCTGTCCTTGATCAACTCGCGCAGTTGCAGGGTGTCCATGGCGTCCGAACTGAACATGTACATCATTACCGGGAACTGGGACATGTTGAATTTCCACACCACCGGGTCCTCCACGCCGGAGGGCAGGTAGGACCTGATCATGCCGATCCCGTCCCTCACGTCCTGGGCTGCAAAATCCAGGTTGGTCCCCCACTCGAATTCGATCGAGATTACCGAATAGTTTTCCATGGATATGGATTTGATCGATTTGACACCTTTAACCTGGGCAATAGCCTGTTCTATGGGCTTGGTCACCGAGGATTCCACGTCCTCGGAGGATGCACCGCGATAGATCGTGCCCACCGTTATCATGGGGAAATCGATCTCGGGCATCAGTTCCAGTCCCAGGTCGTTCAAACCCAGCAGGCCCAGCACCACCAGCACGCCCATCAGCATCGTGGTGGTGACCCGGCGGTCAACGAATATGGAAATCCATCCCTTCATTTAATCATGCTCCAGGAAAAAACGTGGCCAAGTCCGTGGCCGTTGACCGTGGCCGTTGGCTGTGACCGTGGCCGTGACCGTTGGCCGTGGCCGTTGACCGTGACCGTGGCCGTTGACCGTGACCGTGACCGTGACCGTTGGCCGTTGACCGTGGCCGTGGAGCGCAGGCGTCCTCGCCTGCCTGGTACCCGGGCGGCCCGCCCGGTCTTTTCCAGCCTTGCCATCATTTGCCCTTGCCCTGGCCAATCACCCGGATCGGTGTGCCTTCACGCAACGCGATATTGCCCTGGACAACCACCCGGTCACCTGCCTTTATGCCCTTCAGTATCACCGCCTTATCCGCCGTTTGCAGCCCCACCTTGACCTGATGCAGGTGTGCCCTGCCCTGCCCCGCCGTAAACACGATGAACCGGTTGTCCCTGCGCACCAGCGCATCAAGGGGCACCACCACGCCCCTTTGCGTATCCCTGGTCAAAATCACCCTTGCATACATGCCGGGCCGCAGTTTCAACCCCTTGTTTGCCACGGTAACCTCGATCGGGAACGTCCTGGACAGGGCATCGGCGGCAGGCTCCACCTTGGTCAGGACCCCATCGAATTGCATGCCGGGCCACGCATCCACCGTAACACGGACAGGCAGGCCCTTGTGCAGCCACGACCAGTCCCGGTCCGATACGAACCCGTCCACCAGGACCTTGTCCAGCCGGGCCAGCCTGACCACGGCATTGGGCTTCAGGGGCGACAGGGACTGCATCAGCGGGTTGATGATGTCACCCGGGTCCTTGAACCTGCCTGTGATCACGCCGTCAAACGGTGCGTACATCGTGGAAACCTTGATCGCATGCATGGCCAGTGCCCGGGCCGCTTTTGCCCTGGCCAGCCCGGCCTTTGCCGCCTTGAATGCAGCGCTAATCCCGTCCATCTGCTGTTTCGTGACCGCACCGCGTTTGAACAACTGACTGGTGCGGGTCAGTTGATGTTTTGCGTTCTCGAATTGCGCCTGTGCCGCCTGCACCGCTGCATCCACCTGCTGCAACTGGATCCGCGCCTGGCTGGTGTCCAGCACTGCCAGGACCTGGCCCTTTTTTACCACGTCCCCTTCCTTCACCAGGACCTGTGCAAGCCTGCCAGGGATGTCCGGCACGATGTCCAGTTCCTTGAATGCCTTGATGCTGCCGCCGATGTGCAGCACACTCGAGACCTGCCCGTTCACCGCCTTTGCAACGGTCACAGGGACCGACATCTTTGCCAGCGTTATGGTCCCCTGTTTTTGCTTTTGACCGCATCCTGCAAAGACCAGCACTGCCGCCGCCAGCATGAAATACCTGTTCATCGCGTCTTTACCTCGCATTTTCATCACATCCCGCCCGGACTGCCCGTCATGTTGCCGGCACCCGTCGTCCCCTGGCTGCTCGTGGACCGGGATGGGGATTGCCGTGCCTCGCCGGTACCCTCACCCTCCATGCCGCCTGTTGAGCCGCCCTGGCCCTGTGTCGCGGCCCCGCTGCCGCCCGTACCGCCAATGGCCCCGTAAACCGCCTCGTGCAGGGTCGCCGCAGCCATCATCAGCCCGTACCGGGCCGCAAAATACGACGCCTTTGCCGCGATCAGCGCGCTCTGTGCGTCCAGCACGTCCGTGTTCGTGGCCACGCCCGCCTTGTAGCGCGCCTCGGTCAGGCGAAACGCATCCTGTGCCTGTTTGACCGATATCTGCCAGTAAGCCAGTTTATCCCTCAACGCCCGTACGTTGTAATACGCCTGGTCCACCTGGGCCAGCACGCCCCGCTTCAATGCCTCGAGCCCCTGCTGCATCTGATCGAGCCTGGCCCTGGCCTGGTCCATCAAATACCCCTTTTTCCACCACTCCCACTGCCACTGCAAGCCCACGCCCACCTGCCACGACCAGTCAGGCATAAAGTCGTTTCCATACTGGTAGCCGTACCTGGCAAACACGGAACCCTGCGGAATGAATGCGCTTTTCGCCAGGGACAGCCCCTGCCGTGCCTCCTCCAGCCTGCGGCGCATGCCGGACAACTCCAGGCGGTGCGACAACGCCTCCTTGCGATAAAACGCCACGGGCTTCAACGCGGGCACCTGGTGCGGCGGCTCCTCGAGTTGCGTATCCTCGTCCCTGGGCAGGCCGAGCATGGCATTGAACGCTGCCAGGGCCGCCTGGTACTGGCCCTTGAGTTGCGCTATGCTGGACCGGATCTGGCTGACCCTGACCCGAACCCGCAATGCGTCAACCTGGTTTGCCATGCCCGCGCTGACAAAGGCCCCGACCTGTTTCAGGTGCTGCTTCAGGGCGTTCAACGTGCCTTTCAAGGCCTCCTGCGTCCTCTGCATCTGCAACAACCCGAAATACACGGTTTTTACGTTCAGTTTCACGGTCTCCTGCGCACTCTGGCGGTCGATTACCGCGGCCCTGCCCTCGATATCCTTCATGGCCTTGATGTGATACAGGCTGATCAGGGGCGTCAACGGCTGTACCACCTGGGTGTTGAACGTAAAATTGTTGGCCTCCCCCACCTTGGCGCTGGTGTCCATACCCTGCATCAGGTTGGCCAGGCACGCAACGGTCTGGGCGCATTGCGGAGGGATGGAACCCGGGTTCGACGGCATCACGGAAAAATTGAAAGTTGGCAGCGGTCCCATGCGGTAATAGTTTGCACTGATCGTGACCTTGGGCAGCATGTCCATCAACGCCGCCTTTGCCGCGTAGGTTGCGGCCCGGACGTTGTGCATGGCCATCCTGATGGTGGGGCTGTGTTTCAGGGCGTCCTGCACGGCCTGCTGCAAAGTAATGGTCCTGGCGTGGACCTGCATCGCGAACAACAGGCTCAACAGGAAAACTGACTTTTTTGCAAAATTCGTCAGTCCGGGCATTGCAACCCCTTTATCAAGGTATCCACCACCTGTGCCCACGCATCCATGTCCACAACAGGGATGCTGGCGCGCATGAACACCTGGTGGTCCAGGGCCAGCAGCACCATGGCCATTTGCCTGCACCAGGCGTACGAGTCGGCCACGCAGAACTCGTGCCTGTCCACGCCGAAATCGATTACCTCCTGCAGCAACCCGGTTTCGTTGTCCCAAAACAGCTCCATCAGTGGATGGAAAAACGGATAGTACTCCAGCGAACGCTCCAGGCTGACCTTGCGGCGGGCCGCGGCCCGGTTGAGGTACTCGAACCGCCTGGTCAGCAGGACGCGCAGCCTCCCCGCGGCGGTCTGTTCCTGATTGATGAGCCCGCGCAACTCGTCCTGCATGTGGCGGTCCATCTGCAATATGACCTGTTGGAACAATTCCTTTTTGTCCTTGAAATAGTAATAGACCAGGGACTTGCTGACCCCCGCGCGGCGTGCAACGTCCGCCATGGTGGACTTTACGGGACCGTATTCCCGAAACACCTCCCTGGCCGCTGTCAAAAGCATTGCCTTTATCTGTTCATCCTTTGCCATAATCAAACCTGTTGTTTTGACCAATTGTCTCCAATCGTCAGTTTATACAATTTATCCGAGTTGTCAATGACATAACGCAATGACCGCAAAAAGTTCCCAACTTCTTGACAAATTTCATGCCAAAAGGGTATAAAATGAATATGTCCGATGTGTTGGGTACTCCTTGCAGACACCCGTAGGGCTTCAGATGAAGGAAGACAAAAAGGGAATATGTCCGAATTGCGAGACAAGGGGGCCGGTGGGGGTGCCCTGCGAGGAAAGGGTCTGCAAACGTAAGGGTTACCATTTCGTGCCTTACAAATGGTACAAGGCCTCCCTGGACTTTGCCATGCGCAAGGGCCAGCCCCTGGACCCCAGGCTGGGACAGTTTATTGACCGCTATCTGCTGAGTGGTGTGCTGGGCCAGGGTGGGATGGGCATGGTTTACCTGGCGCTTCAGCGGCCGCTCATGCGCGAGGTTGCGATCAAGGTAATTTCGGGCATGGACATGACTCCGAATACGCTGGGACGCTTTGAACGCGAGGCAAGGGCACTGAGCCTGCTGGACCACCCAAACGTGGTCAGGTTGTACGACTACGGAATCGACCCGGATTACAAGATGCCCTACATGGTACTGGAATACGTAAAACACGCCCGTACCATCAGGGGCGCCCTGGACAGGTGGAAGGCCGAACACAACGGCCAGTTATCTTCGGATGTGGTCTTAAACGTATTCGGTCAGGTATTGAAGGCCCTGGGTGCGGCCCATACGCGGGGGATCATCCACCGTGATATGAAACCGGACAACGTCCTGATAACAAAGATCTATGATAACCCGATGTTTGTGAAACTGCTGGATTTCGGGCTGGCCAAGACCATGAAACGCATAACGGACTTCAACAGCCAGTTGACCCAGGCAAATACACTGATAGGTACGCCTGCCTACATGGCACCCGAACAGGTGGTGTCCGCGCCGAACATGGTGGTGGATGCACGCACGGACCTGTACGCGGTGGCAGTGATGTTGTTCGAGGTGTTTACCGGTGTAAAGCCTTTTAGCGGTGACACTTTTGTCAGTGTGATGCGGAAAAAATTGAACCGCAAGTACGACCCGTTCAGCCTGAAAGAGGCCAGGGAAAACCTCACCCCTCAATTGAAGGCATTCCTGAAAAAGGGGTTACAGGCCGTGCCGGGTAAACGCTTTGCAAATGCAAAAGAGATGCTCGACGCCTTGCAAGATGCAGTGGCCCATGGACATATCAATGCAAAGGGTTTCCAGGCATCCGAGGTGGGTTCATCCCAGGATCGGGCATTGACACCCACCACCACGCAGTCAGGCGAGATAAAATTGTCCCCTCTGGATACGGGGCTGGATAAATTCGGTTTGCCTGTTGGGATAAAGGCCATCACAAAACCATCTTCCGTGAAAGAGGTCGAGTCCGTGGCGGCAATTGGGAATTATGACCCCTCAATTGGGACCATCAACAGACACATCATAAAAGCGGCGTGGTTTTTGGCCGGTGTGGCCATAGTACTGGCCATCAGCGCTGTTGGTTACTTGCTGTGGGGGGTAATAACGCACTCCGGCAATGCACAAAGTGCGGTAAAGCAGACCGGACCAGGCCGGCAGGAACCGGTTACGTTGCCCAAGGCACGAATAAGAAGCGCTGTATCGATACCATTGGAAGGCGCACACAGGGGCGTGGACAGGATCAGGCCAAGGCCGACAAGGGTATTTCGGAAAAAACGTGTGAGGCCCATTCGAAAAATATTGCCCAAGCCCTTGTCGCAACCCGTTGAGAAGCAAAAAAATATTATAAAGAAACCCAAAAAGAAGGTTTGGAAACCACCCATATAATGAAAGGAGTAATTCACATAAGAGGAAGGATTCCGGTAATACGTAATATTTTGATTTTATTGGTATTTACACTTGTCTCCCATACGCTAATTGCCAAAGATAATAAGGCACTGGCACTGTACCGGGCGGGGATCGAGTTGTTCAAGGCCAATGAACCGGACCAGGCATTAAAGCTGTTCGTCAAAAGCAGGCACATCAAGGAAACGCCGGACGTGGTGTGGGCCATTGCCAGGTGCTATGAACAGCAAGGCAGGTACACGCAGGCCATTGCGACCTTTCAACACTTTTTGCAGATAGCACCCGATTGGCATGCCAGGCGCTATGCAGAGAAGAAAATCCGGGAATTGCAAGGGAAACAGGGGCATGTGCACGTGGAATGCAACACGCCAGGCGCCAGGATATTCGTGAATGGCAAGCCACGGGGGCTTTTGCCACTGGACCTGGTATTAGACCCTGATACCTATGACATACGTGTGGAAAAGGCGAACTGGGAGATATTCCACAAGGTATTGCAAATAAAAACAGGCGAAAGCCTGAGGCTTGATGTAGTACTGAAGCCTGTACTGACCGTGCCCAGGAAGGTTGTTGTTCAGGCGGTCGGCCCGGTGAAACGACCTGTGTCGAAACTAAAGGCGGCCCTGTTGTGGGGTGGCATGGGGCTGGCGGTGCTGGGTGGTGGCATCCAGGTGTGGGGCTATATCCAGGCCAAAAACGCTGCGAACTCGGAGCATACACATGCACAGTATGAAAGTGCCCGTAATGCCGCCAGGGTAAAGTATTACTGTGCGTACGCCATGTACGGCGCAGGAGCGGTTGCCATTGTGCTGTCCTTTGTGCTGCCCACAAAGGGACGCAACCCGTTGATTACAGCCGTTCCATTACGCGACGGTGCTGCAATCGAAGGGAGTATCCGGTGGTGATCAGTAAGCTTGGGCAAAATCTTCAAAAAATCGAACTGTTAGGCCTGTTCATCCTATGGTTTACAGGATGCCTGCCTGGCTTCTCCGGACCTTTCCATTGTAAAAGTAACAAAGACTGCCAGTTCCGGGCCGGCCTGGTATGCGGTCCCGGGCACGTATGCACAAGGCTGTCAATGGTTGATGCAAAACAGGCGGACACTCTAATCGGGACTGAGGTGGACACGAAAGCCGACACTGGCACTGACACCGTTACTGACACTGACTCGGCCACTGAAACAGTCGATGCCCGGCATGAAATAAACACTCCGGATAACGATACCAACACAAATACTGACGCTTCCTGCACACCGAAAACCTGTGCCTACCTGGGCATGAAATGCGGCACTGCAGAGGATGGCTGCGGTAAAACACTAAACTGCGGGTCATGCGCCACAGGTCAATTTTGTTTCGAAGGCAAGTGTCATCCAAAGACCTTCATTGTTCCGCCAACCAACCAGACACAATGTTACGACGATTCGGGTCCAATAGAATGCCCTGACACTGCCGGCTCCGCAACATGTAAAACACATGCGTTTTGCGGACAGGATGCGCAGTATCCGGACAATCTCAGGACTTTTACTGTCGAAAATCACAGCAGTCAGGATGTGGTCATGGACTCGCTTACCGGCATTATGTGGGAACGTATTTTTGTACAGGATAAAAAATGGCAGGATGCGGTGAGTTACTGTGCCAATCTTAATTACGCGGGTTATGGTGACTGGAAACTGCCTTCAGTGCATGACCTGGCTGGCATCGTGGACTACGGACGTTCCAAACCGGCCGTGGATACAAGCGCATTTCCAGGCACACCCTCCGGATATTTTTGGGCCTCCGGTGGCAACAAAGACGGTTGGTACGTAAGTTTTGTCAATGGCGAATCCAGTTACACGGACCTTACTGCATCGGTCAGGTGCATGCGTTCAAAATCCTTTCCCACCGGTGGCGACAGGTTCATTACCAGGGAATATGAACCTGGTGAAGATATTGTCATGGACATGGCAACAGGACTGATGTGGCAGGATGGCTATACCATAGGCAAGGATTGGCAACATGCACTGGCGTACTGTGAATCACTGAATTATGGCGGCTTTTCCGATTGGAGACTGCCAAATATCAACGAATTGAGGAGCCTGGTCAATTACGACAAGACAAAACCTGCCACGGATTTTCCAAAGACAATACCAGTGGCTTCACACTTCTGGTCCTCAACCACTGTGTCTGCCAAACCCGGTTCAGCCTGGACCGTTGCCTTTTTTTACGGCGAAATCACCACTAATGTTGACAAGGGAACAACGGCTTACACCATGTGCGTACGCATGGGTCCATAGGACATGGCTGGGCCAGCGTCACCACCGCAAGCAACACGGTCAACGGTCGCGGTCGCGGGCGGGCACCGGGACGCAGGCCGGGCTAACGCATGGGCCCTCCCCCGCCGGCACACCGAGCCAGTTCCAGGTCTGGGGACAGACCTGTTCCACCACCAAAGGTCTGTGGGGATAAACCCCGCGCGCGCTGTTTGACCACCGCGGTCGCCCTGTCAATCGTCCCTAAAGGGACAAAACACCTGATTGCAATTGATGTGCCAAAATCTATATCAGAACCAATAATGATGTAACACCAATATATTAGGCCATAATGCATAATTGATCATGAAGATGAACAGTCCGGTAATCCGGACACATCAGTCCGGAAGAGTCCGAACATCCGGACCGTTGTATCACGATCCCCACGGTCAACGGCCACGGCCTAACCAAGCGCAAAATTGGAATAATTAGCAATATAATTTGACTTGTAAAAACTGATCTGCTATGTTTCCGTACCTTTTGATTTGTTTCGGTATTTTTTGGTTTTAGTTGTAAGGAGGTTTGAATGAAAAGTATCATTCGTAGTTTCATCGTTTTTGTATGCCTGAGTGTGGGGCTCGCTGCAAGTGCAAAGGATGGGGTATTCGTAAAAACCCCGGATGTATTGAAACAGAAAAAAGGCGAGGTTCAGGGATGGAATCCCTATTTTACCATAGGTGCCAACGTAAACTTTGGGCATAGCAGAAAGGTGGTGGGCCAGTTGGATGGACAGTCCTGGACACTTGGCTGGAACCTTAACACCGGCGTTGAGTACAATAAAGGACCACACCAGTGGTTGAATAACTTGAGCATCCTTGATACGTTCAGTTATGCACCGCCCATCAACGAATTCGTCAAGGCCAATGATAATTTCATCTTTCATTCCGAGTACTACTACCGGATACCAAAAGTTAGTTGGCTTGGTCCTTACGCTGATTTCAAACTGGAAACCAGCATGTTCGAGGGTACTGACGTGCGTCAGAATTCGAATAACACGTGGGTGGATGCTGATACACATGCGATCCTTCACAAAGGCAAACGGTTTAAATTGACAGAATCCTTCAAGCCCTTGACTTTGAAAGAGGTTGTCGGCCTGTTTGCCCGCCCGTTTTCCAGCAAGGCATTCCAGTGGCAATTCACAGCCGGCTTTGGCTCCTACCAGGTCTTTGCGGATGGACAATATACCTTGAAGGATGATAGTAATACGCCGACAATCGAATTGGCAAGGATGAAAAGCTACGTGCAGGCAGGCCTGGAAGCCGGTACCGAGATCAAGGGCTTGGTATTGAAGGACCGCTTGAGTTACCGGGTGTACGGCAATACCATGTTTCCCTTCATACACACGAATGATGCCCAGTCACGCAATGTGGCCGAGTTAACCAATGTAGAACTCGGGGCCAAACTGTCGATTAAAATATTTTCCTGGGCCTCTTTGGACTATGAATTCAAGGCCTTACGCCAGCCCCAGTTGGTGGATGCGTTTCAGATTCAGAACAACCTGCTGCTGACGTTCAGTTATACGGCTGTCAAGAAACGCACCGCAAAAAAACAAAAATAATTGAACCACAAAAAAAAACAGGGGGGGGGACCACATCCGGGGCAAACCCCGGGCTAACGCATGGGCCCTCCCCCGCCGGCACACCGAGCCAAATCCAGGTCCGGGGACAGACCTGTTCCACCACCAAAGGTCTGTGGGGTTAAACCCCGCGCGCGCTGTCTGACCACCGCGGTCGCCCTGTCAAACGTCCCACTCGGGACAAGGCAGGGGAATGCAAGTAATGTGCCATAAGACATAAGTAACAAAATAATGATGCTAAATCAATACGTTAGATGTTAATGAATACTTATTCATCCACGCACGCAGTCCGGAAATCCGGACATGCATTCCAAAGGAGTCCGGAATTCCGGACTGTTTCCACCACCGGACCCAACGTTCCCGCTCAACCGCCACGGTCAACGGCCTCGGTCTCGGCCACGGTCAACGGTCTCGGTCTCGGCCACGGTCAACGGTCTCGGTCTCGGCCACGGCCAACGGCCTCGGCCACGGATCCAACCCAAATTACCTGACTAAATTCGGCAGTCTGGCGCTGCAAGCGGCTAACCTACTGTGTCGTTGTACCCATTTGATGCTCGACGTAGCGCTGTGGGTCATTTCGCCAAAGGCGCAATGAATTCAAACATCCACGGATGCACAGAACCACGACTGCTCTCAAACAGCACAACTCCTTGTTTCTACACCACTTTCTGCAACCTTTGTCCTCAAATTTAAGGCTCTTCCGGAATTAGCCTGGGTAATGAAGCGGGATTTGAGTTTGATATGCGATGCATATCGGCTGATTGGGTCCTACTGTGGTCCTGACTCCCTGATTCCTCGCCGGCTTCGAGGCCGTTTGTTGCGCTGCGGCTGCGTGACTCGTTAGGCCCTCCCGGTCCTCAGTAAAGATGTGATATGCGATGCAT
>WGCQ01000160.1 GCA_015493765.1 Deltaproteobacteria bacterium
CCTGCCCACCTGACCGAGCCTTGTTATGTATAGGTGGGAATTCGGATTTCCTGGTGACCATATCGTGGTGAAAGTCAAAATCTGGTGTTTCCGTGTCCGTTGGCCGTAATAGTAGTCCGCGATACAACAGTCCGGATTTTCGGACTCTTTCGGACAGATGGTCCGGATTTCCGGACTGTTTGCTCCCATGAGTAAGCATGCATAATCATGTAACTTATTGATGTTACATGCATTATTGCGCCTGATACAAACTTTGGAACATTACTTGCATTTAAATCGTTTGTCCCTTTCGGGACGTTTGACAGGGCGACCGCGGTGGTCAAACAGCGCGCGCGGGGTTTAACCCCACAGACCTTCGGTGGTGGAACAGGTCTGTCCCCGGACCTGGATTTGGCTCGGCGTGCCGGCGGGGGAGGGCCCATGCGTTAGCCCGCCCTGCATCCTGGCGCCCCCCCGGGGGGCCGTGTGGTTCCTGGTGGCAAGGAGGTCTTGTGGCCCACATGTGGTCCATCCACACAAGGATTACGCCTCATCCCAGCCTGCGAATCAGGCGACCATACACGGTATAGTCCTTGATACGTTCTACTTCTACCTCCCAGAAACCAGTACCGGCGTTGCGGTCCCCCCGGGCAACCAGATTGCCGTCAATCCCCTCCGGTGCCTGAAACCAGGTCCTGCCCAGCCAGGAATCCCCTATTCGTTCATTAATCATGGCCTCGATGCGCTTGCCAACAAAGCCATCAAGCATTTCCTTTGCCCGCGCTTGCATGGCCCTAAAAAGGGCCTGTTGACGCTTTGCTACAATATCCGGTGCCACACGGTCAGGCAGGTTGTATGATGCGCTGAGTGGTTCTGGTGAATATGCGAAGACCCCGCCCAGCATGATGGGCTGGTGCCTGACAAAATCCACCAAAAGGTCAAAGTCCTGGTGTGTTTCACCTGGAAATCCGGTAATCAATGTGGTGCGAAAGACCGCATCCGGGACCCTGGCGAGGATTCGCGCGAATAAAGCCTGTATTTTACGTTGCGGGGTGCCCCTGCGCATGGCTCGCAGTATGTGCTCGGATACGTGCTGCACAGGTATATCAAAGTATGGCAACACTGTCTGGCTGTCTGCAACAACTTCCAGCAATTGTTCGGTTATGCCTGCCGGATGCAGGTACATCATTCGCAACCACCTCAGGCCGTCGATTTCTTCCAGGGCCTTCAACAACGTCGGCAGGTCAGTGCCAATATCCTTGCCGTAGGCCGTAAGGTCCTGGGCAATCAGCACCACTTCCTTGTAGCCCATTGCAACCAGTTCCACGGCCTCGTGTTGCAGGGAATCTATGGGCCTTGAGTGCTGTTTTCCCCTTAATTTTGGTATGATACAAAAACTGCATCGGCGATTGCACCCCTCGGCCACCTTTAGATAAGCCGTTGGGATCGGCGTTGTGACCAGCCTGATGGACGAGTCTGCAATGTGATTCTTACCGGCACTCCCCAGGTAAGACGCAAGCATCATCATGTCCTTGGTGCCAGCAAGCGGTTCTGACGGCCCCTGCCGGATTTGTCCCTTGAATCCCTCTACCATGCAGCCGGTGGAGATAATCCGCGTATCGGGAAACGTTTTATGCAATTGCCGGATCGTTTCAAGGGTTTCCTGCCTGGCTGATTCCAGAAAGGCGCATGTATTTACCAGGAACAGGTCAGCGTGTTCAGGTGCACCAACGTATTCCCAGCCATTGATTAACAGGTCGGCCAGTACGGCCTCCAAATCCACCCTGGCCTTGGGGCAACCCAGCGAAACAGCGTACACCCTTCTGAGGGATTCAGACTTCATGCTCGCATGGTAGGACGAACGACTGAAACAGTCAATATTTCCCCAAATTACCCAAATTACCTGTCAAATTTGAGGACAAAGGTTACAGGTTCTGGCAGTCCTTTTCTGCTCCAGGGGCGCCAGCAGTGCCAGGATGTCCGGTGGACTCGCCGCCTGCGCCGCCGTGGCCGCCGCCGCCGACCTTGTCGAATTTGTTCTTGGCGCAATAGTCCGTGGTTGTGCCATGGGTCAGGATACCGTAGGAGGCACCGCCGCAACCACCACCACCACCGCCACCGGCACCGCCATTACCGCCGGCACCACCGTGGCCACCTTCACCTACGGCCCAGTTATACTTGTTCTGGTCAGGGGTACCAGGGCCTCCTCCTTCACCGGACTTTCCGCCTAGACCGCCTATGCCTCCGCTGCCACCTTTGCCGCCGTTTCCGCCTTCATTACGGATGATAGTGTTGTCATGTATTTTGGGCACACCGCCGGATGCTGACCCGTTACTCCACAATACCATGATACCAATAGAGGCACCGCCACCCATACCACGTTGTCCACCTGTGCCGTGACAACCACCAGCGCCACCACCGCCGCCAGCACCACCCAGAGAATCAGTTGTGGCACAGCAGTAATCAGTTCCGCAGTACACATAAACTCCGCCGCCAGGGCCACCGCCGCCGCCGCCACTGCCGTTGGTTCCATCACTACCCTTTTCAGCATTTGCCGGTACCCATTCCCCTGCCTGGATACTTCCTCCTGCAAGGCTGCATCCCTTGCCGCCTGTTCCATCCGTGCCATCAGCACCATCCTTGCCACTCGAGCCATTGCTGGATTTGCCTGGCGCAACACTGACACTATTGCAGTTATTGTACACAAGGCCATCATAGCCACCAACTCCACCCTGACCAGGATTATCACCCTGCCCGGTGGCACCTACGCCTGACTGCTGGTGAGGCCACGGCTGGTAGTACGGACACGCAGCGTTTGCACCTGCCCCACCTTCGGTCCCACACGAGGACTGCCCCCCCGAACCACCAAACAATGGTGAGGAACAAGGATGGTTCATATTTTTTCCGTCGTGACCCGCATTCCCGTCACCACCGTTGGCACCCGGGGTACCGGATGCGCCGGCAGCACCGTCGCCCCCCTTGCCCGCGTAGATCGTATTATCCCGGATAGTCAATGCATCCGTGCTATCCTTTACATATATTGCATACGAGTTGCCACCCGACTCGCCAGGCTTGGGTATATATGCGTTGTTTTCGCCGTAGATCACGAAACCGGAAATCTCCGTGGGTTTGTCGATTGAATCGGCTATAACGGTTTTGGTATGTTTTGTACCTGCGGTATGCCCCTGTATGATAGTAAAGAATTTGGTGTGGTCACGTTGCCATGTGACCGCGTTGTATCCACCCAACAGGCTGATTCCATTGGATATTTTAATTTGCTCCCAGTAAATACCCTCGGATACCAGGACCCTGGTTTTGTTCATGTTTGTTGCCCGCTCTATGCCGTGTGTGATCGTTGCGCATGGCTGGTTCCAGGCACCGCAAACGTCGTCGTCCTTGCCGCCGTTCGTTGGTACACTGACATAGATTGCATTTTTGTCCACTAACAATTCGCAGCCGTTATCAGGATTCCCGTCCGCATCCACATAACCGCTGTCACATACATAGGTACACGTGGGTGAGCCTGTTTTTACGTTGCATACGCCTTTGGCATGGTCCTTGTCGGATGTCCATATGCTCGTGCAATCCGTAAAACAGTTTCCGCAGTGCTGGTCACTTGTATAACGACCCTGGGCGTCCTTGAAGGTCTCATCCGTTAAACCGTCACAATTGTCATCGATATAATTACATGTCTCTGGCGAGGCTTTGCCCGGTTTGGCATCACACACGGTAGTTGAGCCATCCTTCGAGCACACCCATTTGCCGGCAGCCCTGCAGGCACCTTTACCTGCATAGCATACGGTCCCCTTCTCTGGCCATGCCTCGTCTGTCTTGCCATTACAGTTGTCGTCCTTGCCATCGCATTTTTCATCCTGCGGATTACCTTGGACCGCATTACACGTAACGTCGTCCCCTTGCGCGTTACATACGTACGTCCCTACACGGCGGCATTCACCTTTCCCTACACTGCAAGGTTGTCCCACGGGCCAGTCTTCATCGACTTTTCCGTTACAATTATTGTCCTTTCCGTCACATACCTCTTTTTGGGGCTGTCCTTCCACTGCATTGCACTGTACGCCCTTTCCATCGGCCTTGCAGACGTACACCCCCGTGGCCGCGCATTCGCCCGTGCCAACGGTACAGGGTTTGCCCAGGTTTGGCCATGCCTCGTCCACCTTTCCGTCACAGTTGTTATCCTTTCCGTCGCACACCTCGTCCGAGGGTTCCCCCGGCGTTGCATTGCACTGTACGCCGCTGCCATCGGCCTTGCAGACATACACCCCCGTGGCCGCGCATTCGCCCGTGCCAACGGTACAGGGTTTGCCCAGGTTTGGCCATGCCTCGTCCACCTTTCCGTCACAGTTGTTGTCCTTTCCGTCGCACACCTCGTCCGAGGGTTTCCCCGGCGTTGCATTGCACTGTACGCCGCTGCCATCGGCCTTGCAGACATACACCCCCGTGGCCGCGCATTCGCCCGTGCCAACGGTACAGGGTTTGCCCAGGTTTGGCCA
>WGCQ01000161.1 GCA_015493765.1 Deltaproteobacteria bacterium
GAGTTACATTCCTGCACCAGTTCGTCCTTGGGATATTTATTGATTTTACAATCATCCTGGTTCTCGGCCTTGCAGTTGGGATCCACGCATTTCCAATCGTTTTTCTCCTCCCAGCAGGCACATTCACGCTTGGACAGGTCGTCCTTGTGCCTGTAACAACACTGGCCTTCCGGTACTGCCAGGATAAACAAAGGCAGTTTGCCCTTGGCCATGAAGGCGCCAAAGAGCGGTCCGGATTGTGCAATGCTGTCAGCGGTCATACCGTGTCCCGGGATGAACGTAATCACCGGGTAGCGTTCGTTGGTATGATCATCATAGTCCGGCGGCAGGTACACCCCGTAATTACGCCTGCAACCCAACACCTTGGAATAGTAACTGGAACTGTATGACCTGCCATAACTGGTCGATTTGCGAATTATGGGGTCAGGCATGCGTCGTACTGCCATATTCATGAAAATCACCAGCCTGGCCTCGATCTGTTCTGCCGTGCCCACGTGTTTTCCATCGCCCTTGAACAGTTCCTCGGGCGTGGCATCAGGATTTCCGTAGGCAATCAGCAAGTTTTTACCCTTACCCTCGCCGCTGTAGTCAATTTGGTCCATGTCAGCCAGGAAATTCTTTGTTTTGCCCGATGGCCAGAAACTGCCGGGCCTGCCTGCCAGCCCGTAGTACATATGGAAATCAAGCCCCCTCAGGCGCAGGGGAATCGTCATGTTCATGGCACTGGTCAGGGCGTGAATTGCATCGTGGATCCCGCCGTCAAACATGAAATCGGTCTTATTGATCTCCGATGCCGGGGCAGTGGCAAAAAATTTGCGTGCGGAATGCTCGATCAAGGGCACTATGCGCGGGTTCATATCGTATTTCCCGTTGCCCTCGCCGTAATCGTGCGTTCCAGCCACGCCGTCCAGCCCGTAATCCCGGTAAGGCTCACCCTTTTCCCACCAGTAGTCATTTTCCGTACCGCCCGGGTTCTTCAACAGGTCGAAGTTGTCGTGATTCGGGTCCGTACCGGCCAGTGCCTTGTTCGCCACTTTCAGGCAACCACCCTTGCCATCCTCGTATTCGTCCGAACAACCGTCCGTACCCACGTCGTCGAACCGTTCGAACGCATTGATCACCACGGGTTCGCCGTAATCCCGCTTGCCGTTGTTGTTGTAATCCACTGCCAGCATGATGTAAACCGGGTGCTTGTTGGGTGCGTTCGGGTCGTAATTGCCGGCGCATTGCAGCCATGCCGGCTTATCGTGATCACCGCAATCCGGCTCCCCGTCACAGAAGGTGATCAGGTTGTACTTGCCTTCGGGGTTGTATTCCGCATTGTAATTGTAAGGCTTGCCCACAACCACCGGATTCGCGCATTTTTCAGCATCCGTGGTGTCATCGACCCACGACAGCGGCACCCCCGGAGGCGTCAGTGGGTTATCCGGGTTGTAACTCAGCAGGTTGCCGTATGCATACATCAACCCTTCGATCACGTACCAGTAGAAATTCCTGCCCCAGTGGCCGCCCGAATTATCCGCATGCCAGTGGTTGAAATCCCATTTCCATTCGTAAGGCTGATCCGGTTTTACCGGCCCGCAAAAGACATTTGGATTGTCTTTTTCGTTTATGTGGTCAATATTTTTCAGGATTTGGTCCATGGGGCAAAAGCCACCAAAGATCTGATGTGTCAAGACCTTGGTAAAATAACGCAGGTCCACGTAACCGCCCATGGAGCCCACAAAATCAAAATACCCGGGGTGATTGACTGCCAGGACCACGGATTCCGCGCCCATGCTGACACCTCCAATCGCCTTAAAGGTGAACCGGCGTTCGACGGTTTCGACCTCCTTGGCATCCTGTATTTCCTGGCCCGCATCCACTGTTACATCGTTTTGTGCGTCCGTTTGGACATCCTTGATATCCGAAAACGAATCGATTTTTGCATCGCTTTGTTTTGCGATATCAGTCGCCTGGTCCGCCTGGGCCAGGTCTTCGCCTTCAAAGGCATCATTGGTGGTTTCGAATACGTCCTGACCCTGGTTACCGCCATTTGAACAGGCCAGTAGTAAAACGGACAATCCTGCCACAAGGTATGAAATCTTCATATTTTACCTCCCATCCGGGGCACATTATAGCATAAAAATGCCTGTTGGAGGGAATATCCAAATTACCTGTCTAAATTCGGGAGTCGGTCGCCGTAGGCTGTTGATTTGATGGCAAATTCATGGCGGGTTTACACCAGCCCCTACGAATGTTATGTAAATTCAACATATTACATCAGGGGCAAATTATGTATTGTGTAAACGACTTTACACACCCTCGTCCCCGCCCGCCTTTCCGTGACCGGGGCAAAGGTTCTATTTCACAATATAATTTCACAATATAAATGGTATCACAGCCTTACGGGATTCAGGATAATCGTGGAAGGTCCTACGATACCACTTGTGGTGGGTTAGTGCCCGTGGCAACAGGTTTGCCACTGTCCACAATACAAACGAAAATCCTGCGAGATTCCATGCGGCAATGGCCCAGCCGGTCCACTCCACGATCTCACCAAAATAGTTGGGACACGAGATATACTCGAACAAACCGCCTCGAGGGACCTTGTATGCCGTATCCCCGGGCTTGCGCAGGTTACGCAGCCTGTGATCGGCGGTAACGTGGGTTACAAAACCCGCAATAAACAGTACCAATCCCAGCCAGAAACGCGGACCAGGCAACGCCTGCGGTCCGGTTTTGCCGCCTGCAAAGAACAGGTAGATGCCATTGGCACCTGCATTCATGGTATTGAATACCACGGACATCAAGACCACGAGCAGGGGCATCGGATGGCTGCCCGGACGCAGCAGGAAAGGAAAAATTAACGCACGATACACGTAATGTCCGATCCACAGGCCAGTCAGGATTACGGCAATCATATCCCGGTGTCGGGCATAGACCAGGGTTAACAGCATAACCACCAGAGACACGCTTTCCATGATGAACCATGCCATGCGCGCGGGGATCATAGGCCCCCACCCTTCCCTGGAATACCTGCCGTAGGGCGCGGCAATAAACAATAAGGAAATGAACACTACAATTGCAAGCCCGGACCAGGCATAAAGAATTTCAACGAGATGCGCCGCAATAAAATTCAATCTGTAGCCTCGTCTAACGTGCCGAATTGGAACCAGCGCACCACGTCGGTAACCGTCTGCTTGAGTTCCCTGGGTCGGTATCCAAGTTCCCCGGTTGCCTTGTCATGGCTGACATGGCGCCCCAGGCTGAGTGTTTTCAATGACATCCTGGTGAGCACGGGTTCCATGGATGGCCTGATCCTGGACCAGGTATCCATGAGTACTCCCACCGGCATGACCAGCCTGGTAGGGGGATACCACAATGGCGGCTTCACCCCTGCTGCATCGGCCGTCATCCGGGCAATGTCGCGCACAGAGCCCCAATTGCCGCTCAGTATGTAAGCCTCGCCGGATCGACCTGTTTCCGCAGCCGCGAGTGCACCCAGGCTGACGTCCCTGGCATCCACCCAGTCAAACGACCCCTCAATGGCCACCGGCATACGCTTTTGGGCAATTTTGCGTATCATCTCGCCTATTGCGGACGGCTTGAAATCAAAAGGACCTATTACACCGGTTGGACAGACAGCAACAGCATCCAGCGCCCCTGCCCTGGCGGCTTCCTGCACCATAATGAGGCTTTGTGCCTTGGTTCGGTCGTACACTGGCAGGTCCGGATCGGTTGCCATGGGTGCCGTTTCATCAACCACAGCGGATACACGAGCTTTATTGAAACAATTGATGCTCCCAAAATGGATCAGGCGTTTGACACCGGCTGCCTTGCAGGCCGAGATTACATTTTGTGTGCCCTGTACGTTGATTGCCTGGGTTCGACCTGTTGGGTCATCCTGGCGTAAGGTAATCCGGGCGGCCAGGTGAAACACCCAGTCCACCCCGTCCATAAGCCGCACCAGTGTATCCTGCTGTAAAATATCACCCGGGATCATTTCCACAGGGAGACCCTGGATTGCCCTGGTGTCCTGCCGCACCAGGCACCTCACCTCATGTCCTCGCTCCAGCAACAACCTGACCAGGTTGCCACCTATCAATCCGCTTGCACCAGTAACAGCAACTCGCATACGCAGACCTCCGCTCCTCATCCCTTTTATAAAGGGAAGACGGGTTTTATGCAAGGAAAACCTGACCCTAAATGACTGTATTACAGAGCAGGTCGAGGGGTTTGGCTCCCCCAGGCATTTTTTCCGTCACTACGACCGGTAATTTGAGGACCCTCAAATTTGTCCGGTAATTTGGGATATGTTATAGTCCGTTGCAGGATGAGCCGTATTGTTTTAGAATCTATACAGGACAGGCCTGTAAGAGAGGTGATAATGTTGCCTGTTAAGCGATGGATACTGGTTATTCTGGTAATTACGGGTATTGGAATTGCGCCTGCCGGATATACCCAGAACTTCAACATATCCGAAACCATACAGAAGGCAGGGCAGGCCTTTGTGGAAGGTAACTATCCCAAGGCCTTGAAATTATTAAAAAAAGTGTACGCGGTTTATCCAAACGCAAACATACTGTGGAACATGGCCAGGTGCTACGAAGAAATGGGCAACTATGAAAAGGCCTTACGCGCCTACAGGGTTTACGTGGGCATGAAAATCCCGGAAAATGCCCAGAAGGAGGGTCAACGCAGAATCAGGCTGGTTAAACAAAAACTGGCCTCGGAACTGGAGGTCAAGGCCGATGAAGCGCAATCCAATGGTAAACTGCAAAAGGCCATCACCCTGTACAAGCGGGTCTATGACCTGATCCATGACCCGGTGGACCTGTTGAAACTGGCAAAACTGCACCACAAGACCGGTGATCTGACCATTTCCCTGGCATTGCTGGACCGGTTCTTGCATCTGAAGATAGGACCGGACGAGGCTGCTGCAGCGCGCCAGGAAATGGCAACAATCAAACTGGAACTCCAGAATCAGCGTTTGAAAGAGGCCCAAAAAGAGGTTGATGCGGGTCATTATGTTGCGGCCCTGGAACTGTTGGAGTCCGGTTATACCCTGCGCAAGGACCCTGCGGTGAAACTTGAGATTGCACGCCTGTTGGAGCGCATGGGTGAAAAAAAGAAGGCCATCAAGGAATACAGGGTCCTGATGAAACTGGAGCCAGGTAATGCATTTCGCGTTGAGGCACAACGTCGTATAGTCGCATTGGGTGGCGTAGTAAGGCCATCACCACCGCCGGCTGCAAGTGTACATTTTAATGCAAAAAAAATGCAGATGTCGGCATATATCACGGGTGGTGTCGGGGCTGCATTGCTGGTTGCCGGCGGCGTATTGACATTTTTGTCAGGACGGGATTTTGATTCATTGGAAAACGCAAAACGGGATTCCGAGGGACACGTAACCGGTATGTCCCAGGCCAGGGCTGCGGATCTGGAGGCATCGGCCAAACTGAAACAGAGGCTGTCATGGGCAATGTATGGTATAGGAGGCGCAGCGATTGCCACCGCGGTGGTGTTGTACCTGACGGGCAGGTACACGGCGCACACAAAGGTGACTGCAATACCGGTGTCAGGTGGGGCGATGGTGGGATTTTACAAGGAGTTTTAGACGTGACCATGAAACGATGGTTGTTTGTATTGTCCTTTGGTGTACTGCTTTTGTCAGGGTGCAGGTCCTTTGATTATACGCAATTGACTTACCACTGCGACCAGGCACATCCTTGTGCCAATGGCTGGATATGTTATCGCAGCCTGTGTGTACCACAAAACAGCGACCTGCAGGTACTGGATGTGATGGATATCCAAGGTGACATCCAAGACGCCGGTCTTGAAACCAGCCAGGCTGACGGCAATACCCAAGGCCATGACATCACTGAGATCAAAGATAAGTACACAGGGCATGACCTGCCCGGGGACGTACCACACGATACTGAGGGGACCCTGTCCGGCGATGCCCTTGATATTGACATTTCCAGGGATCTACCTTGCACACCGTCATGCAAGAACAAGGAATGTGGTGACGACGGCTGTGGCGGCTCGTGCGGCAAATGCGATGCACATGATCAATGCCAGGACGGGAAATGCGTGTACATGTCCATCTGTGGCGACGGGATTTGTGACAAGGTGGAAAGCTGCGATACGTGCCCGCAAGACTGCGGTTGCCCTGTTGGCAAGGTTTGTCTGAATCACTCGTGCTGTACCCCGGGCACCAAGGGCTGTGTGGATGCAGGAGGTCCGGACATGGACGGCGACGGGGTACCTGACGACTACGAGGTCGAAAAATGCAACCAGTACGCACCGTGCGGGCTATACGCAAAATATCACAGCAACGTCTTTCCGGACGGGTATGTGCTGGCTGAAAATATTACGGTCAAACATACCGGACCGGAGCCCTGTTGTCCATTGGCGTTGAAGAAATACGATTCAATCATACCCTGCCAGTGTGACTGGAATTGTGACGGCAAGATAACGTGGTGCAGCGAGGATGACCAGGACAGTGACGGCTATACCATGGCGCAAGGCGACTGCCATGACGACGACCCGCATGCATATCCGGGGGCACCTGAAAAATGCGGTGACGGGGTGGACCAGGATTGCAAGGCTGGGGACCTGAGTTGCAAGGGACTGGTGGACAAGGACCACGACGGCTATCCTGCACAGGTTGATTGCGACGATAATGACCCCAAAATCCACCCCTGGGCGACCGAGACATGCGACGGCAAGGATGATGACTGCAATGGCTACATCGATGACGGTAACCCTGGTGGGGGCGGCAAATGCCACGACTGGCTCGGTGTGACCTACCCAAAGCATACGTGTGTGGCCGGCACGGAGGTGTGTGTGCACCAGCCAGGGAAGGCTCCGGAGGTGAAATGCGTGGACGCCATAGGTCCACAGCCGGAAATCTGTGACCATCTGGACAACGACTGTGACTCCAAGACGGATGAGGGCTTTGACCTGCAAACGGATGACAAAAATTGTGGTAAATGCGGTGTCGTGTGCCAGCAGGTACACGGTAAGAATGTGTGCATGGACGGCAAGTGCGTGGTAAAATGCGACTCCGGTTACTGGGATTGCGATGGCAATCCGAATAATGGTTGCGAATCCCTGTTGGGGCTGGATCAGTGCGGACACTGCCAGAGTGACAAGGATTGTCCGATGTGGTTTTACTGCGCTAAGAGTAGTGGTAGCAACAGCGGGACTTGCAAAAGAAAACTGGACAATGGCAAGGCGTGCACCCGCAACGGGGAATGCAAAAACGGCATCTGCAATGACGAAGGTACGTGCTGTGACCGTGCATGTGACGGACCGTGCAGAAGCTGCGCAGGCGGTACCTGTAAAAATCGCTCAAAGGATTCAGCGCCTGAAACCCCCGGCGCCTGTAACGGGTATAAGTGTAATGGCTCCGGGACTTGCCGAAATAGTTGTAACAGTCCTGAAAACTGTATGCAGGATTTTTATTGCTCCGATTCGGAAAAGTGCACGCAAAAAATGGGGCTGGGAAAGGATTGCACCAATACGGGGGCGGATGGCTGTAAAAGCGGCTATTGCGCTGACGGCGTATGCTGTGAATCGGCATGTAACGGCAAATGCATGCACTGCACCAGCGATGGCAAATGCGTCAAGGTGACCAACGCATGGGACAAGGATACATGCAACGCTAATAACCTGGAAAAATGCGATGATAAGGGTGTTTGCAAGGGTATGGAAGGTCATTCGTGCACCAAGACAACCCAGGCAACGGATTGCCTCAGCGGGCTATGCAATGACCAGGATTATGACGGCACAGGGGCTTTTTGTGTGGCCAAGGCGAAACGATGCGTACACAATGGACAGGCTTTTGCAAGCGGGTCATTTGCGCCTGAATGCAAAGACGGGTCAACGGCATTGCAGTGCCAGGACGGCAAGTGGGTGGCCAAACAGTGTGGTGTGAGCGGTTGTGTTGGCGACTGTACCAAGGATGGATGCATGGCGCACTCCAGGGGTTGTCGTCCTGTTACGGATAGCACAGGGAACAAGCAAGGAAAATGCTTCGATGATACTTATGACCCGGACAAAAAACAGATATACTGCCAGGCATGCATGGCCAATGGCGCAAGCATATTCCTGGACAATAAATGTTGCGGTGATGACCCGGGCGAGGATTTTAATAACCCGGGTACTGGAAACGTCTGCTGTTACAATGGTGTCAGACTGGACAGTTCGATTGCCTCGGGGACGGTGTTGTGTTGCGACGGTCAACTTTACTATTGCGGAGCCAAACCGGGCGACCTGTCCGATGGCGTAGGTATAGCCAAGAACGCTGGCGACATCATGTGTCACAAGAAGTGTACTTCGAGTGCTCCCAACCTCTGGCGCTGGCAGTGAGCGGTGGCCGTGGCCGAGTCCGTGGCCGTGACCGTTGGCCGAATCCGTGGCCGTGACCGTGGCCGTGTGGGGCCGGCATCTTGCCGGCCTTTCCGTAGCCGTGGCAGTGTGTTCCCAGTTACAACAGAAACCATCCCTAAAGGCCCGCAGGGCCGTTCCGGAAACAGCCGATTGCAGTGCCTGGCTCACGAATTTAGTCAGGTAATTTAGGGAACAAGTGCTCCCGTTGCCAAATCAGGAATAATCAACCAGCAGATAGATGTCCATGGCCAGTTTTGGGTCCATGGCGAAACTGGTGTAATCGATGCCCACGATCAGGTTGGGGCTGGCTGAAACCACAGAAACCTGCACCCCGGGAATGACGCCGATATGCTCCAGGTATTCCAAGCGCTTGTCATCCAGGTCACGAATCACCAGGACTTTGCCCTTGGCCCCTGTGTCGAGTGACGATACCGGCAGGACAACCGGCCTCTTTGCAACGCGGTTTTCCACGCAACACCGTCCCTTGGGTATTGGATTTCCCCCAGGACAAAAACGTGGATGTCCCAATGCCGTGCATAACCAGTCGATCTCACTGTCCGTTAATTCAGCCTCCAGCATTTGCATGTAATAAGGAGGTATGGCACATGGCTGCCCCGTAATGCGTAGGGTCATCAATGCGATGATTGCACGTCTGCGCAATGCGGGTCCCTTTACGGACTCCAGGCCCACACAACCGGATTCCCGACCACTTCCTGTAACCGGCCGTCCCCTGCGATGCCTGCGTCTGGCCAGACGACCCTGAAATTTTATGGGTACACCGCCACAATTCGGGCAACGCACGGAGTTCAGGTTCTCTGGCCTGACACACCATTGATCCGGGCCGGGCAGTCCCTCCACCTGGTAGATAAGACCGCAATGCGGGCATTGGACAAGACAGCGCTCCCTGCTGGCAACCTGGTCATCTTGCTTATTTCTCAATTTCCATCCCCAAAAGCCATGGCCCAACTGCCGACGCATTTTAACCAGGGGATTCCAGGTTGTCAAAGGAAACGGCAATCACCCCGAATTTCCTGTCAAATTTGAGGACAAAGTACGCCGAAATGGGTCAGATACGCGGAGTTAAGCCCATTTTTCTGTGTCCCTTCGGGACTTGAAATCGTTAGCCTTCGGCTAAAGAGGAGTGCAGGTGTACTATAGAGTGTTACAAAGTCATTGTATTACACAATGCACAATCCATTTTGTTTCGTAACACACTGAATTTACACAATATTATTGGTACAACTACAAAGCAGACGGGCCGCTTGCTGCAACTTGCCTAAGGCCGTGACCGTGGCCGGTGACCGAGACCGCGACCGAGACCGTGGCCGTGTGATCCCGGTGAAAACGAAAGCCGTGGAGCGCAGGCGGCCTCGCCTGCTTGTACCGCGGGCGTCCCGCCCGCCTTCCTGTGGCCG
>WGCQ01000162.1 GCA_015493765.1 Deltaproteobacteria bacterium
GCCATGATCCGGGAAATCAAGGAATGCATCCGTGAATCATCCATGTTCGAGGAGTGATCCGGGGCGGCTATCCCTGACCGGGATCGTAGGGGCTGGGTTCCAAACCCGCCCGGGTTTCGCAACAGCCCCCGTATCCATCCGTAGGGGCTGGTTCTAAACCCGCCCTCTTTGGCAATTCAATGTAATCTATTGAAAATCAAGGGTTTACATACCGAACCAGCCAGACCGCCCGGGAATTCAACTGTCAGTCCTTACCTGTCATGGGCACCGGTTCTTGAAACCCGGTATTTCGTTAGTTGCCTGTTCCAGGTTTCGATATTAAATACACCGCAACCTGCAACAATCCGGCGTTTCCATTGTCCGGATTTCGGACCTTTTACCGGCAGTTGACGCTTCAGGTCTTCAGTCAGGTGCAAAAGCATGGCTGCATCCAATTTTTCGGCGGCAATGAGCACGTAATAAAATGCCGGCTTGTCCACGGCCCCCTCGGCCCATCGATAAATGAATGAATCCCTGTACTTATAGTACAGGTCCTTGATTATTTCACCGGACTTCACTGAGTCCATGAATGCTTTGGCCTTATCGGGTTTGGCATGCGGGTTATCCTGGTCTTTGAATTCCATGAACAATGTCCGGCCAGGCTCCTCGACAATGAAATCCACGGCCTTCATGCAATGTGAAAGACCGTGCCCCTGGTCATCGAATTTCCTGCCCTCCACACCATGGGGCAATGATAGTTCCAGGTCTCTTTCCCGTAACACGTTCATTCCGAATCCTTGTCCATGCTGCGCCTGATTTCCCTGGTGTAAAGGTCCGCAAATGTTTCGGCAATGGCGTTTGGATGGATTTGCAGGTACTCATCGGTTGAATCGCACTGGATATCCCCGTCGGAATCCCTGAACAGGGAATGAAACAGCACATTGTCTGCGGATGTCTTCCGAAGGTCGAATTCCTTCAGGATTACGTAATCATGGGTTGCCAGGAACACCTGGACCCCTGTCCTTTGAAGATCCAGCAGGATATCGATAAGGGTTCCGTATAACCGGGGATTCAGGTTGGTTTCAGGTTCGTCCCAGAATAATATGGAGCCTTTCAGCAAGGTACCGTTTTGGATCAACAGCCACAGCAGCCCCAGTTTGCGTATGCCTTCGGCAAGCAGGGTGAATTCCAAATCCCCTTGTCGATTTTTCAAAAAGGCCTCTTCGTTTTTGATCTTTACCTTGCCCTCCATGACCTCCTGGATCCTGGTGAGTAGTTTCCTGCGTTCCCGGTCCACCGGACCGCGAAGCACTGGGAGGTAGGCCCTGTCCAATATATCGGCGTATATTTCCTCGAAGTGGATTTCTTTTTGCGCATAAAGAGCCTTGAAATGCGGGGCATTGGAAAGCATTTCCTTGACCGGGATATAGACGCTTTCAACCGGGTTGGCCATCCATTCCTTTGCACCGGTAACGGTTGCTGAACCGGGCACCGTTGTATGGTTGGAAAACGAAATGCGTAGTTTCAGTTTCCCCCGATAGACTTCCGCGGCACATCGCGTGCTGACCTTGTGACGATTTACCAGGCGTCCCAGTTTCCGGCCAGATGGCAGGTACACACGGATCAGTTTTTCGGCAAAATTAGCCCCGGTCTTGCTGATGTCACATGCAGCATAAGCAACCTTCATGAGGTGGGTCTTGCCGGTCCCATTGGCACCTACAAAAATGTTGATACCAGGGCTTGGTTTAATATCCAGCCTCTTGAAAGCCGTGAATCTTTCAAGTTTTATCCTGGTAATTGCCATATCCACCTCTTCAACGGGCTGCCGGATGATTATATCACAGGTACTGCCATTTTTGATTATTCATGTATGGTCCCAAAAATTATCGGACAAAATGCGCCAGGACCTGGACCGTTGGCCGCGTGGTGCGCAGGCGGGCATCATCATGAATCGGGCTGGTGATTGGGGGTTCCATGGTAGTCCATCCTGTTCCTCCCGGAGGATATTCGTTATGTTGTACTTTACGATTTTCATAAAGTCCAGTTTTATGATCAGACATAAGGTCCTTCTGGTCCGGTAATCTGGGGCATCGTGGTCAATTCCCTATGCCCACGAGTACTGTCACGCACTGGTTGACCGTCAATACAAAAGCCTGGTCAGCCGTGACAATGACCGTGCCAAACTAATGGAAATCGGCCAAATCGCCGGCCTGTCCACCCAGGACCTGCAGAGGATCATCCTGGACCTGGACCCGGACGACACCCCGACGCTTCCCCTGGTGCCAAAGGGATAGGGACAAAGAACTCGGTACGGATATTTATATTCGGACTTATCTCAAGAATCCGATGCCAATAAACACAATTCAAATAGCAGCGGGGACAGGTCATCTATTAACTCATTTACGTAGCATGGTTCATATCCTGCCGACTGAATCAATATTTCTTCCAACCTTGATTCCTCATCTTCTCCTACGCCATCCAAATCTTCAAACATCAATGCCAAATATTTTCCATACTCTAATGCCGCTTTTCCTGATTCCATCAATTGCTTGTGCCATTATTTTTCTCCCGATTCCTCGTTACCCACCCAGACCACCTTGCCCTGGTTGCGGGCGGATTCGGCCAGTTGCTGCAAATCGCTGCCCGATTCTATGTAGGGAAAATACAGGGTTGCGGCCAGGTCCACCACGATGCGGTTGCGATCCATGGCGGTTTTTCGGGTGGGGATCACGGGTTCGTGGATAAAGGGGCTGAGCACCAGCAGCCTGTGGTCACGTACCAGGTTTTGCCAGGTTTCGGGCAGGGTGTCGGGGATCAGC
>WGCQ01000163.1 GCA_015493765.1 Deltaproteobacteria bacterium
AGTGTGTTACATTACAGGACAAATCTTGTGGTGTGTAATATAACGACTTTTTCAACATCCTCGAGGCCGCCTGCGCTCCATAGCCTTCGTAACCACCGGGATCACACGGTCAACCGCCTCGGCCCACGGCCACTGAAAAGGCCGGCAGGATGCCGGCCCCACACGGTCAACGGACCACGGAAAAGGCCGGCTGGATGCCGGCGATCCCAGGAGGCCGCCTGCGCTCCACACGGCCTCGGCCACGGTCAACGGCCTCGGCCACGGTCAACGGAAATCGATGCCGAATTTTGTCAGGTAATTTGGGGGTAATTGGGGATCTTGACAAAGGCATGCAAAAACCGTTAACTATTCTTAGTGTTTTTCATATCATCCGGCTCTGCGGGGTGTTTTTGAAAAGGTATTGTAACAATTGTTCCGAGGAATTCGACGGTTCCCTGGAGACTTGCCCGGTTTGCGGTTCACCCTTGCTGTTGAAAAACAATAGCCTGTTCCAGGAACGCTACCGGGTTGTGCGTTGTTTGAGTGCCACCCTGTTTTCCCATATCTACCTGGCCCAGGACCAGAATATGGGCAACAGGGATGTGGTGCTAAAGGTCTTGTTCAAGGACGATACCCAACGCGACCAGGCAGATGAACTGAAAACACGGGAGGAACGCATTGCCGCAAAGGTGATACATCCGAATCTCGTCACGATCTACGACAGCGGGCTATCGGATTACATGGAACCCTACCTGGTTATGGAATACCTGAGCGGACCGACACTTGCCGACCTTATACGCAAGGAGGGCAGGATTGATTTCGTACGTGCAGCCAGGATTATGACCCAGGTATGCGATGCCCTGAGTGCCCTGCACCGTGGGGGCTTCGTGCACAAGGACCTGAAGGCGGAAAACATAGTGCTGGTGGATTACGACAAATCCGGCCGGGAATCCGTAAAACTCCTGGATTTTGGGATATCCCAGGAAATAAATCCACCCCCCGGAGGTGGAAAGACGGGCGGACGTATCATGGGCACGCAGTCCACCATGAGTCCGGAGCAAACCCATAAAAGCATAGTGGGACCAAGGTCTGATATCTATTCCGCTGGCATGTTGATGTATGAAATGCTGGTCGGCAGACCGGCCTTCAGCATGAGCCGGAGTTCGTTCATTGAGGCGCACAGGAAACATACCCCACAGTCACTGAGGCTGCAAGGGCTTATGGATTTGCCAGTGGCCGTGGATGACCTGATCCTGCAAATGATATCCAAAAACGAAAACCAGCGTCCTGCTGATTGCCTGGAGGTACGAAACAGGCTGAATCGCGTGTTGAATCCCTGGCGCAGGTCTGACAGCGAAACGATACAGGTTGACGGAAACAGGGAGGCACAGACTGAACTAACCCTTGGTGATGCGAACAATATAGTGTTGCGGCAAACCGAGATGCGACATGTCCTGTCCACCCTGTCGGGCATGCTGGAGGGACGTGCCGTGGTGTGGCATATCACAGGGGATGAGGGGATGGGTAAAACCTGGCTACTTAACAGTATTGCCCGGAAGGCAGGCAGGGTATCACAAAATATGGCGGTCCATGTATTTTCGTTTTTGGGCGGAGATTATCCCCTGGAGGTATTGAAGACACTGGTTCAGGGTATATTGGAGTGCAAAGACGATAAAGGCCAGGATATATCGGAAATTCACGAATGCTTGCAACAGACGTTCAAGCATGCAGGATGCCGTTATCCGAAGGAACTGGCCAGGCAGGTTGTCACCTTGATGTTCAATCCCCAGGACATCCTGAAACTGGGGAAAATACATACGTCACTCGTGGAAAATTACATGTTTACATCCATATACCAGGTGATCAAGGCCTATTCAAAACTGAAACCCCTATTCCTGGGCTTTGATGATGTCCACAAATACGGCACCATGTTCAGGCGATTCATCGATTTCTTACAGGTACGGCTGGCCCAGGGTGATGGCATCCCTGCGACCCTCCTGATAGCGGGCGAATCCCTACAAAACAGTGCTGGCGAAAACGATATGGAAAATGTTCGTCACCTGGAACTTCGGCCTCTGGACGCGGAACAACTCGAGCCGTTCGTCAAGGCAATACTGGGTTTTGAGGTTCGGCCGAACCTGGTCAAGGAAATCACACGTATGACAGGTGGAAACCCGGGGGTGACCCTGGAATACTGCCGGCATATCAATAACCTGAAAGGCTTTGTGGTGCAGGATGGTGTGGTGGATGTAAAGAACCGCCATGTACTGGAATCCATACCAGCATTGCTTGAAAAACGCTTGAAATTTCAATTGGATGCACTTGCAGAGGAAGGCAGCATGGGCCTGCAAGCCCTGGAAATCCTGCGCCGTATCGCCCTTGCAGGGAACAGTATTACCAGGGCCATATTGACCAGGATATTAAGCGAGGAGGGCCGCATGGACCTCAAGTTTCGCATGGAAATGCTGATTGATTACCTGGTGCAAAAAGGGCTTGTGATCGCGGGCTGTATGGGCGCCGAGGATTGCCTGATGCTGGCTCACCCCGGTATGGAACTGGTGCTGTGGAAAAGGGAGCAGGCCAAACCGCATCCTGAAATCATGATTGCTGTGGCGAGTGTCCTGGAGAGTCTGCCGGGGCAAAGGCTTTCCGAGCATTATGGCAGGATCGCCATGTTGTACGAATGGGCAGGCTACCTGGGCAAGGCCGCAGACTACCACATCCTTATGGCCAGGCAGGCATACGGAAGGTTTGTATTCCAGGATGCGGTCAAGGAATACCGAAAGGCCAGGATACTGCTGCAGGGACTGGGCATGCAGGGGTCCAAAAAATGGGTGCTCATGTCGCACGAACTGGGTTGCGTGTTGAGTGGTATGGGCATGTATCGCGAGGCCCTGGACGCCTATGACATGAAACCGTCGGTTTTGGCACTGAAACAGGCTACGCCAGACGAACTGAACCGGTGGCTGGAATTTACCCATATCCTGGTGGAACTTCATCGTACCAGGGACGCCGTAACCATGTTGAAGGCCCTGATAAGGAAATTCAAGGATACGCAGGCGCCGTTGATGGAGGCGGAGTGCCACCTGATGCTGGCTACGATCCATATGCGCAGCGGCAGTATAAATGCCGGTGCCAAAGAGGTGGCAATAGCCCAGAACCTGTTGGAGGGACAGCCCGTATCACCGGTACATTACAGGCTGGCGCTGAGGCGGGTGGACCTGGCCCTGGGCAAGGGTGATTTTTCCGATGCCGTTTCGGTTTTAAGAAATACCTTGAAACACCTGTCACATCCCATGTACTATACGCTGAAGTCCGAAACCTTGTATTACCAGGGTAAGGCCTTCCTTGGCGAAGGGATGATCGATGAGGCCAGGGATTCGTTTCAGGAGGGGCTGGAATTGTCCCGACGCTACTCCTACTACAAGGGCATAGCCATGCATAAACTGGACCTTGCCGCCATCCATACATACCTGGGCAAAACCGAAGGCCTGGAACGAGAGATCCAGGACATATTAAAAAACAGCAAGGCTGCCGGTGACCCATTGGTGGACGTGATTGTGCACAATACGCTTTCACGCATATACATATTTCAGCATCAGTGGGACCAGGCATGGAGTACCACAAACAAGGCCTTTACACTGAGCAGGCAGTACAAGTATGCCTTTGGCGAGGGTGTGGCTGCATTGCACAGGGCCATCCTGGAAGTCAACGCAGGGGATTTCAATGCTGCGGAGCATTCAATGGCCATAGTAAAAAAACGCCTGGGCATGCCAACCAACAGACCGGAAGATACCGGCTTCCATTACATGCTGGCACCAACAATCTTTTACGTGCAAGGCAGGCTGAGGTTGTACCATGGTGATGCAACGCAAGGGTTCGGATTGATGCAAAAAAGTATCGAACTGTACCGTAGATTGAAATGGCACGGTTTTGCTGACAGGATTCAATCGATTATGGACGGGCTCCGGCATGCCAACAGGGGGGCAAGGGTTCCTTGATACCCGGTAGCCCCTTTTGTCCTCAAATTTGACAGGTAATTTGGGTATTCCATCATTATTTGATGGACTCGTAAAAAGTCTGATTTTGATTTATTACAACTCCATAATTATTTGACAAATAAACATCTATTTGAAATACTTTAGCAGACATTTCTGGGAGTGGACATGCGGATACAAAAAATCAATTTAGTGATACTTGTCCTTGGTAGCATGGTTGTGGGTTTGGTGTGGTCGGGTTGCTCCTCGAACAATAGTTTGCCCGGGTCTGTCGGGAACGATACGATACGGGGGGTTGACCTATCCAGGGGAGATACGCCCGGATTTGATCCGGGTCAAGACCTGGGCAGGGCAGAGGGCATGGATGCGCTGCCTGATACCTGGGGGGATGTATCTTTGTGTCCTGATGAAGGCGATGTAGGTGATATGAACACGAATACTGGGGATGCACGGGATACTTACGGCCTTGATGGTTCGGGTGATACGCTAAGGTGTCCAGGAAATCCGGGGTGCCCCTGCAAGGATAACACGGATTGCTATTCCGGTTTTTGCATTGACGGACCCAATGGCTCGGTGTGTGCGTCCTTTTGCGATTCAGACGCTGCCTGCGGCAACGGCTATAAGTGTTCCAGCGTGCAAAATACCTCTGGTGACACGGTATTCATTTGTATCTATAAATTCCCGAACCTGTGCAGGCCCTGCATGGATGACCAGGACTGTGCGGACCCGAACCTGGACCTGAAGAATATTTGTGTGGACTTTGGTGCTGACGGCAAGTTTTGCGGCGTGCAGTGCTCAACGGGGGCGGATTGTCCCACGGGATACGAATGCCGGGACGTATCCAAGGGCAGGGCTGAGGTAAAACAGTGTACGCCGGTCAAATGGCAGTGTCCCTGCACGGAGACATTCAAGAATAATGGTTATAAAACAACATGTTACAAGGAAAACGAGTTCGGACGCTGTTATGGCCATCACACGTGTGACCAGCCGTGTGATGCCAGGGTGCCGGCTGCGGAGACCTGTAACAACGTGGATGATGACTGCAACGGGCAAACCGATGACAACGTTCCACCGCACGAGTGTGACATCACCAACCAGTACGGTACATGCAAAGGTCAGACCCTGTGTGTTTCGGGCAAGGAGATATGCCAGGGCAATCCCCCCATGCCCGAGGTTTGCAACGGCCTGGATGACAACTGTAACGGGCAGACCGACGAGGGATTCCCGGATACGGATGGCGACGGCATTGCGGACTGCGTTGACAAGGACAAGGATAACGACGGCGTGCCTGATGACAAGGACAATTGCCCTGAGGTTGCAAACCCCAAGCAAACGGACACGGACGGGGATGGTGACGGTGATGCATGCGACAAGGATGACGACAACGACGGGGTGCCTGATACCACGGACAACTGTCCGCTGATTGCCAATCCGGATCAAACGGACACGGACGGGGATGGCATAGGCGATGCCTGCGACCCCGACGAGGACAATGATGGCGTGCCCAATGACAAGGACAACTGTCCGCTGATCGCCAATCCGGATCAAAAGGATTCGGATGGAAACGGGATCGGCGATGTATGCGACCCGAACATGGACAGTGACGGCGACGGCGACCCCGACGGCACGGACTGTGCGCCTAAGGACCCTGCGATTTCGCATAAGGCCCGGGAAAAATGTGACGGCAAGGACGACAACTGCAATGGCGTGATCGACGATGAAAACGCTGATGGCTGTACGGTCTATTACCTGGACAGTGACGGCGACGGTTACGGTGTCCAGGCGGATTCAAAGTGCCTGTGTAGTCCTTCCGAAAAGTGGACGGCCCAAAAATCCGGTGATTGCAAAGATGATAACCCGGCCATCCACCCTGGGGCCGTGGAACAGTGCAATAAGGTGGACGATAATTGCGACGGCCAGGTGGACGAGGGCAATGCCTGCATGTGCACCCAAAAGAGCGTTACATGGGATGCATGCGGCGGGGCCTTGCCGGATACAAGCAACGGCCAGCAGGCACAGGTGTCGAACACGGTATCCGGTTACACGGGCCAGGCCACGTACAAGTGCCAGGACGGGGTGTGGATCAAGGTCAGCGGCACGTGCCACAAGGACTGCCCTGCCCAGACCGAGACCTGGGATTCCTGTTCGGGGCCGGTATCGTCTGGGCACAACGGGGATACCGCACAGGCATCGAACACGGTATCCGGTTACACGGGCCAGGCCACGTACCAGTGCCAGGAAGGGGTCTGGATCAAGGTCAGCGGCACGTGCCACAAGGATTGCACTGCCCAGACGGAAACCTGGGATTCCTGTTCGGGGTCGGTGTCATCGGCGCACAACGGGGATACCAGGCAGGTATCGAACACGGCATACGGGTATTCAGGCCAGGCCACGTACCAATGCCAGGAAGGGGTCTGGATCAAGGTCAGCGGCACGTGCCAAAGGGATTGCCAGCCCACCACTGCCACGTGGAACCAGTGTTCCGGCAGTCTGCCTTCAGGGCACAGCGGGGACAGCCAGACCGTATCCTACGACCAGGGTGACTACCGAGGCACTGCCACGTACGTGTGTCAGAACGGGTCGTGGGCGATGCAAAGTTCGCAGTGCAACAGGAAATTATGCTCCTATGACTGGGGTAACCAGGTGGCCACAACAGGCGAATATGTGAAGATATACGTTGCCCTTCTGAACAGGGCACCGGAACCACCGGGCCTGTATTACTGGAATACCCATGGATATACGGATGCCCAGGTAGGGGCTTTTGCCACCTCAAACGAGGCGGAATACGAATTCAACCAGTACCCAAGTGCGGATTTCACGGTGACCCATATCTATGAGACCTCGTTAAACAGGCAGCCAACCCAGGCAGGCCACGACTACTGGGTGAGCGAGTTCAACAATGGCACCTATGCGTTGCCCAACCAGAATGCGACAAAATTCGGGAATTTTGTTCGAACCTTTTTACAAGCAAGTTCAGAAAATTCCACGGACAACAGGGCACTTCAGAACCGCATTGATGTGGCCAGTTATTACACGGCCCAGATCCTGAGCCACCGTTGTCCGTGGGATTGCTTTGGCAGGACCGTGCTACAAAACGTGGATGCATACTCGGACACTGCTGCGGCCAAGGCTGCAATTGATCGGCACATCCAGCAACTTATGCAGGAAAATGACCCCAACCCCCATTCCGCCAGCCCGATGTCCTGTCACTAATGCCCATCAATGCCCAGGGCATCGCATATCAAACTCAAATCCCGATCCATTACCCAGGCTAATTCCGCAAGAGCCAAACAAATCCTGATTCGACGCAGGCAATTACGACCATCCCCGGAAGAACCCGAAATAAACATTCTATGGTGTAACAGGAAAAGTGCGTTAAAATCCGCCCATGGTGAACTCGAAGACCATGTGCTTTTCGCCCTTGTGTGGGTGCAGGGGAAAGCCCCATTCAAAGAAGAGGGGACCCATGGGACTCCACCACCGTATGCCGAAACCTACGCTGGTTCTGAAGTATTTCGGGTTGATCATCTGGCCTTCCGCAAAGGCATTGCCCGCGTCGAAAAATACCACGCCCCGCAGGCCCATGGATTTTACCAACGGAATTTCCAGTTCTGCGCTCAGTTCGACCTTTTTGTCACCGCCGATCTTGTACGGGAATAAACTGGATGAGGGGTCATAGGACAGGGGAATGGGAATGGTTGGTGACAGCGAATAGATCTCGAATCCACGGATCGAGTAGATTCCGCCGCAAAAGAATCGCTCGCTGATCGGGATTGTGCCGCCCCTGGGATTGATGATCCATCCCAAGGTGGCCTGGAGTTTCAGGACCAGGTCCCAGAACAGGGGAAAATACTGTTTGGTCGTGCCCAGGAACTTGATGAACGAGTAATTACCACCCAGGTAGGGCGTGGCCCAACTAAGGTTGAGGGTCGTGTAATTGCCCTTGGTTGGGAACATGCGGTCGTCCCTGGAATCGAACCAGAAACCGAAGCCCAATGATGTGGTAAGTCCCTGTTGATACAGATTTTTTGCCTGGATCGTGGTGCTGGAATGGATACCGCCGGGCCTGGTTTTGGCCCATTCCACGGATAGACTGCCGTTCAAACCGGCCTCATAGGTGAGCCAGTGCCCCACCGTGATCGTGCCGCCCGTGGACTTGCGTGAGAAATCGTAGTACTCCCGGTCGTAATTATGCAGCCACAACGAAAACGTGTAGTCCGTGTCCAGGAAATGCGGGTCATAAAAGGAAAAATCGAACTGTGTACGCAGGCTGCTGATCAGCATCTGCAACTGGAGGTCCTGGCCCCGGCCCAGGAAATTTTTCTTGCCCACCTGGGCCTGGAACATGAAGGACTCGAAGGAACTGAGGCCCGCGGCCGCGGACAGAACACCCGTGTTACGTTCTTTCACGGTTATTGTGACGTCCACCTGGTTGGGATACTGCGGGTCAGGCCTGGTGGTGTACCGCACGTCATCAAAAAAGCCCAGCCTGCGCACCCTCGCGATGCTGAGTTTTAGTTTGGTTTTGTTGAACCAGTCACCTTCGTACACCGCCAGTTCCCTGCGGATCGTCCAGTCCCTGGTGGACTTGTTACCGGTTATGGTGATACGCCCGAACCTGGCCCTTGGCCCCCGACTCACGTGGTAGTCCAGGTCGATCGTCCGCGTATCGTGATGCATGATCGGCTGGTTCACCACGTTTGCAAATGCATAACCCATGTCCTGCAACCACGAGGTCAACATGGTGTCATCATGCTGGACGTCCATGGCGGAAAACCACTTACCCGCCCTGGAATGCAGTTTTGCCTCTATTTTCTTCTTGCACGCCTTGCCCTTTGCCTTGGGACACAAATAATCACCGCTTATGGTGATGTGTCCGTTTTTGAACTTCATGCCTTCGTGGATCGTAAACGTGATGTCCAGCAGCCCCCTGTCCCGGAACATCTCCACCACTGGCTGGGACACCTGTACCTCGGCAAAACCCTTTGTGGAATAATAGAACGCCAGGCGTTGCCGGTCCAGGTTCAACTGTTCCTGGTTGAATTTGCCCTTACCGGTCAAAAACGACAACAGGCCGCCGGGTTGGCTTGCAATATGCTTTAACAGTTCGTCATCCGGTATGTGCCGGTTGCCGATGAAATGCACTGCCCTGATCTTGACCTTGGTGCGTTCCCGGATCACGAATACCAGGTCCACCAGGTTGTTTTTCTTGCGTTTCAACCGGAATGACACGTCCGTGAACAGGTACCCTTCGGACTTGTACTTGTCCAGTATGGCCTTCTGGCTGGCCGTAATCTTGTCCATGTCCAGGATTTCACCCTTTTCCACCAGCAGTTCCTTTTTCAGGTCACTCGTGCTGATCTTGTCGTTACCTTTTATGGATACCTTGTCCAGCCATGGCCGTTCCTTGAACCGGTAGGTCAGGACCAGGCCCTTTGGTGTGGCGTTTTTTGTCACCTCTATGTCGTCAAAGACCCCCAGTTCGTACAGTGACACGATGTCCCTGGATACCTGCTGCAAATCCAGTGGCTCGCCGATCTGTTGATGCACCCTGGACTTGACCACATCCGGTGACACCCTGAACAGGCCGGTGAAACGGATCGTTGCCACCACCTGGCCGGCCGCGCGTGCAGGCAAAGCGGCCAGGGTAAACAGCAGGATGGCAAGGCTCAATGACTTATACAAGCATGCCCTCCTGTAGTACACCATTGGCCAGTGTATAGGCCCGGTGGGCAATTTTTGCAAGGCTGCGGCTGTGCGTGGCCATTACAAAGGTCGTATGGAATTCCTGGTTGATTTTTACGAACAGGGCATGGACCTCCTGGCTGGTTTTCATGTCCAGGTTGCCTGTTGGCTCGTCCGCCAGCACGATTTCGGGCTCCATTACCAATGCACGTGCCAGCGCCACCCTTTGTTGTTCACCACCGGACATGGTATCAGGAATATGCCCGCACCTGTCCCCGATGTCAAGTACATCCAGCAATTTACGTGCCTTCCCGAATGCCTCGGTCCTGGGTTTGCCGCCGATCAACGCGGGCAGGGCCACGTTTTCCAGCGCCGTGAACTCGGGCAGCAAATGGTGAAACTGGAACACGAATCCCAGGTGCTTGTTCCTGAAGCGTACGCGTTGGTCCTCGTTCATCTGGAAGATGTCCTGGCCCTTGAACAGGACCGTGCCCGCGTCAGGCCGGTCCAGCGTACCCATGATGTGCAACAGCGTGCTTTTCCCAACCCCGGATTTGCCCACCACGGCCAGGATCTCACCCTTGTTTACGTACAGGCCCGCGCCCTGCAACACGTCGATCCTGCTGCCCTGGTACTGGTAGTGCTTGCGCAAGTCATGGACCTGCAATATTACGTCATCCAAAGGTCCTCCGTGTTTCCTGTCCCATCATTCGTTCCTGAGCCCTGCGGCCACATCCACCTTCAGTGCAGTAACCGCCGGATACCACGAGGATACCACACACAACGCCAAAGTGATAAGCCCGGTTATGGCCACTTCCCACGGGTCCACCCTTACAGGCAACTGCCTTATGTAGTACTGGGCCGGCATGGGCAACCCGAAGGCCTCGAGTGCGGCGCAGGTCAACAGGCCCAGCACGCCTCCGGCAACGGTGCCGCTGAGCCCGATCAGCAGCCCCAGCCCCAGGAATACGGCCAGCAATTCCCGCTTACGCATGCCCATGGCCGTGAGCACGGATATGGCTGGCAGGCGCTCCAGGCCCACCATGACCAGGGAGCCGAATATGCTGAATGCCGCCACCAGGATCACCAGGCCCAGCACCATGAACATGGCTATCCTTTCCAGTTTCAAGGCGGAAAACAGGCCCTTGAATACGTCAAACACGCCTTGCACGCGGACCCCGGGCTCAGGTCCCAAGGCCGCAATGACGGCATGTTTCAACCGCTCGCTGTCCCGGGCGCTGCGGCCCCACACACCCAGGGCATTTGGTCCGGCCACACCGAAAGAACGTTGGGCCTGGTCCAACAGCAGGTACACCGTTTTCAGGTCAAACTGATACAGCCCGGTCTTGATCAGGCCGCCCACGACCAGCCTGCGCGTCTTGGGCATCAGGCCAGTGGGCCCGGCAGTGGCGTCCGGCACCACCAACTGGACCTCATCGCCGCACCCAACGCCCAGGTTGTGGGCCAACTCGGTGCCCAGCAGTACGGCCGGCAGGACCTGGCGTCGCTTGCCAACTGGGACCGGTCCCAGCACGTGCGGCCGCTGCCGCTCTTTTTGCACTGCATGGAATTTCAGGTCACGGTCCCGCACCATCAGCACCGGGTATTTCAGCGTGGCCACGGCGCCCTGGCGGACCTCACGGCGCAGGACCTTCCACGTGTGGCTGTGCGGCAGGACCCCGCGTACCTCTATGCTCATGGCGGCATTGTCCGCGGACACGACCATGGCCCTGCCCACGAACAGTGGCTCCACGCCTGTCACGCCCATGGTGTGCCCCAGCTTGGACTCCAGTTTGCGCACGTGGCGCAGCGGACTGAATGACGATACGGACAACACCTGGACATGCGGTATGTTCATCACGATCTTGCTGCGCAGGTCATTTTCGAAGCCGCCCATCACGGACATCACCACGATCAAGGCCCATACGCCCAACGCGACACCGACCATGGAAATAAAATTCTGCAACGATACGGGCAGCCAGGTCCTCACTGGCGGACCGGTCAAAAACCTCAGTGATACCAGTGCGGGCACGTTGTGCATGTTCGGGCTTTCCGCAACCAGCCGCAACAGCCTCACCAGCAGGTAAACCACCAGCACCACCAGCACCAATGCCAGGGCCATCAGGGCCGCAACTGCAAGGATTGAGCGCATCAACCAACCGGGCGGAGCAAGGGGAACAGTATGACCTCGCGGATGTTTTCGTTGTCCGTAAGCAACATCAGCAGCCTGTCTATGCCGATGCCTTCGCCTGCGGTGGGAGGCATGCCGTATTCCAAGGCCTCGATGTAATCCTCGTCAAAGTCCATGGCCTCCTCGTCGCCGCCTGATTTTGCCATGGCCTGGGCCTTGAAACGTTCCCGCTGGTCATCCGGGTCATTCAACTCGGAAAAGGCGTTTGCAATCTCGCTGCCAGCGATAAAGAACTCGAAACGGTCCACCAGCGCGGGATCGGATTCCTTGCGCCGCGCCAGTGGCGATACCCAGACCGGGTAATCCACCACGAAGGTCGGATTTTGCAATTTGTCCTCAACGTAGGCCTCGAACACGGTGTGCAGCACGCCCAGTGCATGCGTGCGCTGGCCCAGGGCATCCAGGCCCTTTGCAATGTCGTTAGCCAGCCCAACGAGTGCGGCCGGGTCCTTTTCGAACCGGGCCGTGTCCTGCGGTCCCTTCATGTCGCGCAGCAACACCGTGGCCACGTCCTGTGCCGGGACCTCGCGTTCCAGTGCCGCGTTTACCGCTGCCGGCAGTTCGTGAAACGCCCGGTCAGGCACCCGGGCGTATTTTTTCAGGCCTTCCTCGTACGGCAGGCGCTCAAATGGAGGCGTAAAATCAATTGCCTGGCCCATGTACCGGATTTCGTACTTGCCGTGTACCTGCCTGACCAGTCCGGACAGCATGTCCTCGGTCAGCGCCATCAGGTCCTCGTAGGTGGCATAGGCCATGTAGAATTCCAGCATGGTGAATTCAGGGTTGTGCTTGCGGCTGATTCCCTCGTTGCGAAAATTACGATTCAGTTCAAATACCCGGTCAAAGCCACCCACCACCAGGCGTTTCAAAAACAACTCGGGTGCGATCCTCAGGTACAGGTCGATGTTCAAGGCATTGTGATGCGTCACGAACGGCCGGGCGTTGGCACCGCTGACCAGGGAGTGCATCATGGGCGTTTCCACCTCCATGAATCCACGTTCGTTCAAAAACGCCCTGATGTAGCCCAGCACCCGTGCCCTGGTGCGAAACACCTCGCGTACGTCCGCATTCATGATCAGGTCCAGGTAACGCTTGCGGTGGCGCATTTCCTTGTCCCGCAGGCCGTGCCATTTTTCAGGCAGCGGTCGCAGCGCCTTGGTCAACAGTTCCAGGAAATCGACCTCTATGGTCGGTTCGTTGGTTTTCGTACGAAACAGGCGGCCCCTGATGCCAATGAAATCACCCACGTCCAGTTTTTTGAACACCAGGAACTGGTCCTGCGTAATCCTGTCCTTTTTTATGTAAACCTGTATCTCGCCGGTGTAGTCCCGGAGCCTGGCAAACGCGGCCTTGCCAAAGGACCGCAACGCCACGACCCTGCCTGCCAGGCTGAAATTCGTACCCTTTTCGATTGCCCCATCCACGTCATGCAGGCATTTTGCAGCCGTATCAGCAGCCTTGAAATCATTGGCATAGCAGTTAACCCCCGCCTCTTCCAGGGCTGCACGCTTGTTTCGCATCGACTGGATTAATTTGTTTGTATCCGTTTTTTCCATGCTTTTGCCTCATCACGGTTCACTTGTTGTCCTGCGTACTTTAGTTTGAATCGAGCGCATAGTCAATCACCGCCACCCAAATCACGTGGTAAATTTGAGGATAAAGGGCTTTGGTAGGGGGGCGTGGCCGTTGGCCGAGTCCGTGGCCGTTGGCCGTGGCCGTGGTTTCCGGTTACAACGGGAACCTTCCCGAAGGCCCGCAGGGCCGTCCCGCGCAGCCGCAGGCTGCGTCCCGAGACCCGATGCCAGAGGCCCGATGCCCGATGCCAGAGGCCCGAGTCCGTGGCCGTTGACTGTGGCCGTGGGAGTGCTTGTCACGGGTGTTTCAGACCTCCTGGGG
>WGCQ01000164.1 GCA_015493765.1 Deltaproteobacteria bacterium
GCCAGGATTGCCATGGCAAGAACGGCAGGCTGGATTGGAAAAAACTGGGCTATCCTGGCAATCCGGCACCCGGCGCAACCATGCCGTAACAGAACATTTTTATCCACAAGAATCGAACATCAATTTTCCAAATTACCCATCAAATTTGAGGCCAAATAGCGCTGAAAGTGGTGTAGATATATAAGGAGATAAGGCCTGTTTGATCGGTACGTGGTTCTGCGCATCCTGCGGATGCTTGAATTCATGCCCCTTCGGGCAAGACTTAAGCATCAAACAATTGCAAGCAACAAAGTAGGTGGGCTGTTTGCAACGCCCGGCTCCCGAATTTAGTCAGGTAAATTGGGGAATTTGCGCCACCATTGAGCAAATGTTTAAGGGATGTTGCCCTCCCTTATTTTTTGTCAGAGAAGATGGGCTAAGTTCGCCACCAGGGATTATTATCGATCATTGTTTTTACATAGTAGTCAGGGGAGACTTCAAGTGTAGGTCTGCTTCCATCAGGTATCACAGGGCTCCAACATGCACTGGAAGTCTCCATTTTTGCATCCAAAAGTGATAGTACGTTGATCGCCTCTTCCAATAGCGTCCTGTCGCTTGCTCGTCTTGACAACATGTTTTGCAAAACAGGTATTACCTGAGGGTATATTTCGGATACAGGATTATCCTTAAACAAAGTTGGGATGTCTCTGAAGGATATCTGTTTGCTGTCCTTGTACATTAATTTCAAAGATTGATATTTATCGAATTCATGCCACCATATACATGGAACCCTCCCGGTCAACAGTTCGATTACCGTAACTCCGGCAGCATACACATCCCACATCCTGTCTGGTAGTATGTGTCTTTTTATGGCTCTGGAGTCCACCAACTCAGGAGGTGCATAACATCGTGATATAACAATGGTATTCTGGCATACCGGTGGTTCGTCCGGTGGCCGATACACGGCATTGTCAAAGTCCATGATAAATATACGGGTGGGGTCGAAACCAAAACATGGGGGGGCACCCCACGCAACCAGCAACTGTCCCGGTTTCAGATCGGAATGCACGATATGGGTGTCATGTACCTGTTTCAAGGCTCGCAAAAACGCCAAGGAAGCCTTTATACTAAACCGCAGGGGCATTCCTCCACGATACAGCAGCCTTTCCAGGGACAACCCTGGCAGGAACTTTTTGTGTTGCACATGGATGTATTCCGTGTCCGTTTCATCATTCTGCAAGTGGATGATGGTTTCAGTCACGTTACCAGCAGGCAGTACCTTCCACATCTGTGCCTGGAGTTGTCTGAAATCCGACACCCATTCCTTTCTGAAGTCTTGTTTATTAAAGATATAGATTTTCAGGATACTGATCTTGTTTTGCTTATCGCGCAGTTTGAAAACACATTGATGTTGGCCTGTGGTTAAATGTTGGATGATTGTGTGCCCTTCCGGAATATATGCCTGAAATGCCTTCAAGTTACTACATCGCATGGGCTCTCCTTTGGCCTGGGCTATGGTTTTTGCATGTGTTGTCCAAATATCCCGTCAATTAGGATTATCCTGGTCTCCTCGTCAGTCTTTACCTGGAATCGCCAGTAAGGCACCAACAGTAAACGTATATCATCGGTTTTTTTCAAGAATTTCCGATGGCTTATCTGGTCGATCTCTTCTGTTTTGAGTATTTTTTTCAGGAAACCGAAATCCACATCCAGGTCACCGGGCGGTATGTGTTCAATCTTGCCGTAATCATCGAAATCCCTAATATCTTCAGGTGATTGTGGGGTGACCAGTTCCAGTTGCAGGCCCCTACGTGGTGTAAGTCTGCACACACGCCCCTTGTATCCATCCACATAGATGTATTCCATCCTGGATTCCTTTTTACTGCTGTACCAGTGGGGTTTTATGTCTATCCGCAGGTCTATCCGAAAAATGGGCAGGTACTTCAATACCGGGGGGGCAGCCAGTTCCCCGGACTTGGTAAAAAAGCCGGGCAATTCGCGCCTGGCCGATTTCCATGCCTCGCCTTCCGTGACCTGCATGGACACCACGAGCAGATCCCCGGTCAACCACTCGGATGCGATAAACCTGTACCTGGAGGCCCAGTACATCCATTGTCGCCCGGACCTTGCCCGTACAACCTTTTTCGTGCTGACCAGATCCGTGAGTTCTTTTTTTGCCGCACCAGGCCTGATGCCAGCCTCCGCGGCCAGGTCCAGTATTTTGTCACGTGACAATACCCGCTTTTCGGCAATTACCAGGTCCAGTACCGTGGCAGGCCGACTCGCCTCGTAAGGTTGCTCCATGAGGCTGTGTTTGCGCACCCCGGCACCCTGCTGACCAGTGTCTATACCTTCAGGTATCAGCAAGGATTCGTCGATGTCAAAACCACCTTTATCAGCCATTCGGTTTGGCCTCCCCTCCTGCATGGTGAGACAACCTGGGACGCACACGAACCGTCAAGGCCTCCCTTCCGGCCTGCTGGTCGCCCACCAGTGCCGTACCTGTCGGAAGGTCGCGGATAAAATTCACCGTATGCATCGATTTCGCCACCTTGGCCGGCATCCGTTTGAACAATGCCCGTATGTCGTCCTCCAGGGCCAGTGTATGGCCCACCATCACGTCCACCTGCGACAGGACCTCGTCGTTCGTGGCGGACGGTCTTTGGGTCGCCAGGACCATGGCACATCCTGGCTTGCGCCCCAGTTTGGCATAATCAATGATTGCAGCCGACGCAGGCGTGGTGTGGTGCCTGGGCACCAGCAGGTGGGCCTCGTCCACCATCAGCCAGGTAACGGGCAGTGATTGTTTTCCGTCTCCAGCATCCGGTCCGGTCAAAGCACTATCGTGATAACTGGTTTGCAGGATCCTCGCGGAGAGTATCTTGCGGGCCAGTATACCCACCATGAGCGCCTTCAGCGTGTCGTCAAAGGCCGGGTGGCTAAGATCCAATACTGTCAGGAAT
>WGCQ01000165.1 GCA_015493765.1 Deltaproteobacteria bacterium
CAAAGGACGCCGAAAGTGGTTCAGATACGCGGAGTTAAGCCCATTTGAGCACAGGCGTACTATCGGTACGTCGAGCATCAAATGGGTGCAAACGACAAAGTAGATGGGCCGCTTGCGGTGTACGACTGCCGAATTTAGTCAGGTAATTTGGGTCCCAAATTACCTGTCAAATTTGAGGGATCGAGGGGCAGGTTTCAAACCCGTCCTTTGGGGCCGGAACAATCCGAATTCAGGGACGAATTCCACGTAACATCCAGGCAGCAACCCCGACTTTCATCAGGTCAGGCGCCACAAAAGGCAGGACGCCGATGACGATTGCATGGAACAGCGATACATGAGCCACAGTACACAGGTAGGCAGTACCTGAAACATAGATCATGAACAGGCCTGTAATGGACGCCCATACATCACCAACCCTTTGCCTCAGTATGCCGATCACAGGGGCAGCCAGCACCATGCCGGCCACGTAACCTGCACCAACGCCCAGTTGTGCAAGCGTGGCGTTATGTGCAAATACGCCAAGGCCCGTGGCACCCAAAAACACGTACAGTAACATGCCCAGTCCTGACTCGGCAGGCCCCATAAACAAGGCGCCCACAAAAAGGCCGAACACTTGCAAGGTCAAGGGCACCGGTGTCCCCGGAATCGGTATCACAGCCCTGGACGACAGCACCATGATAAGGGTCATGGCCGCGACCCTCACCAGGAAATCACCAATCCTGTCCTGTTCAATCCTGTTTATCCGTATCGTTGCATTACTCATTTGAACACCATGTAGTCGATATCCGGAAACAACGAATCCCGGTGCTCCAGAAACGCGATAAATCCCTCGTCCAGCGTGCCTGAACGCAGTTGACTGGCAAGTTTCAGGAACCTGATTACGTGACGCTTGAAACGTGTCTTTGCATAATCCTTCGCAGTACCGGTGGTTATCAGGAAGGGCCAGTCGCTGGACTGGGCCAGCAACAGTTCGCGGGCGGCCTGGTCCAATGCCCGACGCTGCAAGCCCTGAGCATCCGGCCACTGGTTCGCCATGCGGGTCATGAGCCTTCCCATGGCCAGCACATGGCGGATCATGTAGTCGTTTTCCCCGTTAAGCCACACGTCAAAATAGCCCTTGTCGCCCCATGACGATTCGGCAGGCACGGCCTGTTGCTGGACATCGTTTGCGCGCAGGTAATTGGAAAGCGTAATAAATTCAAAGACTTGTTGATCGCTGGCAGCCTTTCGGAATACCTGTTCCAAAAAATCAGGTCCCTCGAACCACCAGTGACCGAACAATTCGGCATCATACGGCGCCACCACCAAGGGTTTGCGGCCCATGCTGGAGGCCAGGTACTCGACCTGTTTAGTTCGGTTGAACACGAAATTACCCGCGTGCTCCACAGCCCTCTGCATGGCCATGCCGCGGTCATAAGGCGCCTTCTGGTCCAGTGGCACATCGCCGGTAACACGGTGATACTTCAGGCCCGTGGGCTTGCGCAGCCCCGTGGGTTGGATATACGGGCGGATGTAATCAAATGGCCGGTCAAAACCAATGTCCCTGTAAAAATCACGGTACCACTGGTCCCCGGGATAGCCCTCTTTTGCACTCCAGACCTGCTTGGAGGACTCGGGGTCCCTGGCAAAGGCGGCCGGCCCGGCAGGTGTAAAAACCGGGGCATAACAGTCATATACCGCGGCCGGCGTGGCGAGCCTCAGTGCATGCGTGTCAACAATGAAATACCGTATGTCATGGTCGGCAAGCACGTTTTCCACACCTTCGAAATACGCGGATTCGGGCAGCCATATCCCGCGTGGCGGACGTCCGAAATGGCGTTCGTATTCCCTGACACCCACGTCGATTTGGGCGTACACGGACTGGGGATGTTGACGCAACAAGGGCAAAAACCCGTGGGTTGCGGCACAGGTCATGATTTCCAGTCCACCCTGGTCCTGGGCCTGCCTGAACGCGCCTATCAGGTCCTGGTGGTATCGATTGGCATACCGATCCCGCAACACGCCGAGGCGTTGCAAATAGAAACGAGATACAGGACCAAACGCCGGGTCGTCCCTGTTACGCCTGACCTCGGCCTCGGCCAGGCTCAACGATTTATCCAGGTAGCGCAGCAACCTGGCCTTGTGATGCGGGTCCTCCATCATAGCGGCCAGGCTGGGTGTTATCACCAGGTTCAGGGCGAATGGCACGTTGTCCTGCCGCAGGTGCTCCATCATGCCCAAGAGCGGCAGGTAGGTTTCCACGGCCGCCTCGAAATACCAGTCCTCCTCAAGGAACTCATCGTATTCCGGGTGCTTGATAAATGGCAGGTGTGCATGCAGCACAAAAGACATGTAACCTTTCATTTGAAACGCCTTGTGTAAGGTGTATCGTCAATTTTCGTGTTAATGAACCCGCGTGTCGGTATTTCAGTTGATTCGGGCTGCATTGGCCCACCCTGGCGGTGCAACTGGGGCAGGGAAATTTCGAACGGGACCTTCACAAAACGAATCTCCCCACGACCCGGTCGATTGGGCGGGGCCTTCACGGGTTGCGAGGACAAGAGCGTATGCATTCGGCCGCTTTCGTCCTGGTAATTCAGGTGTACCTTGAATGGACCGCGGGTGTCCGGGATCCTGAAATAGTACTCCCTGACATTATTTGGCACCATGGTTTCGTACACCACCCCGTCACCTGCCAGTTCCAGGCGCAAAATCAGGTTTCCACGGTCCGCTATGCGCTCCCAGGTCGTAGTGGACAAGTCCCAATATGCATACAACTGTTCCGGATTCTTCGGCAACAGGGTGATTGCGTCCTCGTCGTAGGAAAACGGTAATTGCGCGGCATCTTCCTCGTTCAGGTAGGCGAGTTCCGGATTTGGCGGTTGTGCTGGCCGCACACTGGTATCTGGCGTCTTTTTGGCAGGCCCTGGTTCAACTGATGCATCTTTCGCTTTTTTGGCCGGCTTAGGGCTTGTCTGAACATCCAAATACGGGTACAGGGCCTTGAGCAATTCGGCCTTGCGCATCCTGGACCTGCCGGCAATCTTGTATTTTGCGGCCAACTTGCGCAATTCCTTTACACCCAGTTCTTTCAAAGACATGGCAAATCTCCATAATCAAGAAACCGTTAAAGTTCCAAAGAATGATTGGATATTCAGTGCCTTTTGTCAAGTCATACTACTCCGGATTTACGGATCAGGTTTAGGGGACAGGAAGTTGAAACAAGTGGAAACGAGGTGGCAGTTGGGCCTCATGCAGCGACCTGGCCTATAAAAAGGGCAAAACCATTAGTAACCCAAAGAGGGACACGGAAAGGCCGGTGGCAAAAGATGTATCACGTTCGATAATGGCAGCAATACCAAGTATGATCATCAGGGCATCCAAGGCCCTGACAACGGATGGAAAAGACAGGAACTGAAATGCGATCGGCAGCAAGATCGCATATCCGACAGCAATAAACAGCATCCACATGGACATGTTACTAATGAACTTTCCCAGGCCGGACAGCAAGGCAACGATACCCATTGCACCGGCAAACAGGAAAACCCGCCTGGACAGGATAGCCCCCGCATGGCATGTCACAGATGGCTGAAACGCCTCGATAGAGTCGGGTATTTTGGCCAGACCTCCATACATGGCCAGGGAGTGCAACGCATGCATGTCCAGGTGCGGTCCTGTCAGCCCCGCCAGCCCGGCGATTGCAAAGAGCAGCAACACAGCGCCGGCAGCCTGGATGATGCGTGCAGGGTACTTGAATTGCGGACTCATGAGGGCAAACACCAAACCCAGTACGGCAGATGCAAAAACCAGCCATCGGAGTATTGTAAAGGCCTGCCAATTAACGGACAGGGGTACAACACCGGTGTGCGGCAGGGTTTCACCGGTTGTTTGCACCCCGGCCAGTAACAAAGCGCCGCCGCCGTGTTTGCACACCAGGGGTATGGTTGCAAACAAACCGTTCAAGGGAAAGGAAAGCACAGCCATAAGCAATGAGATTGCCAGTACCTTGGACCTGTTATTGGGACCTCCAACGAGCAAACCGGCAAGCCCGGAAAACGCCCCAAAACCCAGGATAATCCACTGCAAAGTCACGATTTCCCCTTCAAAAACACCATACCGAAGACCACGAGGTATGCCAAAAATGCCAACGCATCCAGCAAGATCGCGGTCACAGAGTAATGCAAGGTCCCGGGGCTGCAAAGCCTCACCCTGGCATCCGGATGTTCGGGGCTTAATGCCAGAAACGCCTTCAGGCCCTTTGCCGATTGCTGTACAATCAACGGTCCGGCATCGGTCATGCGCATGGAGGCCTTGATGCTGCTGCCATGAACATTAAAGTCATACACGGCAGACGGCTCCATTTCGACGCCATGGACTACGGGCAGGTCCACACTGACCTTGCCGGTGGACACGGGCGAACGCCCTGTCATCAAGGCAGCCGGTACCGCCAGGAATAGTGCAAACAACCCTGCAAGGACCGGCAAATAGTGGCGGCCGCCGTGGACCACACCGCGCAGGAATATACCTGTGCCCAATGTCGCCATGAGCACCCAGAAAAAAAAGGAACTCACTGGTTTTGTAAGTCCGAAAAATTCAATATACCTGGCCTCCATGGGCAGGTAATGGCTGGCCGGATTGGACATGGATGCCGGGAGGCTTGCAAACGCAAGCATAAACACGGCAAGAAACAGAAAAACGGTTAATAAAAACCACTGTGAGCTCAATAATCCGCCTGAATTGTGGCGCGGGGCATCCATGCAGACAAATTAGTATGACAGGACAGTATTGTCAAGCCGGGGTCATGGATCCCGAATTACCTGTCAAACTTGAGGACAAAGGGCACTGAAAGTGGTTCAGATACGCGGAGTTAAGCCTGTTTGAGCACAGGCGTACTTGATGTACGTCGAGCATACACAGGTACAACGACAAAGTCGATGGGACGCTTGCAGCGCCTTGCCTAAGGCCGCAGGCCGTGACAA
>WGCQ01000166.1 GCA_015493765.1 Deltaproteobacteria bacterium
CCCAGGACCTGGATTTGGCTCGGCGTGCCGGCGGGGGAGGGCCCATGCGTTAGCCCGCCCTGCGTCCCGGCGTCCGCCCGTGGCCGTTGGCTGTGACCGTGTCCGTGACCGTGTCCGTGGCCGTGGCCGTGTGGAGCGCAGGCGGCCTGAGGATGTTGAAAATGTCCCTCCTGGGATCGCCGGCTTCCAGCCGGTATCTTAAATTATCTTTGTATTTCAAACTGTTACAAAACAGACAAATTTCCGAATTCGTCACTAAATCCATCAATTCAACACCCTCTGCCTCGCCTGGGTTTTCAGTAGCAGTATGGTCGGGTATGGTTACTTGTGGGAAACGGGCACATACAGCCGCATTCCGCCACGTATCTGATTGCCCTGAATCTGGGGATTCAGTCTTTGTAGTTCGGTCGATTTCACGTGGAAACGCCTGGCAATACCCCAGACAGTATCCCCGCGTTTTACAACGTAAATCCGTGTATCCTTGTTTGTAACCCGCTTTCCGGCCTGTACCTTGGGACGGATTACCGGGATCTTGATTACCGTACCCGGTGTCAACGCGGTCAATAACGAAATATCATTCATCTGTTCCATCAGTGCCACGCTGGAGTGGAAGCGTTTCACCAGGGAATTAATGGTTTCGTTACCCTTTACCTTGTAGGTAATCACCTTTTGCACTTCGGGATACACCTGCTGCCGCATCTTCAACACCACGGTCTTTGCAGCCAGACGATTCGTTTCCTCAGGTGTCAACCACAACCCGATGCCCATGCCCTTGTATGGCCGACGTTTTTTCAATTCCGGATTCCAGCGCAGCAGCAGCCTCACGGGTTTGCCGGTCAACGCGGCCAGTTGCTGCAACCCCATGTCCGCCTGCAGGTCGAACACGAACCACTGCTTGCCGTTGTGGTTATTTATGCACATCGGCTCAGGCCCCTTGGGGTCTTGATTGGTTTTCGTTTTTTTTACGCACGATGAAATCCCAGCCCAGATAAGGGCAATAATGAGCCATCTTGCATAGCATACTTTTTGATGCATGGCGGCCTCGGAATGATCCCTCCCATAACATAGAAGGGTGTACGCCTCGTGTCAAGAAAAATACAGGTATTTTTTCAATGTTATTGTGTTAGAATGTTGCCGCTGGTAAACAGCGTGTACCAGCAGGACCACTTATGGAGGCAAGTCATGGCCAGGATATTTGCTGACATGCACAGCCATTTTTTGATTAACGGGCACTATCTGAAACGGGATTTTTTCGGACACTTTGCCCCTCCGAGACGATACAACCCTTTGAAAAATTACATGAATTACGAAAGGGCACGGGCTGGCGGCCTGAACGTGATCACGTTTACCGTGTACGTACCGTGGAGCCCGCTCGCCTGGGTATCGCGTTCGGACGTGGCCATATCCATGGTCAAGACGTTCAAAACGATCATAGCCAAATCCGAGGGACGTATGGCGCAGGCTGAAACCGCGGACGAAATCCGCGAAATCACGGGCAGGGGCCAGGTCGCGGCCGTGCTTGCAGCAGAGGGCGGACACATCCTGAACAGGAACCTGGCAAACCTGACCGTCTTCCGGCAGGCAGGCATGCGCATGCTGACGCTCACGCACTTTATCAGCAATGCCCTGGCCGATTCATGCTTTGGTCCCACGTATCCCAACGACGGGCTGTCCGAACTGGGCGTGGAGGCCGTGCGCGAAATGAACCGCCTGGGCATGGTGGTGGATGTCAGTCATTGCAGCGACGAGGCGGCCATGCAGGCGATTCGCATCAGCCGGGCACCTGTGGTTGCCTCACACAGCGGCGTGCGTGCACTGTGCAACAGTCCCAGGAACCTGTCCGACAAACTGATCCAGGCCATTGCCGATACCAACGGCGTGATTGGCGTGATCCTGTGGGGTCCCCTGCTGAAACGGCATGCCGTGCAGGTCAGCCTGGAGCGATGGGCCGACCACGTGGTTTATATCGCAAAACTGGTCGGACCCGGGCACGTGGCCGTGGGCACGGACATGGACGGTTACACATGGCCGCCCAGGGGCTTCAAGGACGCATCGGACTATGCAAGGCTGCCGGAGGTCCTGCAAAAACGGGGATTTACGGACCGGGAACTGGACCTGGTGCTGGGTGAAAACTACCTGCGCGTGTTGCGGGCGGCCGAGGAGGTGGCCGAATCATGACCCCGGTTGTCAAAGCCGGTATTTGGTCCCTGGTCGTCAACCTCGTGCTGGTCGGGATCAAGAGCGTGGCTGCGTGGTTGTCCGGGTCCATATCCGTGGCCTCCGACGCCCTGCACTCGGCCAGTGATGCCGTGGTTTCCGTACTGGTGATCATCAACTGCGCCTGGTCCGAGGGGCGCAAGGGCAGGACGGCAATCTACGTCAATGACGGCCTCGTGGTGCTGGTGGCCTTGGCCATTGGATTCGCAGGTGTCGAGATCCTGTACAGGGCCTTCACGGCCACGGTCCATATCACCCATGCACCCACGGTCCTTGCGGCGGTCCTGGTCACGATCATCGGTGCAGAACTGCTGGCCAGGTATAAAATCAAGGTGGGCAGGCAATACAATGCATCCGCATTGACCGCGGACGGCTACCACAGCAGGGCCGACGCCTGGAGTTCGATCGGCGTTTTTATTGCCGTTGCCGGACAGGCCGTGGGCATCCCGCTGGACAGGCCCGTGGGCATACTGATCGCCTTGCTGTTGTTCGTGATTACGGCCGAACTGATTGCCTCGGTGGTGGTTTCCCTGAAACGGCATGCCATGCCCGACCCCGAGGCCGTGGATAAATACGTGGCTGACAAAACCGGCAAGTCCGTGCGGTTTTTGCGCGATTTCCTGGTCCGCAACAGGAAAAAGGCGATTGGAGTGACATTGCTTGCGGCCGCAGGTCTATGGGTTGGATTGTCATCCCGGGTGGTCCGGCCCGGACAGAGCGGTTTTTGCCTGGTATTCGGCAGGCCGGTTGAGCGGGACCACGGACCGGGGCTCATGGTGGGCCTGGAGCCGTTCGTGAAGGTCCACGTGGTGGACAAGACACTGGTTCGACGCGTGGAGATCGGATTTCGAACGATGCTGCCGTTGGTGTCGAACTCGGCGCCCAGGTTGTGGGGCAGCAAGCACCACGTGCCCGGGTATCGCAGGATACCACGGGAATCCATGAACCTGGCGGGCGACGGCAATATCGTGGATTACGCCCTGGTGGTGCATTACACGGTGAAGGCCCCGGACCTGTTCATGTCAGGCATCAGTGCGCCGGATACCATGGTCAGGGAGGCCACGCGGGCCCTGCTGGCCAGGATGCTGGGTTCGCAGGACATCGGCAGCGGCCTGGTGGCAAAACGTGCAGTGGATGTGGCGGCCGTGACGCGCGAGTTGCAGGCCTTGCTGGACCAGTGGATGCCCGTGTTCCATGTGCAGGCCGTGTACATCCACGACCTGCATCCGCCGGTGAACGTGGTCCCCAGTTTCAGGGACGTGTTTTCCGCACAGGAGGACGTGCAAGTGGACATAAACCAGGCCAAGGCGTACCAAAACGATGCCATGCCCAAGGCCAGGGGACGCGCCTATGCCATGGTGGTGCACGCCCAGGCCAAGGCCGTGGAAAAACTTGCCTCCACCAGGGGCAGGGCTGAGGCATTTATGGCCCAGGCAAGCGAATTCATGCACAATAACATCGCGGTACGGTTCAATCGTTACATGGATGTGCTGGCCAAGGCACTGCAGGGAGGGCACTTCGTGGTTGCAGGCCGGGGTGTTCCCCGCATCAGGTACATGGACAGGGGGAGGCGATGAAAAGGATATGGTTGGGTGTCTTTGTGTTGGCAGTCGTGGTGTGGGCCGCGACCTGCGTGGTGTCGGTATATCCGTCGCAATACGTGGTGATCACCAGGATGGGCAGGCCCGTACGTGTAATCCTGAAACCCGGGCCCGCGTTCAAAATGCCGTGGCCCATCGAGACGGCCATCCACGTTGACCGCAGGCTCCAGGTGACCCAGGTTAGCCCCATCGAGACACTGACCCATGACAAAAAAAACCTGGTGCTGGCGGCCTTTGCCGTGTGGCGGGTGCAAAAACCCCTGCGTTTTTTGTCCTCCGTGGGTGACACCAAGCGTGCCCAGGTCAGGATCGGCGATATGCTGGCATCCCTGCTGGGTAACGAGGTGGCATCAAAGCCCTTGAACGCATTTATTTCCACGGACAAGGGGTCGCAGTTGAAACAGATCGACCGGGCAATCTACCAACAGATTTCCGACCGGGTCAGGGACACCTTCGGGATCGACTGCGTTGACGTAAAGATATCCAGGATGCTGTTTCCGGATGCCAATCTCAGGCACGTCTTTAATCGGATGAAGGCGGAACGCAACAGGATCGCAAAAAAATACCGGGCCGAGGGGGAGGAAAAGGCCATGAAGATCATGGCGGACACGGACCTGAAGGTACGCAAACTGCTGGCAGAAGCAAACCGAAAGTCGCTGCAGGTCCAGGGCGAGGCCCAGGCCAAGGCCTTGCGCATCGAATCCGATGCATACAACAAGTCACCCGGGTTTTACCGGTTCATGAAGTCCCTGGATGCCTTGAAGGAGGTGCTGAACCGGGGAGGTTCACTGGTCCTGTCCACGGATTCGCCGCTGTTCAAACTGCTGGAAGGCATAAGGGGCACGAAATGAAGCGGGTGGTGATTCCCATGGTGGTCCTGGCCCTGATTGCGTACGCCTTGTCCGGGATGTATTCCGTGGGTCCGTCCCAGCGCGGGGTCCAAACCTTTATGGGGCGGCCTGCGGGCATGCCCAGGACGCCGGGTTTGCACATCCATGCGCCGTGGCCAATTGGCGGGGTGAGGCTGGTGGATGTGTCCATGGTCCGCAGCACGAACGTGAAATTCGAATGGCCCGGTGAAAGGGGGCACAGGTGTTACCTGCTTACAGGCGACGAAAACGTGGTGGAACTGGCGTTGCAGGTGCACTACGTGGTCAGCGACCCGGTTGTGTTTGTGTATGCGGACAAAAGGCCCGATGTCTTGCTGGGTATGGCTGCAAGGGCCGACTCCGTTGCGATCCTGTCCGGGATGGGTGTGGATGACGCATTGACCATTGGCCGTCCCGTGATTGCAGCACGCCTGAAGGACTGGATGAACCGGACGATTGCAAGGCATTTGGGCGTACAGGTGACGTCCGTGTTGATCACCAAACTGACACCACCAGTGCAGGTCAGGGCCGCATTCGCCGCGGTTGCCAGTGCCAAGGCCGACCAGGCCAGGCGTATCAACGACGCCTACGGTGACCGAAACAGGCGACTGCCCAGGGCCAGGGCAAATGCACTGAACATCCAGACCACTGCACAGGCCAAGGTCAGGGAATTACTGGACAGGACACAGGGGTGGATAGATGCATTTAACCGGAGCCTGCTGCGTTACAAGGCCGCACCCATGGTTACCATGACCGCTCTCCTGACCAGCGAACTTCCCAGGGCCATAGGCCGGGTACACCTGATTTTAGTGGACCCGGCCAAGGTGGGGACACTGTTCCTTGGGGGGCTGCCGCCGCCTTACAACCAGGTCGTAACCGGTTCGACAGGCCACAGAAAGTAGGGTGCGGTCAACGGCCACGGTCAGCGGTCACGGCCAACGGTCAACGGTCTCGGCCAAGGAAGACCAGGCGAGCCGCTTGGGTTACAAGCAGGCCGGCGGCCTGCGCTCCACGGCCTCGGTCTCGGCCACGGCCAACGGTTTCGGCCACGGTCAGCGGTCTCGGTCAGAACTTCCGGCTGGCAAGGGTAAACAGGGGCGTGAAGTACACGCCGAAGAGGATCGTGGGTACGGACAAGAGGACCGGCACGGTGACGCTGAGCGCGCCGGCTCTAAGGGCCGCAGGCCGTGACAATGAACCGTGAGGCGAAGTTTCAGGGCCGGATTTGGTCGGGTGATTTGGGTTTACACCCCCACCTGTTTCAGTTATCCTATGTGCGTGAAGGTACTTGCAACGGTCATGTTAGCGTTAATGGGTATCGGGTGCGCAGCCACAATCGTGCAGTGGCAACC
>WGCQ01000167.1 GCA_015493765.1 Deltaproteobacteria bacterium
CACGGCCACGGACTCGGGCCTCTGGCATCGGGCATCGGGTCGCAGCCTGCGGCTGCTTCGGGACGGCCCTGCGGGCCTTGCGGGTGGGCTTCCGTTGTAACCGGAAACCACGGCCAACGGTCAACCAAAGGCGGGCGAGACGCCCGCGAAACAAGCAGGCGAGGCCGCCTGCGCTCCACGGCTTTCGTTTTCACCGGGATCACACGGCCACGGCCTCGGTCAACGGCCACGGACTCGGGCCTCTGGCATCGGGCATCGGGTCGCAGCCTGCGGCTGCTTCGGGACGGCCCTGCGGGCCTTGCGGGTGGGCTTCCGTTGTAACCGGAAACCACGGCCACGGCCTCGGTCAACGGCCTCGGTCACGGCCAACGGTCAACCAAAGGCGGGCGAGACGCCCGCGAAACAAGCAGGCGAGGCCGCCTGCGCTCCACGGCTTTCGTTTTCACCGGGATCACACGGCCACGGCCTCGGTCAACGGCCAACGGTCACGGTCAACGGCCTCTGATGGTCCGATTCAGATCGGAAGGGCTGACCTGATGGACTGCCAGAGTTTTTGTTGTGTCTGTTGCGAATCCTGGTTTTCGCGCCACGCGTCGTGTCTGAACCAGCGTGTGGAGGGACGGCAGCAGTCCTTGTGCAACTGCCTGTACCCGATGTTGCCACTAAGGACGCCGGTGAAACGGTCGATTTTGCTGATGTGCGTCGTATTGGGCAATGGGTTTCGCATGGCGTGCTTCATCGCGCGTTGCATGATGCGAGGTATTGAAAAGGTTTTCTCGATCAGATTCCTGAGGTTGTGTTCCAGTTCCTCTGGCGTCATGTTGGCAGGTTTGTAAACCACGTGTCCGATGTCATAAAACGACCAGTCCTTGTGCAGCAACCTGCCCTGTTTTTCCATGGTCCTGTAAAGTTTGGTGCCTGGATAGGGTGTCAGGATACAAAAATCCGGTACATCAATGTAATTATCCACAAAATTCAAGAGGTTATCAAATGTTTCTGGCGCCCTGTCGCTGTCCAGACCCACTATGAAACTGCCGCTGATGGAAATACCGCAGGAATGGAGAGTCTCGATCTGGTTGATGTACTTGTCAACGTGGTTGCAACCCTTGCCAAGGTGATCCAGGCCTGCCTCGTCCAGGCTTTCCAGTCCGATCAACAGGGTTTCGCAGCCGCTCCTGGCCATCAGTTTCGTGAGTTCCAGGTCATCGCCCACGTCCAGTTCACCCTGGCCTATCCAGGTAATTTCCAGCGGTATAAGTGCCTCGAACAGTTTCCTGGCATACTCCGTGTCCCAGATGCCGCGTCGGTAATCGCTGTCTGACACGATATTGTTGTCCGTGAAAAATATGGGCTGGTGTGTAAGTATGCCCTCTTTTTTCAGGAATTTTATTTCTTCCACCACGTCCTCGATGGGTCGGTGCCTGCGTTTAGGTCCCTGGAACCTGGTGGTTGCACAGAATTCACATGCATTCTTGCATCCCCGGCTGGTTTCCACGGGCAGCATTTCCGGGCAGTAATTGCCGTTTGCCGAGGCCTTCCAGTCCGGCATTGGGTGGTTCAGCATGTCCCTGGCCCTGCCACCCCGATACAACGGCTTCAGTTGACCTTCATAGAAATCCTTGAGGATCTGTTCCATGATCGGCTCCGCCTCGCCCATTGCCACACTGTTGGTGTGTTTTGCAGCCTCATGCGGCATCATGGAGGCGTGGATCCCGCCCATCATGGTCTGGATCCCCATTGCCATCAGTTCCTCGGAGAGCAGGTACGTGTCCGGTGCGGAAGGCGTATTCACACTGAACATCACCATGTCATAATTTCCTTTTTTTAACAGGGGGCGCAGGTTTTCCACGTAGTCGTCCATGAATTTGAACTCGATGTCCAGGTTGTTTTGCCTGGCAACCATCTTGCCCAGTCCTGCCAGGTAGGGCAGTGTCAACTGTGGTATAAATGGCTGGCCTTCCATCTCGCGCAGCCGCTTTTCCAGGCCCTTGTCACCCATCAGACCGATCAATTTGTACCATATATCGGATGCATGCCATGCCACATCATAGCGTGCCCTTACCCGCGCGATTGCGATCCTTTTCATTTTTACCTCCATTGGTCAATGCCCACCCCTGAAAGTTTAACGTCATCAAACCTTTAGAATCAAGACAGTACGTTGATCTGCCTCACTGGTGAATCCCTCCTGTTGACGCCGATCAAATCCAAGAGGCATGTCACAGCCTGTAACTCATTCCAACCAGGACCATGGCCCTGAAGTAGTTGGTGGTATAGGCCGGGGTCTTTATCTTTACACCAAGGGCCTTGATCTTGTGCGGTGCCTCCACGCAGATTTCCGGCCCCATGTCCAGGGCAAAGAAAAAATTGATGTTGCGCAATACGTTGTATTCCATGCCTATACTGAACAGGATGGGGATATCAACGACACGGTACGGGTACACGAAAACGGATACCGGCGCCTTTAGCCCGGCATTCAGCACGATATCAGGCATCACGGGAAACGTGACCATCACTATGGGAAAACCCGCCTGGATATTGATATCCACACCGTCATAGGCATCGAACAACCCACCGGAATGGTAGTACCCAATCCGTGCGCCGGGCTCGAATATTAAGGCCACATCAAAACGCGGGGAACTGTAAAGGTTGAATTTGAACTGGAGTCCAGCGGTATCGCCTACGTCTATATTCGTATCCCATCCGTAATCCAGGGTAAAAAACGGGTTCACCTCGATGTTTCTCCTGACCGGAACGTGATAACGTACAAATACCGCCGATGTAAACCCGGTCCCGAAATCGATCATCCTGGTATGCAAGGGCAATACCATTGCGCCCATTGTGCCTGGCATTTTCGGGACGGTTTCAGGCGACTCAGCAGGTCCCTCATAGTTGCATGTCTTGATTGCCTTTCCAATATCCGGACTCTTAGTGCCCTGTTGCTGTGCATATGCGCTGATCCCGACAAACAAAAGTAAAGTGGCCGTCAGGCCTTGCATGCGGCTCATAATTTACCTCGCATTAGAGGTGGCCCTGATTTTGTTATAAATACTAAGTGCTTATGGTGCAATGTGTTGAATTGTTACTGGTCAAACTTGGTATGTATTACCCCAAATAACCTGTCAAGTTCGGGATGTTAGCCCATGGCATCATACTATCGAACTGCGGAGTCACAAATCTTGAGCAGCAACTCGGAAAAGCCCATGCCCGCCGCGGCAGCAGCCTTGGGAAACAGGCTGAACTCGGTCAGGCCCGGGATCGCATTTGTTTCCAGGACCCAGGCCCGGCCCGACTGGTCCACGATGAAATCGGACCTGGAAAACCCGGACAGCATCAGGGCCTCATGCGCGATAATCCCGGCCTCGGACAGGCGTTTTGCCATCTCCCCGGGTATGGGTGCAGGACAGACCTCGTCGGCCAGCGCAGGGTCGTACTTTGTCTGGTAATCGAAAAAGGCGTGTGAATGCACGCGTATCTCGATCAGGGGCAGTGCCCGCAGGCCTGCGGCATCCTGCAGCACCGGGACCGTGAGTTCCCGGCCCTTGATGAATCGCTCGGCCAGGACCAGGCCAGCCATTTCCGCCAATTCCTTCAAACCGCTGCGCAGTTCGTCCATGTCCCCGGCCAGGACCACGCCCACGGAGGACCCCAGCCTGGGCGTCTTCAGTACCACGGGCAGGCCCAGTGTATCCGCGGTCTTTTTTGCAATATCGTCCGTGTGTTCGATGCAGTCCCGCGATTTCAGCACCCGGTATGGCGGCACGTCCAGGCCCACGGCCTCGTAGATGCGCTTGGATATGACCTTGTCCATGGCTGCCGCAGCCCCGAAGTGGTCGGAACCGGTGAACGGGATACCCACGGATTCCAGGATCGCCTGCAAGGTCCCGTCCTCGCCGAAAGGCCCGTGCATGGCAATAAACACGCAGTCCATGTCCGTCAGCCTTTGCAAGCCCTCGTACAATGCCACACCCTGCTGGCCGTCACCCGGTGGCAGGTCGAATACCACGCTGGTGTCCCGTCGGATCCACACGGGCAGCACTTCCATGCCCGCCTGGCGCAAGCCCTTTACCACGGCCCTGCCTGATGCTATGGACACGTCGTGTTCTTCACTGGGGCCGCCCATGGCCACTGCCACACGCCTCATAGACCTTTACTCCATTCTTGTACACGCTCGCCACGTGTGGTGTCGCGTATTCGTAAAACAACTGCCTGAAATCCGCACAATCCAGTACCACGAAGTCGGCCGGCCTGCCCGGCTGGATACTGCCTGCCGTATCCGCCATGCCCAGGACCTTCGCCGCATGGGTCGTGATCGCGGCCATGGCCTCATCGTACGAAAAGCCCATGTATGCCACGGCCAGGCTGCCCATCAGTGGCAGGTTCACGGTCACGCTGGACCCGGGATTGTAGTCCGTGGACAACGCCACTGCAACACCGTGTGCCTTGAAAGGCCTGATGTGCGGCAAGTTCCGTGTGCCCATGCTGATGCTGCAACCGGGCAGTAGCACGGCCACAGTGCCGGCCCCTGCCATTGCAACGATGTCATCCTCCTGCACGTGGTCCAGGTGGTCCGCGCTTTGCGCACCAATGGATGCCGCGTATTTGCTGATCCCCGTGTGTCCCAACTGTTCGGCGTGAACGCGCAGCCCCAGTCCCGCGTCCCTGGCCGCACGCAACAACCGCGCAGCCTCGTCAAAATCAAAGGCTATGGCGTCGCAAAACACGTCGAACTGCACGGCCAGCCCTGTTTTTGCCGCCTCGGGTATCCAGCGCTGCGCAATATCCATGACCATTTCCTTGCGGTCTGCACCGTAAGGCACGTGCGCCAGCAGCGTGGGCCGCACTGTCAACGGGTGTGCCTCGTTCAGGCGCCGGATCACCCGCAACATCCGCATTTCCTGTTCAAAATCCAGTCCGTAGCCGCTCTTTACCTCGATGGTGGTGACGCCCATGGCCATGAACCGGTCCAGCCTGTTCATCCCTGACTCGAATAGTTCCTGTTCGCCGGCCTTACGGGTGGCCGCCACGGTGGACCGAATCCCACCGCCCTGCCGGGCGATCTGCTCGTAACTGACCCCCTGCGCCCTCATTTCGAATTCATTGGCCCGCTCCCCTGCAAACACCAGGTGTGTATGCGCCTCCACCAGGCCGGGAATCACGGCCCTGCCACCCACGTCCACCGCATCCTGCACCTGCCCCACCCGCGTCATTGGCCCGATTGACCGGACCCTTCCCTGAACGGTTTTTATGAACACCGGTCCGTCAATAACCTGGCCAGGCCGCATCCACAACTGGCCTATGTTGACAAAGGTCACCTCACTTGCCTGCCGCATGCAGCACCCCTTTCAACAGCGCCATAAACCTGGCATTTCCGCCCTTGGCGATCCTTTCCCGAATTGCTGCGATCAACACCGCGTTGCCCTTTGCAATGCTCGCCACAGCGCCTTCCAGGCACCTGTAAAAATCCCGTTTCAGGCTCAACGCAATGGGTATGCCCACGGGCGGGTCCGTCTGGGTGTCAGGACACGTATAGGGGGCGTCGGTCCGCATCAGTACCTGTGCAAAGGCCCTTGAAAACCTGGCATCCGCCACGGCTGGAAAATGCTGCAAAAACGCACACAGGGCCGGTTTATCCAGCGACGGTACGACCTTTGCCATCCTCTGTTCCGCCAGTGTAAACTGGGGTGTGTTGAGTGCAGGCGACTTCAGGTCAATCAGCACTGCCGCGGCCTTCAGGTACGCGGTCACGGCCGCCTGCCGTGCCAGTCCCCGGAAATCACGGGCCATGTCCGCCAGCATATTCAGTGCGCGCAGGCCACCAATATCCCGGCAGGCCATGGCTGCGGCAATCCTCACCCGTGCGTCCCTGGCCCTGGCAACCACGTCGGTCAGGGGACCCAGCAATTGCGGGTCGGAAACCCATCCGGCCGCATACACGCAACCCTGCAACGCCCCCGGGGCCTTTTCCCGCCTCAAACAGGTGGCCAGGTCCGAAAGCCGTTGAATAAGAACGATTTTTACCTGCCGGGCCTGCTTTTTCACGTCCACGTCCGCCTGCTGGGCCAGCAGGAGGTTCATCTGCCTGACCGCAAACCCCAGCCAGGCCACCGCATCCCCCCGCACAACCGGGTCCTTGTCCCCTGCCAGTCGCTCCACGGAAGGCAGCATCCCGGCCACAAAGCCCGGTGTAATCGCCTGGGCACTGCGCTTCAGCCCCCAGATACGCTGGTTGCGGTCATGTGAACGCATGGCCGTGGCATAGACCCCGAACCGGGCGTAGTAGGAAAACCAGAAATCACCTGCTGTCAGGTCGGTCCACGCAAAATTTGCAATGATCGCAACCACCAGCAGCAGCGAGCGCCCCAGGTTCAGCCTGCGGCCCTTGACCACCTCCGCCTCCGGGTCCTGCTGTTTGGGCAGGATTACCTGTACCTCCACCCAGGATGCGGCCAGCACCATGGCTGCCCAGCCCAGGATTATCAGAAAATCCAGTCCCGTGCTCGTGGACCGCGTGCGCACATAGCCCAGCAAATACAATGGCCATGCCAGCAAGAGGACGTTTATTATGAGCAGAAATACATGAGTTCGCTTCATTTCAATTTGGATGCATAATGCACCCACCAGCGGACCAGTTCCACACCGGGCAACTTGCCCAGAACGTGCAGGCGTTTGTTTACGGCCTTGATCTTTGCATTCAAGGCCACCGGGTCGGCCTTTGCCAACTCGGCTGCATCATGTATGCCGGCCGCCTGCATCACTGTCGCCACCTTGGGTCCGATGCCCCGCACCCTCAGCAGGTCACAAAACTGGTGGAGCCGTTTCACCCTGCGCAAGGGCATGTGGAATCGTTTTGCCAGTTCATGGCGCTGTTTTTTCGTACTGGTGGCCTTCCACAAATCGAACGTAGTCCTGACCCTGGCCTTTTGCAGGCGTCTAACGGGCACGGGGAATGGGAATTTCACCACGTTCAAAGGATATTGTCCCGCAAATACCGGCAGGCTTAACAATAATACTGCCAATGCCAGACCAGTACGCTTCATCATGGTGTCCTCTTTGGTTTACTCGGGAAATAGAAGCCCACACCAACCAGTACGGCCAGGTTGTTCGTGAGTTTGTTTTTGGATGTTCCGAATTTTGGCATATTCAGGATCCTGGGCACCATGTAATCCCTGAAGTTCAAGATAATGGAAAGCCCTTTGATCGGGAAATACCGCATTCCCACGCCGACCATGGCATTCCACGTGGCCTTGCTGCCAAGGGAGCCCGTGGCGCCAACGTAAGCCAGGCCTGCCCCGATGTCTATGTGCAGGTCCGCGTAACCCAGGAACCGGTCAAAGACCACGAATTTACCGGAGAATGGCGTAAAACTGACGTAAGGCAAGGCTATCAGGTTCAGGTACGAACGACTGAGCGAGTAGCTTGTGCCGTCCACCTTGCTGCGTTCCGCCTCGATGTCCTCGGTTAAACCCGTCTTCAAAGGTGCACCATACGCAATATCCAGGCCTATACCCAGCCAGTCATTGAGGTGGTACGCCGCGTTGACGTCCATCAGCAGGCTGCGGGTGTAGGCGTCGTTTAGGGTAATGCCAATGGAAGGGGCAACTTCGATACGGTGGCTGCGCAACAGCCATTTATGCATAACGGCAGGCATGTTTTTGAGGTTGGTTGCCTGCTGTGCCTGTGCCTGGGATGCGACCAGGATACTTGCCGTTAGCACAAAAAATATGGTTTGCTTTCTCATCCTGCTCACCTCGGATACTTATAGTGATAGGTAAAGGGAATAAACAGGCTGAACCCGGTCATCAACTGGATGTTGTTGAATATCTTATGACCGTTCATGAAAGATTCCCTGTAAATGAAATCCCCTGCCTCGATATTGAATGTCAGGCATTTGTAGAACGCAAAACGCAATCCGAATCCAAAGCCTGGGGTAAAGTGCAGGCTGTGATACGTATTCCTGGTTACGCCAAGTGTGGCAAACATGTGAAAATCCCAGGCAAACGGGGCCTTGTTGAAGGCCAGAAATTTGCCCATGAAAAACGTGTATTCCGCGCCCACGCCCGTGTAGAAATCCAGGATGCGTTTTTCCGGGAACACCTGGTACTGGTCGATTACGTCATCGGCAGTACCGGACAGCCACCCAAAGTACTTTGTGTAGTCCGCACGCACGGCCCAATGAGGCGTGATGTGGTATTTGAATGTCGCCGTGACACCATAATGTCTGGTCAGGACCTCGTTCAATCCGAATGAGGCAGCCACGGACAGTTCAACCCTGTGCCACTTTACAAATCGGCTGCGCTGGATAACCTCGACCTTCTGGGCCTTGCGTTTCTTGTGCGCCTTGCCCTTCTTGGCAAATGCAGCAGGTGCTGCCAGGACCACGAAAATCAGTATAGCCAGTATAGACTTCTTCACTTCTGCACCTCGTAACCATGAAAACTTTATCGTAACCACAGTAAATGTCAAGGTGCCACAGCGATATTTTTATATCACATACCCGCAAAAGGGCAGGAGCCCCCGGCGTATCGCCGGGGGTCGCTTCTTGGTAGGAAGTACATTACGTACAGGCAGGAAAACCTTACGGTTTAAGTGATCTGAGTAATGATCGTCGTTATTTCAACCATAACGATCGCCTAAAGTATATTGCAAAAAGCGTGCCATGTCAATTTTTTTGTGATATATGATGGCTTTTTACTGCAAACAAAGGGGATTAGCCAACAAGTCTTTGTTTGCGGTTTGTTTTCTTGATAATTTTGGAGCGTGAAAAAAATATACACATGCCGGAATGGATTAGAATGACTGATTTTAAGTGTGTATATTTTTTTTACATTGTGCAAAAAAAATACATTGATCACACTCAAAATGTTTCGATAGCAATACGTAATCTCAGTATAATCCCTTGAATTATTTGCACTTCAACGAGAAAAGATAACTATCCTGGCCCACACCAAGTGCATGGAGATTGTAGTATCTGTACAGGAAGGCCTTGTTCAGGTTGAACCGTGCTGCTTTGTCCGGCTGGTTGGACGTAATATAATATGTATTGTACTCGACCTCCAGGGTATTACGCGCATAGTGCTGGTACACATTCGGGTTATCCAGGCTCGGAACCGGATTCTCCAGTTTGGGTAAACCAGGCCCTATGCCGGAGGGCTTGGGCAGGGTTATTGAATGCATATTGGGGGCCACCAGCACCTCCCACAGGCAGTGCGATGACGGCCCGCCAACACACCAACCCGGTTGTGGATTCATGTGGTTGGGCGGGGCAGGGGTCATGTAGTTCAACCGGACGATGTAGAGGTCCGGTTTGGCAGGTTTGGTGACCGCCTTCCATTCGAAGTGAAGGTCGCAAATGGTGGATTGGACAAAATCCAGAGCAGCACCCTTGGGCGGCGGCGAGGGGCTTACGCCCACCGGGATCGGCGGCCACGAGGAATCCCGGCCGAGGTCTATGGTGTCGCCGGCCCTGGCACCTGAACGTACGGGCGTGGATATGCCGGGTGGGTCCATGCCCTTTATGGAGGCCCTGCCAGCAAGGGCTACGACCATGTTCAAGGGGTGGATCCCCGCCTTGATGAATGCAGGCGAATCCGGGTCGGGCAGCACCATGGGCACCGGGTTGGCAAAATTCGGGTGGTCATAACTGGCATCCACGTCAAAAAACAAAAATCCCAGTCCTCCCGTATCCATTACGCCCATGAGCAGGCCATTTTTTAATGGTCCTTTGGTCAACGGGTCCGTGGGCAGTTGTGCAGGCATGAATACGTTCAGCTTGTCAGGATTGTTGTTCGTCAGGTCGATCGTAAGTTGTATGTCCACATCCTTGTTTTCGCCAGGCTGAAGGTCCACAACCGTTACGCCCAGTGCAAGCGGGCTGAAATGCAGGCCGTATGGGTCGTTCAGCACGTCCAGTACGTGCGATGCCCTGCCTGCCAGGGCGAATAGCAGGTGCCTGCCAGGGCGTAGGCCCTTTATTCGATATGTCGCATCCTTTGGGTGATTTGGGTCCAGGATGGCCAGGTTCATGGGCACAGGCAGGGCGGCATCGGAGGGCGGGGGGTTAAGGATGCTGCCCATGCTCATCGATGACAGGGGTACGTTGCGCAGGCCCACCTGGACGATTGCCAGGTTCACCTTGTCATCATCGTTTAACAGGTTGCCGTTGGGTGGAAACGGTTTGAGCCCGGTTTTACCCATAAAACCGGTTATGCGGCCGCTCACGTTTGCCAGGTCCTGCTGGCCTGGGACCGGGTCCAGGCGGATCATGGGCATGGAAATGTAAGACGCGTCGATGCCGAAATAACTGATGTACCTGCGGCCCTTTGCACCGCAACTGATGTTCAGCGGGCCGTGCACGGCAGGGTCCTGGATGAATATCATGCCCTGGTCATCGGACTTTCGTTTGAAACTCTTTCCACCATCTACCTGGACCAGGCAATACGTACCGGGCAGGGGGCTCGGGGGGATGCCCGTAATGCCGATCGTGTCGCCATCCAGCGTAAATATGGTAATGGCCCCCTGTGCTGGTCCGCTGTCCTCGTACGGCGGCGGGTTGATCCCGGGTTGTGGCAGGGTCTGTTTCAGGTTCAGGTACAACGTAATCGATGCCTTTACAGGCGGGAAGGTATCGTTTGGGTCGTCAAATGTGACCGTGCAGTGGACAACCTTGGGTTTGGATGTGCACACAGTGGCCCGGTAATGACCCGGGTCCTGCGATTTTTCTTCCTGAACACTGCCCCAGTCCGTTTCCCATTGCAGGTGTTTGCCCGCAATGTCCCGGCCCTGGCCATTGGTCAGCAAGGCGGCCACCAGGGCGCACCGTTGTCCGTTTTTTTCCGAAAGACCCGCGAGGTGGAGGCTGAGCCTGGGGGTGTTTTCGTTCCCAAGGGGCTGGGGGTCCTGGCCGTCCGGTATGCCGTCGCCGTCCGTGTCAGGGTTATGCGGGTCCGTGCCAAATATCTTCTCCTGCTTGTCCGTAAGCCCGTCATGGTCGCTGTCAGTTCCAGGCTTGCGGCCGCAACCGAATGCCGTTGCCAACAAAAATATTGTGATTACTATGCGTTTCATCGTATCCTGACCCAGATATCCAGTCCCACGGTCGCGGAAAAACCCTTGTACGAAATCGAAGGATAGCCCGGGTTGTCGGGCATGAAACGGGTTTTTGCATCGTTCTGGGACGCATACACCGTAAACGTGGACGCCAGGTCCATCCCCATGGGTACATGGACCAGTTTGTCCAGGTCCAGCCCCATGCCCAGGCTGATCGTGTGCTTGGGGCAATCCAGCAGGTTGGTGGCACCGGCCTGCTCCTTCAGGACCGCGGGCATGAAGGAGTAACCGCCTGTAAGATATAGATATTTTTGGGGCATGTACGTGATGGCCGCTGACGGATTGAACACGTTGCGGGGGCCGGGGGAAGGCGGGATGGAGGCCTTGGTCACCTTGTCCGAGGAATTCATCAGGTAAACCTCGGGGGAGGGCTGGACCAGGTTGGAGTAAATCAAGTAATTCAGGTCCGCTGCCAAACGAAAGCGATTGAACCGGAATGCGGCACCGGCGCTGATGATGTGCGGTGAATACAGTTCCCGGGCATCGATCCGGGTATAGATGTCCGGGATCTGGTCGGACACGCGGACCGTTACCGGTATGGTCAGGGGCGTGTGATTGCCCCCCCGGTAGGCAACCCCCAGGCTGAGCCATTTTGCGGGCTGGTACGCGATGCCCACAACAGGTGCAAAGCGCAACCGCACGTCCACCTGGGTGGCGCTTGCCTTGCCGGACCGGGTGAAATCCACCGTGACCGTGCCGTCCACCTGCGGCTGGACAGTGAAACCTGCGCCTACGGACAGGTTGTCCAGTATGCGTACGGCCATGGCCACGGCCAGGTCCAGGCGTCGTACAGATGGCCTTAGAAACAGGTATTGGGGCTGCGTCACCGGCAGGGCGTTTATGCTGTACACCTTGGTACCGGGGGTCTGGAGGTCAAGACCCAGGAACAGGCGGTTTTTCAGGCCGAACAGGGGGATGGGGCTGGCAAAGGCCAGTTCCTCGATACCGGAGTACCCGGTATGTGTGTTGCGGTCGATGTTCGTGTGGTCCGCAACCATAAAAGCGCCCAGGCTGAGCACGGGACGGTCCGCCATCAGGAATGCGGGATTTCGGTATGCCGCGGACAACGGGCTCGTCCAACCGGTGCCCGTGCCGGACCCGGCCGCATCCCTGCGCGTGACCCCGTACATCATGAATCCCTGGGCGTAAAGGACCTGGGTCCACATTACGGCAAATGCTATGAAAAACAGGAGTGATCGTTTCATAAAAACTCCACGCGAAGTTTACTCGATTACAGGGATTGGTCAAGGACCATTGGGGGGAAAATGGCCGATGGCCTGACCATGGCAGGCACTAATTTTCTAAAAATGTTGCCATCCGGTTTTTCGGGGAAGGTCAAATACCTTGCCAGCCTTTGTTGCCTTGATTCCGGCCTCGGGCACCACGCGACCTATGGCAACCATGTCGGTGTTGGATGCAATCCTCTTGGCGGCGTCAGGTTCGGCGGTGATGATCAGCTCATACTCCTCGCCGCCGGTCAGGGCAATGGATACAGGGTCTTCACCCTTCATGTGGGCGTATTTTGAGACCTCCGAGTGTATGGGCAGGCGGTCGATGTCCAGGATGGCGCCGGTATTTGATGCCTCGCATATATGCCCCAGGTCCGACAGGAGGCCGTCAGAGATATCAATACCTGCATTTACGCCTGGTAGGTTACCTAAGTACTGACCCAGGTCCAACCTGGCAACAGGCCTGCGAAAGCGGTTGACGGAATGGGGAAAAATCCCTGCGTCCATGCCTTGCTGCAACACCATGCGTCCTGTTTCAGCCCTGCCAGGGAACCCGGAAACCAGGATTTCGTCGCCCGGCCTGGCCCCGTTACGCCTGACAGGCCTCGGACCTGCATGTCCGATCATGGTGATGGTAATCGATAGTCCGGCAGGTGATCCTGTGATGTTTCCACCGATTAAATAGCAGTGCCCGGTATCCGCATATTCGGCCATGCCTCGGGCCACGGCAAGCACAAATGACTGCTTCTCGTGCGCAGGAACACCCATTTCCATCATAAAAACATACGGTTTGGCACCCATGGCCGCCAGGTCAGACAAGTTCACGGCAACGGCCTTGTAACCAATGTCAGGTCCGCTTAACCACTGGCGTTCGAAATGTACGTGCTCGATCAGGGAATCCATTGTCACGGCATAACCTGAAAATACTCCGCAATCGTCGCCGTTTGGTATGACCACATCCGAAGGTGGTCGGGTATGGAACAACTTGCGCAGATGACCTATTAATTCGAATTCATTCATGTCTTTTTCCGGCAAAACTTCATATCACATGGGTTGGATCGTGTCGTGGGTCACCTTGAACAGCCGTATTGTGCTGCGCCATTGCGTGTGATCGGGATTGAGGTATTCACCACCCATCCCTTGGAAGGCACTTGTTTGCTCCATGTATGAACGTATAGCCGCTTTGGTTTGTGCACCCTGTGTGTATGCCTGGCACACAAATTCCGTGCTGTCCATGGCCCAGACCTCCAGTGTGGACAGGTCATGCCCTGTGAATCGACGGTATTGGGCAACCAGTTCCGGGTTTAATACGGCAGAAAACACGTCGCCAAATATCAGGCCCTCCAGGTCGGCTGCACGGCTGAGCAGCAGGGCAGGTACATCCAGCATCGGGCCACCCACCACCACGACCCTGGATTTTATTTGCATGTAACTTAGATATGCATAAAATCGCACCATTTTGTACAGTTTGAACGGGGCGAATACAAAATAGTGGACATGACTCTTTTTGCCAATGGTTGCCGCCAGTTTTGCCGCACAGGTTTTGGGGTCGGTGCAATCCAGCCTGCCAATAACATTGCCGCCTGCTGACGTGACCCCTTTAGCAAATGATGTGCAGGCCTCGTCCTGAAAATTGTCTGCTCCACAAGCCACAAAACCGGATAACAGGCCCATTCCGGCAACCTGTGTCCCCAGGTCCGTGAATAATGCTTCCCTCGTTGGACGCAGCCTCATGGTCCATACCGGCTTTTGTAACGGACCCTTGCCATTCAGTAACAGGCATGGAATGCCCGATACTTCGCTCCAGGTGGCCATATTTGAGCCGGTCTGGTCACCGATACCACCTATAATCACAAGGCAGTCCGGGTCGTTTGTCGCGTTGGACAAGGCAATGGTTGCATCGTCGCCGAGCCCCTTCGTATCGAACCCCTGGACGTCCAGGTCGCAAGCCCTGTCCCGTTGTGCCTGGAATTTGACGGCCCGCATCACCCGCTGGCCCAGGGCCGAGTATTGCCCGCTAAGCGGTACAACCACGCAGATTTTGGGTTTTGCCTGTAATGCCGAGGGGATACAAGCGGACACAAACAGGGTGAACAGGGGTAAAATGCGGTTCAAACGGATGTTACTCGCCATCATCCGCCTTCATATACCAATTCCGATATCCGGACCGCTGAACCCTCGAGTTGACGGAAGGCCTCCTGGATGGCTTTAAAGTCCTGTCCGGACAGGGCAGACTTCAGGTTTCTGATGTCTTCCATGATTCGTGCTGCATCCTCTTCGGGGATCCGCTCCTTGAATTGTGCCAGGGAGCGCTCGGTAGCATAAATCAGTGTCTGGGCCTTGTTGCGCAGGCTCACGGCCTCACGTTTTTCCTCGTCCTTCTTTTTGTATTCCTCGGCCTCTCGGATCGCGGCCTCGATGTCACCCTCGGACATGCCACTTGTGGGCCTGATTCGGACACTCTTTTCCTGGTTGGTGCCCAGGTCCTTGGCTGTCACCGCCAGTATCCCATCGGCATCCACGGAAAAGGTCACTTCGATCTTGGGTACACCGCGTTTGGCAGGCGGTATTCCGACCAGTTCAAAGCGCGCCAGGCTTTTGTTGTCCTTTGCCAGGGCGCGCTCACCCTGAAGGACGTGGATGTTTACCATGGGCTGGTAGTCCTGCGAAGTGGTAAACACCTGGGTCACCGATATGGGGACGGATTTGTTGCGTTCGATCAGCTTGGTGAACATGCCGCCTTCGGTTTCAATGCCCAGGGACAGGGGAATTACGTCCAACAACAGTACGTCACCCACGTCACCTGCCAGGATGCCAGCCTGGATCGATGCGCCGATTGCCACGGCCTCGTCAGGGTGTACGGTGCGGTTTGGCTCCTTGCCAAAGAACCGGGCCACTTTATGCTGCACCAGGGGCATTTTGGTCTGGCCGCCGACCAGCAACAGCTCATCCACGTCCTTGACGCCAAGGCCCGCATCCTCCAGTGCCCCTTTGCAGTGTTCAATGGTCTGGTCCACCAGGTCTTCTACCATTTGTTCGAGTTGTGCCCGTGTGATTTGTGCCTGCAAGTGCTTGGGACCGCTTTCATCCGCAAACAAAAACGGCAGGTTGACCTCGGTTTCTTTCAGGGTGGACAATTTGATCTTTGCCTTTTCCGATGCGTCCCTGACCCGTTGCAACACGACCCGGTCATCGCTGATGTCCACACCGTACTGGCGTTCGAATTCGCTCAGCAGGAATTCGGATATACGCATATCAATATCCTCGCCGCCCAGGAAGGTATCACCCCTGGTACTCCTAACCTGGAAGACGCCCTCTGACACGTCCAATACCGTTATATCGAATGTACCACCGCCGAAGTCATACACCACCACGGTACCACTCGCCTTACCGCGTACGCCATAGGCCAACGCCGCAGCCGTGGGCTCGTTTATGATCCTCAGGACATTAAGTCCCGCGATCCTGCCCGCATCCTTGGTGGCCTGGCGCTGGGTATCGTCAAAATATGCAGGCACCGTGATAACAGCATCCGTGACCTTTTCCCCGCGGTATTCCTCGGCAAGTCCCCGCAGGTAGTCCAGTATCATCGCGGATATTTCCTGGGGTGAATACTGTCGGTCATTCAATACCACGTAGGCATCCCCATTCGGGGCCTCTGCGATCTTGTATGGATACAGGTGGGCCACCTTTTGAACTGCGTCATCCTTGTACTTGCGGCCAATCAAGCGTTTGACAGCGTATGCGGTATTGCCAGGGCTGCTCATGATCTGGCGTTTGGCCATGCTGCCGACCAGACGACTACCGTCTTTTTGTATGCCCACCACTGATGGGATAGTCCGATTTCCCTCCTCATTCGGGATTACAACGGGCATTCCGCCCTCTACCATGGCCACCACAGAGTTCGTGGTACCCAAGTCAATACCGATCACCACTGACATAAGTCACCTCTCTTATCAACCAAAGTAGTCCGTTTATTTATCCTCTTTCGAGGTGTAATAGGACTTCTTATAATATTTATAATAATACCCGTATCTCTTTTTTTCAAGGTCTATCATGTTTAAAATGGCACCGACGCATTTTGCGCCCACGCCGTCTATGCGCTCCTTGGCCTCCAGGAGTGCGGATTTTGCAGTGCTCCCGTGCCTGGCCACCAGGATTGTGCGTTTGATCACCCCGGCGGCAATCAGGGCATCACTGACACCCAGTACCGGGGGCGAATCAAACAATACGTAGTCATATCGCTGCTGGAGGGCCTCGATCAAACGAGGAAAACGTTCTCCGTGCAGTAATTCCGCAGGATTAGGCGGTACTGCGCCACGGGTGATGATATCGAGTCCCTGTACACTCGTATGCGTTATGGAGGCATCGATATCGACCTGTCCGGCCAGGTAGTTGGACAGCCCAATCACGGACTTGACGCCGAATATGTGGTGAATGCTGGCCCGACGCATATCCCCGTCCACGATTACCACAGACGACCCGCTGGTGGCGATTGCCGCGGCCAGGTTGGCCACGATCGTTGACTTGCCTTCCTTGGCGCTGGGGCTGGTGATCACCACGGATTTAACGTCCTCCGGGCCGCCGGCAAACATGAGGTTTGTTCGAACCACCCTCATTGCCTCAGCATACGAGGACTCTGGTTCTTTGATTACGTACAACTCTCGTTCGCCCTTGCCGCCGTTTTTCACGAGGGGCAGGACACCCAGGTTGGATGTACCCAGCTCATCCTCGATGAATTCCGGCGACTCCACTGTTGTATCCAGCCCTTCCAGTGCAAAGGCGGCAAGCAGCCCGGCAATCAAGCCACCCATCAAAGAGATGGCAAGGTTTGCCTTGGGCCTCGGCAGTACCGGAGCCTTCGGTTCCACAGCCCTTTCCAGGATATCCGTATTACTGGTTACCACCTCGCCGGTCAATTGAGTTTCGGTCTGCCTGCGCAGGATCTTGCGATAGAATGCCTTGTCCTCCTTACTGTTTTCCATCAGCCGCTGGTATTTGACCTGTTTCCATGCCAGTTTGTATTCCTCCTTGCGCAGGCTGTCCAGTTCGCTCAGGTAACTACGTTCCAACTGTTTCACCTCGTTATACTTGGCCTGGTACCCGGCAACGATACTTTGTACTTCGTCCAGTATGGCCTTCTTGAGGGTTTCCACCTGGGCCTTTAATGCCTTGCATTCGGGGTGGTCCGGCAGATAACGTGATTCCATCTGTTTCAGGCGGGTAATTTGGTCCACGTATTTTTCCTTTAAACTCTGGACCAGTGGCGCATCGATCAGGCCGCTGGTAGGGATCCTGACCACGTCCTTGTTTTTCAGGACCTTGTTCAGTTCCTGCAGCACGGCTTTTAATTGCAGCAGGTTACTGTGCGCCTCGTTGTACTTCAGCGTGTAGTTGTCCAGGGACATGCCGAGTTCTTTCATCCTGGTTTCGATGGTGCCCACATTGTTCTTTTTCTCGAATTCGTACAGAAGGTTTTCGCTGGCCTCACTACGCGCCTTCATGTCCGCCACCAGTTCCCTCAGGTCCGCGTATGCCTGCGCCACGCGATTACGGCGGGTTTCCATCTGGTACTGTTTGTAGGACATCGCATACGCGTCCGCAATCTGTACGGCCCTGTGTTTGTCCGTATCCTGGATCACGATTTCTATGATATTACTGTCCTCGAGGTTGTCGATCTTCAACTCGCCCATTACCTTGCCAATAGCGGCCTTCATGCGTTCGTCGGCAGACAGTTCCTTGGTGGTACTGTCCTTGTTTTTCGATATACCCAGGAAATCATCATCATCCTGTAGCCCCAATCTTTGCACGACCCGTTTTGCAATGGCCCTGCTCTTGATGATCCTTAGTTGGGTGTTGATGAAATTCTTTTCAACCCAGTAACCTGCCGGTTCCGTGTCCAGTACGTTGCGCATGCCAGGCAACAGTGCCGGTGTACGCCGATTGACCACGATCGTGGCCCTGGCCCGGTACTGTGGCCTTGTTGTAAAGGTCTTGTATGCCCCCAGGCCAACACCAACCACTACGAACCCCAGGATCACCCATCGCCTGCGCAATATGACGCCAACGAGAGTCTTTAATCCCTCCTTGTTCTCGCGGTTCTTCATAGGAGCGACTCCGGCACAAAGACGATATCACCCGGGACCAGGAAGAAATTAGGTGCCTTGCCTTCACTGATACTTTCTACCGGAACCACTACCTTTTTTTCCCCCTTTGGTGTCATCCGCGTCACGATCACATCATCCGTACGGGCGGTTCGTTTGAATCCACCGGCCTGGGCAATGGCCTGGACAATGGTCATACGTTCCTGAAAGGGCAGGGTGCCCGGGTGTCTTACCTCTCCCAGCACATATACCCGTTTGCTGCGGTATTTTTTGATTAATACGGACACGTAGGCGTGCCTCAGATAGCGTTTGGCCAGGCCCTTTCTGATCATTTCGCTGACCTCCGAGGCCGATTTTCCACCCACGTGGAGTATCCCCAGCAAAGGATAATCAATGGTTCCATCCTTGGATACCTGGAATTCCCCGGACAGGTCGTGCTCCCTGTAAACTTGTACTGCAAATATATCGCCCGGGCCCAGGACCATGGCCTGGGAACCATCAGTAACAGGAAAATTTATGTCCTTCAGATAGTCTCTTGAAGCACTACACCCTGTAATAAAAAAGACGGACAAAACCGTCAGCCATAACCTTGTCAACATTCCTCAATAGTAAAGCCTCAGTCCACCCATTATATAGTTACGGGTATATTTGGCCTTATCCGTGAATCGTGCGCCTGATGTGCTGACCGTGGTGATGGAGAAGTCGGTGAAATCCCCATAGAACTTGTATTGCACATTCAGGGCCAGGTATCGCAATATCGAGAAATTGAGGCCTATCCCGGCCTCCAGCACGCTATCCCGCCGGTTTGTCGTGCTAACGGTTGTCGCAGCCGTGGCCGGTGTATAAGGGCCATACATCAGGTAGTTGTAGGCCAGGCCCACCTCGATATTGAATTTCTGCCAGAATTGCTGTTTAAATGACAGGTAAACACGATGGGCACCGTAATAGTTTGAATAGTAGGAATCCTCGTAATAGTGCTTGTAACCGAATTCCAGCAAGGTCGATGGGGTGAATTTGTACCCCATTATCGCTTGTCCGGTCCAGTCCGTATAATCGTTACCGGCATCATAAAACCCTTTTGTGAATCCAACACGCAGGTCCAGGATCAACTTGGCGGTTATATAGCCCACAAGGCCGATCCTGGCCACCAGGGGATCGGAATCCACGTTCAACAGTGTGCCTGGTTTGCTGTGACTGTACTTAAAGAATGTTGTATAGGCATCTATGACCATACTGGTTTTGGGCAGAAAATCCCAACGTATCATACCGCCCACTTTATGCGATATGAAATCACCAGTCTTATAGTCGTCATACCGTACCAATGTGTTCACGTAAAACAGGCCGATATCCAGGACACCACCACCCGGCCGTATGCCGATATTCAAGGCCGCCGTGTTTTCATGGTGGTTCAGGGTCTGGTTGGTGGAGTAATTCCTGGGCTCGATGCTACGTTTGTACGTATCATGGATGTCGGCCCCAAAGTGTGCCCGGGGGAACAATTTCAATTCCATGTCAGCCGTTGCCCCCACGGTATTCAGATGTTCGATCGCCTTCTTGTTGCTGAAGTAATGCCGGTAATCCACTATGCCGGCCAGGCTGAAATATACCTTGCTACCATTAGGATTATGCAGTTTCAGGCCGCCTTGCGGCAGGATCAGGCCGGCACTTTTGGGTGACTCGGACTTGTCCTGCCTGAAAATATTGCTATCCCAACCCGCCTGAACGCCTGCCAAAGGGACCAGTCTGAAAGAACCGATTTTAAAGCCCCTGATTTTTTCATGTTCCTGAGGGGGCAGGGATAAAATCTGGGCATAGGAAGCCCATCCAAGGAATGTGCATATAGAAAATACAATAAGACTATATCCTACCCGATTAAAGGCTTTCAAATCCTCTACTCCCAATCAACCAGAGTTGCCATATTCATCACATCCACATCAATAGAATTCGGTACTTGGTACTACGTTTGCTTGCTCCATCATACTAAATCGGTCCGGAGGTGACAAGACCTCCTGTCCATAGGGATCAACCTCGGGTGCCGGCCTGGTGGCATCATCCACGATGTTGCCGGAAGGGACCCCTGGCAGGATTTCCTTTTGGACCTGGACTCCCCGTGCAAAGACCTGTTCGATATTTGCACTGCCGCATTGCTGTGCCCTGTTGTTTAGTTCCAACATCTTGCGGTTGCTGATCACGACCTTCACGAACTGGCTTTCCGCATCCATCCTGTCATTCGTAGCGCTCAATTCCTTGAGATTCAGGAGGCTTTGCTGTCCGATCCTGACGAGTCCCTTCATTGCCGGGATCAGGTTACGCAGGCAACTGACCTTGGAACTATCCTTGGCATTACCGGCCTTTTTCAGGGTTTTAAGTACGCTTGAATACATCTGGCTGCTGTCGTCCACGAGCCTTGATGCTTTGGATAGTAATTGTGACATGGAGAGTTTCTTCACCTCGTGGAGGTTGACCTGACGCATTCCTTGATTTTGCTGGGCAGGCTGCGACCATGCGCCAACGGCAACAAAGGTCAATACAGCAATTGCCAGACCAGTTTTTTTCATGGCCTCCTCCGAACTTAACACATAAACATTATATCACAAAAATCCAACCATTGCAAAACTCACATTTTCTGGAACAATAGCGGATACATTACAGTTACAGGAGACCCCTTCGGCCTCGGGAAATGCCACGAACGTACCCTGCTGATTACGCATGCAGCGAGCCGGCTGTTCCCGGTCTCGTTTGCCCTCACCATTACGGATTGTACCTGCCCGCTGAGACCAATCACAATGATCAGCGTGATTTTCCCATGTATATTCGGATTTGTTTTCAGAATGCGTTCATAGCATATCTTGATCGCACTTTGCTTACGGCGGAACAGCCTTTCCACGCTGTGTGCATCGATTTTTCCACCGATTTGCGAACCCATGTGGCCGCCTATACGCAATCTGACAGCCACCTCCTCGTTTTTGGACTTTACAACCCGGCCTACCTTGCCGGTCTTGATAGGTCCTCCGATTTCCTTGTTGGACAGCCCTTTGTATGAACCGGCACCAGTATTTACGCCAGTCTTGGGGCCGCCCTTGTACCCCACCAGGCCGGTACCGGCCTTTGCCGCCTTTACACCGGTTTTGCTGCCGAAGGCGTCTTTCAAGGCGCTCATGGTGGCACCGCTTTTGACCGTTGCACCCTTGATAATGCCATCCTTGCCCATTGCGCCGAGGTATTTGATCACCGAGTTTGAACGTACCGATGCCAGCAGTTTTTTCCTGTGGGCAGCAGCGCTTATTTTGTGGATGCCACCACCGCCTCTCCTGTGATGGCGATGTGCAACCTTACGGACATGGCGTACCGGTGCAGGTGCAGGCGCGGCCTTTTTCTTGCCTTTGCCGGCGTTATTGTTGGTTTTCACAACGATGGGCTTTTTCTTTTGTTCCATTTCCACTTCGGTCTTCAACAGTTCGAAGGCCTTGCTGTAGATATGGTTTTCCTCGAGGTGGGTTATCATGTGTCCCTGCCACCAGAATGCGAAGGCCACGAACGCAATGTGCACACCCAGGGATATGCCCAGGGATATGAACATCTTGCTGTCGATGTTGGTCAGGATCCCGCCGCGCACGGAGGCTGGCAATTGGTATTTCGGCAATGGCTTGGGCGGGTCAATAAACTGGAACAACAGGGATACGTCGCCGAATTTCAGTTTACCCCTGGAATTTTCATCCAGAGGCATAAACAGATAACCCTTGGATTGTTTTACGAAATTGCTGGTTGCGATCTGGGCAAGATTAAAAATCTCACCGTTGATGGACAACTTGCCCTGCATTTTCTTGGTGAAGCACAGGTAATATTTGCCTTTCCTGTACCAGAATAGTTTGAAGGACTCCGGAAATCCTTCGAGGGGCACCATGAACGTAGCCTTTTCCGATGTCCCTATGGTGACGTCCTTGGGCTTACGCATCAGGCGTTCTTCAACAAAACGGCCAGCCCGGACAATACCCAATCGCAGTATCTTGGGGACCGTTTTTTTCTTTTCTTCCGAGCCTTTCTTCATTGGCAAATCAATACCTTCTCACTGTGTAAATTACTGCAAATCGCATCTTGGTAAAATTCACCATACCAGCAGTGTGAACCACCTGTATCACCAGTTTAAAAGGAATGTCCCTGTCACAGATGATATTGACGATACCCTTCCATTTTTTGTGTAAGGCCTTGTCCTGTTCACGTTGGATCTTTGCCTTTTTCTTGAGCACCTTGTACAGGGGCACGATCAGGAAATTGTTTTCATCACCGTTTTTAAGGTACGTCTTGTCCACGTAAAAACGCATTTTGTTCAGGTATTTTTTCTCCTGATCGGAGCATTTTGCCGGGTTGGTATCACAGAACGTACGTCTTTTGATGGCATTTGCATCGCACCTGGCATCCCCTATCTTGCAATCCACGTTTACCACTTCCTGCTTGTCCACCAGGATGCTCCTTTTGGTGATGGTAATCGGGATCGCATCCTGTGGCGTTGATTTAACCGTGGACTTTGCCAGCAACAGGTTTTCGTCCTGTTTGATGTTCAACGGGTCGGAGGTCAAGGTGATCAGCAGGAAGATCAGCAGGATCGTCATGGCGTCCATCAACGAGGTGATGCCAAAGGGCCATTCCTTCATTTCCCTCTTGGCCTTCAACTCGGCGATCCTCTCCCGCATCTTCAGGACTTCTTCGAAGTTTACTTCGTTGGTCTTGTTTTCGTCAGCCATAATCTGCCTCTTACTCCATCACCACAAAGACCACCTGCGGGAACAAAAACCTGGGGATGATCTTTTTTCCCTCTGTTTCAGTATCCACCTTGGCAGTGGCAAAATCATTCAGGTCCTTGAAATGGTCCTTTTTCAGGATGAACCTGGCGGTATCGATGACCCGTGCTATGATTTGCCAACGAATGTTAGGTGCCCCTGTGATATGGACCGTCTGTTCTTCCTTGAAGTGTTTTTTGATTTCATACAATTTCTGGTAGAGAGCGGGGTAATCGTATTCCAGGATGCGCTTTCCGGTTCGCGGGTCCTTGAAGACCTTTTTGGGTATGCTGATACTGGAGGGCAGGTTTACGGAACCAGCCACTTCAGGGTCCATTTTTATGGCAAAACCGGGTTTCGTTACTACCACGGTCAATTGTAAGGGCTTTTTCTTGTTGTCGCCCTGGTTGTTACCCGGACCTGCCGCCCCGATTTTCGGCGCGCTCACAGGTTGGACCTGAATCTTGTAAAAACTGAACGTATACAGCAGCAATGGTATCAAAATGGCCACCAGACCCATGACCGGCTTCAGGTCAACCTCCGCTGGTACGTCAGGTGTCTTATGGGCTTTTGACGATGGTGTTCCAGCCATCATCACCTCCTACAGTAGTTGAGTGTTCAGTCCCGGCTACCGCCGCCCTGAGCCACACCGGCCTTCAGTCTTTCGATCAGCCTGTTTTCCAGTTTCACAGAGTACTCATCGATTTCCGCGATGATCTTTTTCGCCATGTTCTGAATCAGGATGTGGAACAAAAGCACCGGCACCGCCACGATCAGACCGAACGCCGTGGTGTACATGGCCACGGAAATACCCATGGACAACTGTGCCTGCCTCTTGTCAGCAGCCGCACCGCTCAAACTGTGGAATGCGGCGATCATACCGACGATGGTACCCAACAGGCCCATCAGGGTGGCGATGTTGGCCAGGATGGGGAGGTTGTCGATACGTTTCAGGATCAACGGCACCACCTCCAACGTAGCCTCTTCCACTGCCGCCATGATCTCGGCCTCACTTTTGTTGGCCCTGACCAGGCCGGCCTTCACAACCCTTGCCAAGGCAGCATTAGGCGCATTGTTACACAATTTGATCGCCCGTTCGATGTTGCCGTGCTTGATCAGCTTGTCCACCTGTCCCATAAAGGCCTTACCATTTATGTTGTGCCTGTACAGGTGGTAAAACCTTTCAATGATGATCCCGAGGGCAATGATCGATACAATCAGGATCATGTACATCCAGAATCCGCCCAATTGAAAGGCTTGAGCAATGTTTTCCATACTATTCCTCCATCCGTTTACCTAAAAACCTGAACTAAAGCCATCCCCTGTGTGAGGGGTATCACCCAATTTCAAAACATATCCTCCTGTAAAGGGGTTTCCACCTTTTTCAGAAAGTCCTCCTTCAGGGGGATACCTTTATACTTGATCTTCTGTCGTTCCAGGATGAATGTGACCCTGGGCTTTTGTACACGGCCCTTAATACGTAACACATTCATCTTGATTACCTTGCCAGGCGGCGGCGCCGGCCGACCCTTGGCATACGCCGTGCCTGCTAAGGCCATACTTGCCAGGGCTATGTAAAAAAGCATCCTAACCATGGTAATCATCCACCACCCCTATTATGTACGAAAAAAAGTTTTTTGACAAATCCTTTTTCGATCATTTTTTACCCCCCTGATTACCCTGGTTTGAACCACCGGAATTCTGTGCAGGCGGAGGAGTGGTGTTTTGCTGTTTGTTTTGCGGTTCCTTTTGCTGCGGCGGAGTTTGCTGTGGTTGAGGTGGCGTCTTTGGAACCTGCTGAAGTTGTTTTAGTAACTGTTCCTGCTGGATGGCCATGCGTTTTGCCTCGTCCATGTACTTGTACACCGGGTCGTTGCTGGACAGGTATTTTGCATTGGCCTGGTATTTTTTGAACCATTTTATGGCCCTGCGGTAGTGTTCAGGCCGATCCATGCCTGTTGGTTTGTCGGAGAGTTCGATTATCCCCAGGTCGAAATAGGCATAGGGATTGTCAGGCGAGACCTGTAAGGCCTTGTGAAAGACCTTGCGGGCCGCGTCAAATTTTACCATCTTGGTTAGCACGGTTCCCAGCCCCAGGTAACCTTCCACCCTGCCAGGCATCAATTTGATGGCATCCTCGAATTGTTGCCTGGCGCCGGTGTAGTCGCCCGCAGCCATGTAAAGCAGGCCCAACTGGATCCTGGCATCATACAGATTCGGATTATGTTTCAAGGCCTCCTCGAATATGGGAATCGCATCGCGTTTCTTTCCGGTTTTCAACAGGATGTGGGCCATCATGTCCAGTGCATCAGGGTCATTTTTGTTTATGTCCTGGATCTGGGTGAGCACGAATTTTGTGGTTTCGTAACGCTTCATGGCCATGTAGCCCAGGGCGATCGTCTTCATCACGTCGATATTGGTCTCGGCCCTTTTCAGCACGTTTTTTGCCAGGCGCACCGCCTCGGACGGCTTACCCTGGTAGATGAGTACACGGGCGGCCAGGTTGGCCGCAGTAATCGATTTGGGATGTGATGACGCATACCTGTTCAGGAAATTGTACAGTTCGGTGTAATTGTGTCTGGCCACGTCGGCCGAAAACAGCACGTTCAGGCACTTGTCCGTTTTCTTCAAACCCTCGATTGCCGAACGGGCCAGCTCAGCGGCGTCCGCATACTTACCCAGGCGATATTTTACCACTGCGTCATTACATTTTGCCACCGGGTCATTGCCGGATGACGACAGGATGCTGTCCGCCCTTTGCAGGTCCCCTGCGGCCGCTGCCGCAGCAGCCTGTGCCACGACACCGGTATCCGCCTCGCCTGCATCAGGGACACTCGGCGCCCCTGAATTATCAGGAACTTGCGCCATATTACGGCCCTGGTTCGGTGTGGCATTTTCAACGGCCTTTTTTTCGTCCTTCTGTTGCTGTTTCCCGTTTGGTTTCGGCTGGGATTTGGCCTGGGTGGTTTTTTGTACCTCCACCTTTGCAGGCATCCGTTCACCTGCCACCTCTGCGACCGAGCCACCGCAGCCAAGGACGAACACAGGTATTACAAACCACAGCGTTTTCACCTGGCCCTCCCCAACTGAGGAACCGCAACTTCATGGTCCACTGGCATCACCTTTCCTTCCTTGACCAGGGGATAGTTCTGGGGCTCATAGGAATTCAAGCGTTCCCATGCCTTTTTTACCCACTTGTTTATGAGTTTGTTTTTCCTGGCCTCTTCCACCATGACCTTGTACCTGGTCAGGGCCTTCTTTTGCAGTGGCTGCGCAAACTGGTCCAACTGGTCCTTGTACATGTCCTGTTGTTCCTCGTTAAACCCGGCAGGCACAGGGGCATCGAACAAGGCCTGTGCGAACAGTTCGTATATCTCGGCCAGCCTGTACACGGCCGCTGACGACCATTCCCCTGACTTGTACACCAGGACCTGGGAGTAGTCCTTTTCCAGTTCCGCAAGCAGCCGCTTTTTTTCCTTGATCTTGCGGCCCGCCTGTTTCAAACTGCCGCTGAAGTCAATAGCCTTATAGCGTTTGTACTTGGGTTCGATACGATTGAACACGATTTGGGCCACGTAATCAGCGGCCTTGCTGCCGGCCGGCAATCCCAGTTTGTTGTATTCCGACACGATCTTGTCCAGCAAGCGCCTGTATTCCCGCCTGTTGCGCATGCGTTTGGCGATTTTTGCCATGTTCCACAAGGCCTCGATTACCCGTTGGCCCTGGTCAGGACGATCGCCGAAGCGCCTGATGAATTCCCGGTAATATTTTACAGCGGCCGACAGGTTGCCTGCCTTTTTCATGTAGATTGCGGCCGCATACATTGCGTTCACGGCATTTTTGTCCGTTTCATAGACGCGGGAATATTTTTCCAGCAGCCTTGCGGCCTCCTCGTACTTGCCCATTGCGATATTCAAAAATGCCGATTGGTACAAGGCTGCCTTGGCGTACTTGCTGTCAGGGAATCGGGTCAGCAACGTCTGGTAGGCATTGACAGCGGCCTGGAAGTTAAAGAACTTGCGTGCGGTTTCGGCCAGGGTGGCCAGGGACGATTCTATGAAACTGGATTTCTGGTATCTGGGGTCCGTGACCAGTCGTGTCAGGACCTTGGTTGCCGAATCGTATTTTTTTACCTGGATGTAGGCGATCGCAGCGTTATACAATGCCTTGTCTGCGAATTTTGCACCCGGGTCCTGGTCCACAACCTTGATAAAGGCCTTGGCCGCGGCCTCGTATTTCTTTTGCTTGAACAGTTTGGCCGCACCTTTGAATGCAGCACCCAGTTGGAATATCTTGATTTGTGCCGCCAGTTTGGCCCTTTCCTCGGGTTTGCCCAGGTGCAAGGCCTCCAATTTCTTGGCCCATTTCTGGATTCCGGCCCAGTCATTTTCGAGGCGGTACGAGTTGATGATATTTGCAGCAGCATAACTGGCCACTACCTCCTTGGGGTATTCCTTGATGATTTGGGCAAAACGTTTCCTGGCCTCGGCCAGGTGCCTGCGTTTGTACAATTCCAGGGCCACCCGGTACATCAACTTGGGCCTGGCGTGTGGGTCATTGGGACGATTGAGCCCCAGTTTTACATACCTGTCCACAGCGGCGATCCATTTTTTTGTGAGTTCAGGCAACGGTTGTTCGGGGACCTTGATTTTGGTCTTGGCATTGGGCATGGACACTTCCTCGATGGGACCCATTTCGCCCGGGCGGTCCGATGGGGTCAATTGTCCGCTCTTGATGGCCTTTTCAATGGCCTTTTCATAGGAAAAAATGACCGAGAATCCGGCCAGTTCCCGGTATTTGTCCTTGCCCTTCCAGTCCCGGACCTTTGCGTAGTACTTCGCCGCTTCAATGTAATGCAGGCTGTAGTAAAGCGAGTCGGCCAGCCACAGCGTAATGTCATAGTTATTGGGATTTGACGGATAGCGTTTCAGAAACAATTTGAATTCCTCGGCAGCCTTGTTGTATTCGCCGATTGCCTTGGCCATGGTAACCAGGTCACCGGGGGTGGACTCGGCCTTTTTTCTGAGGTCGGATGCCCGTTTCTTGTGCAGTGCCGCCGCATTATACAGGGCCAACTGGATCTGTCGTTCCACCCTGGCCATGGCAATTGGTTTGGCCTTGTTTTTTGCATACCACGCGCTGCCTGGCCCGAAATCCTTGATCAATTTTTCGCGTTCCTCGGTGGCCTTTTCCCATTCGCCCATTTCCTGGTAGGTCAGCACGATCTTTTCCTCGAGTAGCGGGTTGTCCGGGTGCCCGGGGTATAGCATCATAATGGAGCGGTACGCCTTGATTGCCTGCTGGAATTTTTCCTTGGTACGTTCCGCGAACAGGCGGTCGGCGTATTTAATCAGTACCTCGCGTTCGTAAGGTTTGCCTTCCGACAGGTAACTCAAGGCCCTTTGGACACCGGCATCCGGGTCCGGTTCGCCATCGCCGTCCCAGTCATCGTCGGCCAGGCTATAGGCCAGGTATTCGACGGCTTCATCACGCAACTGGGCGCCCAGGCTGCCCTTCCCGTGGCCCGCATCGAGGTATTCGATGAAGCGCTTGAATGATGCGATGGCCGTTGGATACTCGTTATTCTGGAAGTATGACCAGGACAATTTGTAAAGGGCGTCCGTGTACCACTTGCTTTTCGGATTTTCCAGCACCTTTTGATATGCATGCTGGGCCTTGACCCACTCGCCCATGTCAAAATAGTACTCGCCCAGCCGCATCCAGGCAGCGCCACGCATCTTGCTTTTCGGATACCTGGTGACCAGTGCCGTGTACGCCTGCATGGCCTTTTCGTCTATACCCATGTCCTCGTAACAATAACCCAGCAGGTATTCCGCCACATCCGCCATCCTGTAGTTGGGAAAACGCTTCAGCAATTGTACGTATAATTTTATCGACGGAGTGTAATCCTTTTGTGGCGGTTTGGGCCTGGCAGGGATCTTCCCTTTTTCGTACAAGGCCATCTTACGGTCGAAAGCGTCGTTGGCATCCAAAAATGCCTCGAATGAACGGTCATAATAGAGGTCTGCCAGCCTCATCATGACCTCCGGTGTGTACGTTGGATTATTGGGATATTTCTTCAGAAAGTCCTCGAGGGTTTTGATCGCCTCTATCCGTCGTTTGCGGACCTCATTTTCCGGTTCCTTTGCCGCAGCGGCATAGGCCCGCTCAATGTCCTTTTCCCTGCGCATGATTTCAACCTGTAGTACTCCAGCCATGCCTTGCAGGGTGCTGATACCGGCAGCGCGGTATTGCCTGACCAGGTTTTCGTAGTATTTGCGTTCTTTTTGGGTAAGGGTGTTGTGTTTAAGCGTTTCAGCCTGTTTTTTTTGAGTTTTTTCAGTCCCTTTGATGGTTGTTTTTTTGCCTTTTTGCTTTATTGCCTTGTTTTTCTGTTTTGCGCCGGCCTTTTGTGCGGCCGTATGGCCCGGTTTTCCCCCGGGGGTCTTCTGCGCATAGACCACCGGGGATGCCAGGAAGAGCAATATAATGATGTAAGAAAAGTATTTACTTTTGTCCACTCTTACCCTTCTTTTTATTCTGCGCAGATACGCCGAACGCCTTTATTTCCGCCTTTAAATCCCTTAACACTTGTCTGGCCCGTTCAAGTGCCTTCATTTTTTTTGCCTGTTCTTTTTGTAGTTTGGTAACCACGGCCTCCGCCTGGTTCTTGCTGCGCCATGCCATTTCGACCCGGCCCAGTTCAGCCTCGAACAGCAGTTGCGTGAAACTCTTTCTGACGGCCATGAATACCTGTTTGCCCTCGTGCCTGGCAAATGATTTTGCCAATGTCCGGACGGTTTTGATATCCGCCAGGTCCTGCTTGATTTGCTGCTGCTGTACCTTGAGGACACCAAGCAGCCGTTTTGCCGTGGTATAGCCCATGGCCGTGATCTGCCGCGTCAGCTTGCTGGCGCGGGTCAAAATGCTCTTTACACGTCGTGACATGGTCCTCATGGGCGCGAGGCCATAGGATACGTTGGCCGGGACTGTATCCAGTCGCGAAACGATCAGCGCATTTTCCCGCAATAAGATACTTAGAAGGCCCTCCCTGACACCAGCCTCCCGGTTGATAGCGCCCGGTTCGCCCATCGACGCAGTCATTGCGTGTTCCACCTCGGTCCTGAGCGCTTCTACGGCGTTATACAATGCCTTTAAGCGGTCCTTTTCCACTTCAATGTCAATGGAGTCCGTAATGCTGGCGGCCCTGTCCTCTTTGCGTTGTATTTGCAGCCGCCTGGCCAGGTCCTCGATCCCGAGCAGTTGTTTTTTGAGTATCCTGAGGGCCGTTTCCAGTTCAAAGACATCTTGTTCGACCAGCATCATCTTGTTCTGCATCCGTTTGTTTGCCGCCTTGTACTGTGCAGCGGTAACGGGCTGTTTCGCAATAAGTGCGTGGGCCTTGCTGCGTTGGGCCTCCAACTGCAAGACCTGTTGCCTATCCCTGGCAGACAGGTAGGGAATGATGCGGGCTGCTGCCGCGCCCACGGCCTCGGAGAACCCAAAAATCGTTCGATTCTTGACTTCCAATACCTTGTAATAATTGTCCCTCAGGGTCGGGAAAATATCCACCTTTGCAGGCTTCTGCAGCACGTAATTCAGGTCTTTTAGCCCTTTGCTGACCACATGGGCCGCTCTTTCCTGTTTCGCCAGGGACGTAAAGATCTTTTTGATCGTACGGATATCCGGGTCGTAATTCAGCCAACGCAAGGTCACCTCGCTGAGCGGTACATCCAGGTTGAAATGTTCCGGCGTTGAGGACATCATCCAGTCAAAATAGGCCCTTAGTTTCATGGGGCTGGCTGCCAGCATGTCCAGTTCCCTGGTTACAGGGACCAGCATTCGTGTCACGGCATTGTAGGCCTCTGTTGCACCCAAGTGATCGTTCATCCTGGCCAGGATGCGGCCTTTCAAGGCCATGGCCGTCAGGGACAGGTTGCCCTTGGGCAGGTTCAGCAGCAGGATGTCCAGGATATTGACCGCTGCCTTCGGCCGTTTCTTTGCCAGATATACCCATGCGGTTTCATACAGAGCCTGGAGGTATTGCTGGCTGGAAGCAGGGACCTTGTCATAGGCGGCAAGTGCCTGATCCAGTTTGTGCAGGTGTGCAAGAACCCGGGCCTTGCCCATGTAGGCGGCGGCGATGACCTCCTTGTCCCCTTTGGACATGGGGGCATTGGATTTGGCAATCGAGTCGAACAGGTTGATTGCCTGGTTAAATTGCCTGGCCCTGATGGCGATAGCCGCCCTGTAGTATGCCGCCCTGCGGTAATACGGGGAATTCGGTGCCACACGGGCCATCATTTTGTCACAACCCTGGTCGTTGTGTATGTGGTAGTAGTATTTGCCAACCGCGTAGGCGAGTGAGTCGTTTTGTGTCGCACTCAGCAACCGTTCCGCCATGGCGGCCAGGTCAGCCGCTGAATCCAGGCGGTTGAGTTTGATCGATGATTCCAGGGCACCAACGATCCCCTTGAACATGTATTTGCCTGCGGCAGGTTTCAGTAACATCCTGAAGAAGTGCAGGGCCGACAGGTAATTGTGTTGCAAAAACAGGCTGTTGGATAATTTGAAGATGGTCGGATAATAGTCACGCCGTCCCTGCATGGCAGGGTCCATGATGCAGTCGCTGTACAACAGAGCGGCCTTTTCGTATTTATGTTCCTCCAAAAACAGGTCGGCCTGGACCAGCTTATCCTCCAACCGAAAACGGGTAATGATTGCGTTCATGTTCCCCACGGTTCGTTCCATGGTGGAGAATATGCCTTCCGCGGTTTCCAGTTCTGACAGGCCGTAAGTGATGCCCTTTGGGACTGACACCTGGTTATTATTGGATGCCAGTGCCAGGGTTGCAGGCATCAATATACTAACCAGTATGGGTATTGCCCGACGCATGTGTGTCATCCTATTTTGCCTTCTGGTTTGCGGCCTTCAGTGCTTTTTCCGTGAGATTGATACGCCTCAGTTCAAAACGCATCGTTGGGCTGTTTTCCAGGCTGGTCAGCCCGCCCTTCTGAAAACCAACCACCCTGATTATGACTTTCTGGCCCCGTGCAGCGAAAAACGGCAGCGAGCCCTTTACCGTGAATTTGTACGCCTTCACATAGGAAAAGAAACCGCTGCCACCCTGGTAAACCATCCTGACGGACAGGACGTGGTGCGTTGGTGATACGGACCCGTTGTACACCACAAATTGTCGGCGTTTATTCAAGGTGTCGTTCCGGTTGTCACTGCCGTAAATTTTGTCGTCATCCAGGTAATAGGCAACACTTTTTAGTTTCAGGATCGAAGATGCGTCATTGTAATGGATTACCTGGAGTTTTGATTCGGATACCAGGTTGTGCAGGATTTGTTCCCTCAATAACAGCAGCCTGGTTTTGGCATCGAATACCTTGGTTTTCAGGGCATTAACCTTGTCCCGCAACTCCTGTAACCGGACTTCGTAGGCACCCCTTCCGGTCATCTGGGTTGCCACCTTCGGTGCCTTGGTCGCCGTGTTTGGGGTTGCAGGCGATTGAGCCTGTTTTGGTGTGCTCGCGGCAGACGACGCGGCCTGTTTTTTTGTTGTGTCCTGTTTGGCAAACGCTGTCACAGATAACAATAGTAGTATAGCAATCGGAAGTACATGCTTCATATTTAACACCCCCGTACGGAGTGATGTTTGATGACCGACATCACCGATACAATTACCTCATAAAAAATATATCTCAAAAAAAGAAAAGAGTCAAATAGATCCCGAGGAATCTTCGATGCAGGTCTATTTCTTGAGTACGTGGTTTATCAATGGCCGTGGCCGTTGACCGTGTCCGAGGCCGTGACCGTTGGCCGAGACCGTGTGATCCCGGTGAAAACGAAAGCCGTGTGTAGTGCAGGTGGCCTCCTGGGATCGCTGGCTTCCAGCCGGCCTTTTCCGAGTCAGTTGGCCGAATCCGAGGCCGTGGCCGTTGACCGAGTCCGAGGCCGAGACCGTTGGCCGAGACCGTGTGATCCCGGTGAAAACGAAAGCCGTGTGGAGCGCAGGCGGCCTCCTGGGA
>WGCQ01000168.1 GCA_015493765.1 Deltaproteobacteria bacterium
GACCGAGACCGTTGACCGAGACCGTTGGCCGTGTGATCCCGGTGAAAACGAAATCCGTGGAGCGCAGGCGGCCTCGCCTGCTTGTTTCGCGGGCGTCCCGCCCGCCTTGCCGTTGACCAAGACCGTGTGGATTGCTGAACCCATTTCATCACCATTTGTCCTAAAATTTGACAGGTAATTTGGTGGGCTCCGGATGCGATTGACCGGATTATTGGATTTTGTTACACTTGTCCTCAGGTGACCTCCATGGTGTTTGCATGAAAAAAACTGTTTTGATTTTTTCACTGTTGCTGTTGGGTATATCTTCCTGTGTAAAACCGGATGGAAAGTCCGGTGGTGATGCGGAACGCTACCAGGCCAAGCCGATCCAGATGGGCAAGGCTGTTGCCGATACGGTGGACTATTCGGGCGGGGACCGTACGGACTGGAAGGTGTTGACATGTACTGACCCGGGTATTTTGAGAATCCAATTGATCGTGGACAACGGTAATGCCGAGGTGGTGTTGGAATTGTACAACCGCTATGGCAAGTACCTTTCCAGGGTAACCAGGCTGAAAGATGGCCCCAAACAGGTTATGCTCTTGCAGGAGGTCACGCCGGGCAAGTATTTTATCAAGGTCTTCGCACGCCATAAGCATGACAAGACGGGCTATACCCTGGTTACAAAAATCATGGGTGGGTGAAAGGAGGCACGCATGTGGGATTATTTGCTTACAAAAGAGGAACGGGCATACGTCGAGGCAGTCCGTGAATTCGTGAAATGGGTGCCTGCGGACCTGTTGAGGCGAATGGATGCAAACGAGGTACAGTACCCCAGGAAATTCCTGGTAGAGGCTGGCCGGAGGGGGCTGTTGGGGCCACGGTTTCCCAGGGAGTACGGCGGTAGTGGCCTGTCGTGGAAGGCCGAGATCGCAGGGATTGAAGAGATCGGTGTACTTGGTTCCGCATTGTCGTGCCTGTTCGTGTTGCCCAGCATCGTGGGCGAGGCTCTGAATACCTTTGGCACCGAGGAACAAAAGCAGAAATACCTAAAACCCATGCTGAAGGGCGAAAAATTCGTGGCCGAGGCACTTACTGAGCCCAGGGGGGGGTCGGATTTCTTTGGCGCACAGACAACCGCCGTACCACAGGGCGATACGTTCGTGTTGAACGGCCAGAAACGGTTCGTTGTGGGTGCTGAGGGTGCGGATTTTTTTGCCGTGTACACGAGGACGGGCCAGGGTGAGGGCAAGAATTCGATTTCGTTAATCCTGGTGGACAAGGATGACACCGTGTTGGTGCGTAAGGTGTATGGGTTGATGGGCACCCGGGGCGGAGGTACCGGCAGGCTGGTATTCAAAAACACGGTGGTGCCTCGCTCGAACCTGGTGGGCAAACTCAACCAGGGCGCCGTGATATTCAACAGAATGATGATACCTGAACGCATGACCTCGGCAGCAGGTGGTGTTGGCACTGGCAGGGCCGCGTTGGAAGTCGCCGCCCGTTATGCGGAAAAACGACGGGCATTTGGCAGGCCGATTCGCAAATTCCAGGCCGTCAGTTTCAAGATCGCGGATGCCGTGACGCAACTGGATGCTGCCAGGTCCTTGAATATTATTGCAGGCGATGCTGTTGACCGGGGACTCGATGCAAGACGCCTGGTGTCGGAGGCAAAGAAATTCGCCACCGAGGCCGGGTGGCTGGCCGTGAACCACGCAATGCAGGTGATGGGCGGCATAGGCTATACAACCGTCTATCCTGTCGAGAAATATTTCAGGGACCTTCGGTTGACCATGATTTGGACCGGCACCAACGAGATCATGAATCTGTTGATCCAGCACGAGTATTTCAAGGAATTAGGTGGTCGTTCCTGGGTTAGGAATATTGAAGGGGACGCAACGGATCCGGACCCTGAAGAAAAGGTATTTGAGTAGGTGGATAACTTGACAAATTCAGTTTTTGATCTAAAAGTATGCTTACCCTGTTTCGGGGCTTGACTGGAAGAGAGTGCTGACTTGAATGACGTCCCCGTAAATGGATTTACCCTTGAGTGTAGGAGACTGATATGAAAACCCTTGCCATGGTGGTTAATGACCATACGTTGATACGTTGCGCCCTGAACGCAACCGGTGTGAACATGAAACCCGACCGTACCGCGTTGAGTGGTGTCGCTGGCGTGGCATACTATTCCGACGGTGAGGTCCTTGTTTCAAAAAGGCCCATCATGGCTGGAGTGGAAACGCCCATTCTACCGACCAAGGCAGTAACGAATACCCTGGTAGTGGCCATTGAAGAGGCGACATTATCGAAATTCAAGGTTGAGGATGTGCAACCGTATCGTTTTCGCCAGTACGTCGGCGTGGTAGGCGGCTTTCTGGAAGGCATCCGGGGGCTGCGTGAAAACATCATGGATAACCTTCCTCGTTATATTGCGAATAATATACAGGGCGATTCGTGGAAGGAATTGCTGTTTCACCTGTTTTTGTCCTATCTGCACGATATAAATCGCATTGAGGACCGCAACCTGCCCGTAGGGGTGCTGTTGGAATGTACCGGGTCCATGCTGCGAATCCTGCCCAAGTTCCTGAACAAGCGCATGCTGGGCAGCAATGAGCATATACACATGATTATCACGAATGGTCGTGTAATCATGGGCTTTTCCACCATAGATAACACCATTCTGCTGCGACGTATCAGGGGAATACGTCAGTGTCCGGTGTGTTCGACGGCTGAAAACGGTCCTGTGGACCACCCCAACCTGACTGCTGCGGCCATGTTAATTGCGTCCGGGCAGGGCCGTATCCCCGGTTTTTCACCGCTGAAAAGTTATGAGGTCGGTATCATCCATCCTGATGGAACTGCTGTGGTCAAAGATATTCTAAGGGCTGTACGTTAAATCCCAAATCACTCCCGGTAATTTGGGGTGGCCCCAAATTACCTGTCAAATTTGAGTACAAAGTACGCCGAAAGTGGTTCAGGTACGCGGAGTTAAGCCCATTTGAGCACAGGCGTACTAGCGGTACGTCGAGCATCAAATGGGTGCAAACGACAAAGTAGATGGTCCGCTTGCGGCGTACGACTACCGAATTTAGTCAGGTAATTTGGGCTGGAACAAAAACTTTTCGGATTAACAAAATCTCTGGTACAATAAGAGCAGTCCATGTGGAGGCTGCCTTGAAATGTCCAAATTGCGGCTTCGAGTTTAACGAAGAGGCCTATGAATGTCCCCGGTGCGGTATCGTGTTCGCCAAGTGGGAGGAACGTCAGGCCATGAAGGCCGAGGGCCTGCTGGAGGAACCGGCCTGGTACCAGAGACATATCTCGCCTGCATCCAGGTTTCTGAGGATATTGGGTGGACTGCTGTCCCTGGGACTGGCCACACTCCTGTTGCTGCAGGGCATCATGTTGTCCTCCTTCTGGATATTCCTGCTGATGTCGTTCTACTTGTTTTTCGGCCTGTACATCCTGGTTTCGTTCAAACAAAGGGTGACCATGGGCAGATTTGCACTTGAGGCCATTGCATTGCTGGGTGCTGCTGCAATGGCCTTCGTAATCGCCCCTGGCAGTGTTGCACTGAACAAACCAATGTATCATTCGACCACGAAACCTTTTGTGCCCGCTAACGTGTTGACCTATATTAGTGCGGCAAACAAGGCCTGTAGCAACGTGGATCGTTTTATCAACATAAAAACGGTCAAAAACGACGATCGAGCAGCAATTTTGGCACGGAATATCGATATAAGGTTTGTGGACGCTGCCTTTCATGCGCTTTCTGCCAAGGACCAAACCAGGTTTGCCGAATCACATGCCATGTTGCATGGACTGGAGCCCATGTTGACCACGCTACAATCCCGCATACCCCAATACATGCCCAAGGGACCTGCCGTATGGCTGCCGGATACACTGAAGGAATCCATTCGAAACCACATACGCAAAACCAGGATACAAATAGCATCGGAAAAGGCCCGGCTCGAATTGATTTACAGGTTCGACACAGGCACCACAAAAAGACCGAAAAAAAACAGGGCTTCCTCACAAAAGTAGAAAGAAACGAAAACCGGCCTGCCCCTTCCATTTTATACCAAAAAAACGTAAAATTGCCGTGTGAGTTTGGTGAATCCCCAGGAAAACGGACAAGCAACCGGCCCTTTGACACCTGAGGACCCGGTTCAGGGCAACAGGCTGCACATCAACGTGGGTTTTTCCTGTAACAATAACTGTATTTTTTGTATGGAGGAGGACCGCACCGAGCGCTACAGCCGCCTGATCCACCAGACCGTGGAGGATGTCAGGCGTATGATGGAGGCCTCCCATAATGCCGAGATGGTCATGTTCACCTCCGGCGAGCCTACGTTGAACCCGGACCTCGTAAGATACATCCAACTTGCAAAGGAACTGGGATTCAAAGAGATCGGCATGATTTCGAATGGCAGGCGCCTGGGTTACGCAAAATACACGTACACCCTGTTAAATGCAGGCCTGAATCACGTCCTTGTTTCTTTGCACGGCCCGAATGCGCGTGTCCACGATGCTCTGACCAGGACCCGCGGTTCCTTTGAGCAGACCCTGCGTGGCATAAAGGTCTTGTCAGCCATGAAACGCATGTTTCCGAACCTGAAATTGCATACGTCCTTTGTGGTCACCAGGCGCAACATGGATTTTTTCAAGGAATTTTATGACCTGGTTGCACCCCTGGTGGACCAGATGGTGTTCAATATGATGATGCCCGACGGCAGGGGCGCCACCTATTTCGACCAGTTGATGCCGCGTTATTCCGATGTGGTTCAGCGATTTGCCGATTTCTTGCGGCAAATCCCGGCACAGGATCACGGCAGGGTGTTTTTGCTGGATGTACCCTACTGCGTGACAGAGGGACTGCCTGATGCATCCAGGGGATACGTGGAGCGGTATTTTCACTTTGAACCGGGGGATTCACCGGGCTTCGATGACGTCCGGGTGACCGACGACACGCTGGTCCAGCCCGGTGCCGTGGAGGGCGAGGCTGCTACTTACACCAAGGTCGAAAAGAGCCTGCGTGACTCACAGGTGCGTACGAAACGCCCGCAATGCATGGATTGCGCGTACAATCATGTTTGCCAGGGTGTATTTACGATCTACTTGAAACATTATGGCTGGGCGGAATTTGAGCCCGTGAACAATGGCCCCAGGAAAGAGGCAAAGGTTGAACAAAACAGACGTCAAAGGCAGTAACCCGGTTACGGTGCACACGGACCCCCTACCAGCGTCCGGGCACCATGTGGACCGAGTGGACATAAAGACGGGGTGGCTGTGCAATAATCACTGCATATTTTGTGTACAGGGACGCAAACGCGAGATCTATGGAAACAAGAGCACGGACGAGGTCAAGCGCCTGCTGGAGGAGGCCAGGCAGGATACGGATTCCGTGGTCTTTACCGGCGGTGAGGTTACGATTCGCAAGGATTTGATCGATTTGGTGAAATTTGCGAAATCACTGGGCTTCAGGCGTATTCAGATCCAGACAAACGGCCGTATGCTGGCCTACAAAAAACTATGCGAGGACCTGATCGACGCCGGTGCAAACGAGTTTTCGCCCGCACTGCATGGGCACACGCCGGAATTGCATGACTACCTGGTTTCTGCAAAGGGCGCGTTCAGGCAAACCGTGCGCGCGATCCGCAACCTGCGTGAACTGGACCAGTTGATCATGACGAACACGGTGATCGTGAAATCCAATTTCCGGCACCTGCCCGAGATTGCCAGGCTGCTGGTCGCGTTACAGGTGGACCAGTTCCAACTGGCCATGGTCCACCCACTGGGGACGGCAGCGGAAAATTTCTATCGCGTGGTGCCCAGGTTTGCGCTGTTGCGTCCTTACCTGCACAAGGCCCTGAAAATCGGGATCAAGGCCGGCGTCATCGTGATGACCGAGGCGGTGCCCTACTGTTTCATGCAGGGGCTGGAGCCCTACGTGGCCGAGCGGATCATGCCCAGGACAAAGATCATGGAGGGCCACCTGACCGTGGAGGATTACACGGTCCACCGGCTGACCGAGGGCAAAATGAAGGGCCCTCAGTGCAAGCAGTGCATAATGAACCCGATGTGCGAAGGACCATGGCGCGAGTACCCGGAACACTATGGTTTCGATGAATTCATTCCGATCCGTGACACAAAGGCCATGGACCCTGAATTCGTGCAGGAATTCGGGGATTATTTCCGAAAAAATGAGTAAACTACCGCAGGAAACAAAGGAGGCCGCTGTATTCGAACAGCGGCACTGGGTCAGGCTGACCAGGGTGTGCAACAATCGTTGCCTGTTTTGCCTGGATACAGGGGCGCAGGACGGCACTGTGATCCCGGAGGACGAGGTCCGTAAAAAGATTGCGGAGGGCCGGGAAAAGGGGGCGCAGCGCCTGATCCTGTCAGGGGGCGAACCCACCTTGCACAAGAAATTTACCGATTTCGTGGCATTCGGGAAGCAGATCGGTTACACCTGGGTGCAGGTGGTATCGAACGGCCGGATGTTTTCGTATCCCGGGTTCGTGGTAAGGGCTGTGCAAAACGGGCTCGACGAGGCCACCATTTCCATGCACGGGCATACGGCCGAACTGCATGACCGCCTGGTGGGCGTGAAGGGCGCATTTAAACAAAGCGTGAAGGGCCTCAAAAACCTGATTGCCTTGAAACGGGTGGTCAGCGTGGACATCGTGCTGAACCGCCTGAACCTGCCGTATTTACGCGAGATGCTGGAGTTTTTCATGGACCTGGGGGTGTACGAGTTCGACCTGTTGCACCTGATCCCGTTTGGAAGGGCCTTTGACGAGTACTTTGACCTGTTGTCGTACGACCTGAATTTTGCCGCACCGCACCTGCGCAGGGCGCTGGAAATAAAAGACACGCCTGGCCTGGTGTTGTGGACGAACCGCCTGCCAGTGTCGTTTCTGGAGGGTGCCGAGGAACTGGTTCAGGACCCGCACAAGATATACGACGAGGTGCTTGGGGAACGCGAGGCATTCAAGGTGCTGGTACGGTCGGATAAGGACCCGGATTGTATGGGGCCGAGGTGCCCGTACTGCCCGATCAAGGGTTTTTGTGACTTTGCCAGGGATTATGTGCACCGGTTCTTTGCACACGGTTTCGAATTGGCTGCGGTATCCAGGCAACTCCTTGAAGAACAAGGTAATTTTGTGCGTAAGGTCCTGTCGGAGCAGGGTGTAAAACAGGTATGGGTGGATGATGGCGGCCGCAGGTGGCTGTTTCGGGTCCGGGATGGCATGCCCACTGGCGATGCGAAGGCCCTGTGGACGAAAAGCCCTGTCGAGGCGCTGACCGCATTGCAAAAGGGCATGGACGTGACCTGGTTGGTGGAGCGGCAGGCATTGAGTCGGGCCGTACAGATGCGGTGGACCGGCTTGAAAGGGAAACTGACCATGGAATACCCGTTGTTCGAACGGCTGGACCAGGTCAGGACCTCCGCCCCTGAAATCGAGACATTCCGGGACATGGCCGCACGAGTGGATGCCTCGGTCCGGGGCCTGCCAGCGTGCCTGGTCCCTGGCCTGGACCTGATTGCATCCGAACCTGTACTCGATATGCAACTGGTCGGGTCTGACGGTATTTTGGACCTTGCCGGCCTGGTGGCCCGGTTCATTACCATGCACAATTTTGCAAAAAGCACCAGGTGCGTCGGATGTGCGCACAACGCCCGGTGCGCAGGGTTGCAACTGAACCTGGCCAGGCACTTCGGATTGCAGGTATTACAACCAGTTGATATGAAAGGATAATCGTGGCGAATCTGGGCTATATTCAGGTTACCAGGCTGTGCAATCAGCGTTGCAGGATCTGTTCCAATCCCGAACGGGATGCCACCCTGAGCCTGGAGCAGGTCAAAAAGATGATCGACGACTTCAAACGTCGCGACTATTACGGCGTGATCTTTACGGGCGGTGAGCCCACGCTGCACCAGGACCTGCCGGCAATGGTCGAGTACGCCGTGTCGCAGGGGCTGCACTGCCGGCTGATCACGAACGGGCAGATCCCGGCCAGGTCTGATTACCTGGCCATGTTGTACGAAAAGGGCCTGCGGCTGTTGCACGTGTCAATCCAGTCATACAAGGACGAAATGCAGGCGTTTCTGACAGCAAACCCCAAAAGCCTGTCCCGGGTGCTGCGTACCATCGAAATCGCCGGAAACATCGGGTTGGATGTGAATATCAACACGCCGATCAGCCATTACAACGCGGACCACCTGTACGAAAACGTGTTGTTCCTGGTCAAAAAATTCCCGTTTTTGCATCATTTTGTGTGGAATAACCTTGACCCCACCATGAATCGGGCCACGGAAAACCCGGATGTAATCCCGAAACTGTGGGAATTCGAGGTATCGCTGTACAAGGCCATGCGTTTTTTGCATTCCACGGGCCGGACATTTCGAGCGGAAAAGGTGCCGTTGTGTTACATGACGGAATTCGCATGGGCCAGCACGGAAACCCGGAAAATCGTGAAGTCAGAGGAACGCATCGTGCGTTTTTTGGATGAAAAGGGCATGGTGCGTGAGACCTTGTTCGAGCATGGAAAGGCCGATGTCTGCAAAATATGCACCCTGAACCCGATCTGTGCAGGCCTGTACGAAATGGACCGTTTTTACGACTCCGCCCAGTTGTATCCTGTGTTCGTGGACCCGGACAAGATACGCACCAGGATATTAGAGGACAAGATGCCTTGACGATTTACCCGGAATATATTGGCCAGGGAATGGCCGTGGCCATGGGTGGGCTGTGCGCAATCACGGACTATTTGTACGGCAAGATTTTCAATCGCCATATAGTGTGGGGACTGGTTGGTGCACTGTTGATGCTGGGGGTGATCACGGGTTTCTGGTATTTCGGCCTGCCCACCAGGAGCGCCGCTTATGCCCGTCAATTCGGAGGCCCTGGCATGTACGTGTTGCGGGTGTTGGGAAACAGCGGCCTGGCCCTGGTGATTGGGTTCGGGCTGTGGTATTGGGGCATGTGGGCTGCGGGTGATGCAAAACTATTGTTCGTGTTGACCATGATGGTCCCCCTGGCCAGTTACACGCGCAATTTCTGGCCCTTTTATCCCGGTTACCCGATCCTGTTCAATACGTTTTTGTCGATCATTGCGATACTTGTAATCGAACTGCTTGTGGGAACTCTAAACAAGTATTTGAAAAACAAGCAGAATCGTTCGAATCCATTAAAAAGAATTGCAAACTGGTACCGGCGCAGACACAGTGAATTATGGCGCATGGCAGCGGTCTTTTTATTGCTGTTTTTGACGATCAAGACCTACAGGGAGGTGGCCAGGGCACTGCTATCGTGGTCCGTGGCATTGCATAACAACGTGATATTGTATTTTTTGCTGTTCTTGCTGTACGGCCCGTTGAACAAGATGCTGTCGAAAAAGTGGCCACGCAGGCTGGTAATCGGCCTGACCCTTGCTGCGGCGACGTATATAACACTGTTTCCACGCGGTCACTTGAATTTTTACTCGCTAATCGGCATGAGCACCACAGCGATCGTTATAGTCCTGTTCAGATGGCTTTACGACTACTACTTGCAAACCTTCGAGGATCGCGAGATACCGGCCTCGGAACTTGGCGTTGGCACGATCCTGTCCCCCAAAATGATGGAACTGTTCAAGGCCAGGGACCCTGATTTCATAGAACAACTGGGGCCCTTGATGCCTGACGGCTTGACCAAGGCCCAGGTCAACAGCATCCAGCAGTGGTTCGAACGATGGAACATCCAGCCAAAGGTCAGGGTCAAGCGTAACCTGCCCTTTGCCCCGGCCTTGTTCCTGGGCACGGTGATTACCATTATTTCCGGTGGATTCCCGTTCACCATGCATGGATAAAGGGGCGCAGGCTCCGTTTGTCATTCAAACCTGGACGGTAATTTGGGATTGACCTCTTGCATGCCTGCACTAAAAGGTGTCATATTCCGTGTTTTTCAGCCTTTCTGACAGATGGGTCCTGGAGGTACAACGGGGTGAGGTCCCCGGGTGCCACGGGAGAGGCAAGGGATTTCATGGCGGCCTTTAAAAATCCCTGTGCGGTCAGACCGTCGGTTGTGGTAAATACGCCAGCCAGCCAGCCTTTGTACAATTCCATTATCTGTTCGTGGTATTTTGACACGGCAGGACCGGCAATCAGGATATTTTTATGCTCGAATACACTATGCAGTTCCGTGATTGGCAACAGGCGAATTGCGTTTTTGCGTGTTGCAGCCTGGTACAGTGCGGCATATACGCGCCTGCGACCCGCATCGACCAGTATTAGCACTGGCATTTCCCGCGGCAAGGACAGGGCGATTGCATCCATGGAGCATATTGCGGCAATGGGCTTGTGCATGCTGAATGCCAGTCCCTTTGCCGTGGATACGGCCACCCGTACACCTGTAAACGAGCCGGGGCCAGTACCTGCGCCTATGAAGTCGATGTCACCATACCCCCAACCCACTCCCTGCAGGAGTGTTTCAATGTCCTTCAACAGGAAAGCACTATGGCCCACGCCTCCGGGTCTGCGACATGTCACTACCACCTCGTCCCCCCGGGACAGGGCAACCATGGCGGTCTTCATGGATGTGTCAAACAAGAGTCCTTTCAATACAACCCCATTTTGCGCATGATGTCGTTTGCAAACACCAGGACCATGAGTGCCATCAGGAAGGTAAAACCGATATAGGTGGCGATCTGCCTGGTCCGCAGGGACAACTGTCGCCTGCGGACGGCCTCTATCGAGAACAGCAACAGGTGTCCACCGTCCAATACCGGTATGGGCAGCAGGTTCAGCAGTCCTATGGATGCAGAAATCCATGCCAGTGCTGACAAAAATGTCATCCACCCGGACCTTCCGGCCTTGTCCGCTATGTCGTATATCATGATCGGTCCGCCCATCTCTTTGACACTGACCCTGCCGGTTACCAGCGCCCACAACGATGCCACGGATACCATGATTGCCCGATCCCCTTTTTGTATGGACATGTGGGCCACGTAATCCAGGCGGTTTTTCACAGGGATCATTTCGACGGGCTCGGTAAAGGTGTACGTGACCATGCCGGGTTCAAGATAGCGCGGTGCCTGCACACCGGGGTGCCACTTGGGATTTTTCAGGTTGAACACGATGGTATGGATTTTACCATTGCGCTCGAACGTTAGCGTATGGTCCTTGTCCGCCTGGGTCATCAGGCCTGCCACTACCAGGTCCGGATTGTACAGGGGACGACGGTCAACCTTTAGGATTCGGTCGCCCTTTTGCAGGCCTGCCAGTGCCAGCGGCGACCCAGGCTTGATTTCCTTCACCACGTTATCGGCCCTTTGGAGCCCCAAGGGCAGACCATCCCGCCTGCTGACAGCCAGTTTCAACCTGGTGCCATCGGTCCTGGCTATCCGCAGCGTGCATTTACCCTTATCCAGGCAGGCGTCCAGCAGCCTTTTCAGGTCATCGAAGGAATACGGCGAGTGGTGTCCGACCCGCAATACCGCATCACCCGTCTTCAAACCCCAGGCTGCGGCCATGCTGCCCGGACTAACGGTCACCGTGGGGCGATGTGCCACGGGCGATACCTCGATCATGCCCTTGTAACGGTGCAAACCCAACATGTTGTACAGCGGGTCAGGGACCTTTTTCGGCACCACGGTTGTCACGTGTTTTTTGCCGGCATGCGTGTAGATCACCTTCAGGTGTACACCGGGCTTACCGCTTACCGCATTCCGCAACTGCCACCAGTAATCGACCTCCTGGCCGTCAACCTTCATGATCCTGTCGCCCGGCCTTATACCGGCCTGCCAGGCAGGACCGTCACGCAGTACACTACCTATGCGCGATGCGGTTTCATTTGCCCTGGTCGAATAGATCGCCATGTAGGCCAGAAAGGGCAGCAACAGGCTGAACAGGGGGCCAGCCAATGCAATCAGGGATTTTTTCCATACCGGCGCGGTCAAAAAACCCTTATCCCAGTCTGCGGGGTTAGGCAGTTCCTGGGGGTCATCCCCCAGCATGCGTACGTATCCACCCAGGGGGATCGCGCTGATACGATAGTCCGTATCCCCCAATTTGACACCGAATAGGCGTGGCCCGAAGCCAAACGAGAAAGTCAACACCTTGATCCCCAGGAGCCGTGCCATGCTGTAATGGCCGAACTCGTGGAAAAAGATCAAAAATCCCAAAAACAATACAAAATACACAACGGACATGAATGCCCTCCAACGGGTCAGTCCGATCCTAATGGATTATCCGATCCTATGCAAGATGCTCGTTTCCGGGTCTTCCTGACCCCGCCTGGGTGAAGACGGAAATCGTGGAGCGCAGGCCGCTGGCCTGGTTTTTCCGTGACCGTTGGCCGTTGGCCATTGGCCGAGACCGAGACCGATGGCCGAGTCCGTGGCCGAGACCGTTGGCCGTGGCCGTGACCGTTGACCGAGTCCGTGGCCGAGACCGTTGGCCGTGTGATCCCGGTGAAAACGAAAGCCGTGGAGCGCAGGCGGCTGGCCTGTTTTTTCCGTGACCGAGACCGTTGGCCTGGGATCGCCGGCATTCTTAAATGGTTTTAAAATCAATATGTTACAAAATACTCGAAATCTCAGATTTGCTTCGAAACCAATCAAATCAATACCCTCGGCCTCGCC
>WGCQ01000169.1 GCA_015493765.1 Deltaproteobacteria bacterium
CCGTCCCGCGCAGCCGCAGGCTGCGTCCCGAGACCCGAAACCCGAAGCCAGAATTCAGTGACCGTGGCCGATGGCCGGTGGCCGTTGGCCGTGGCCGTGGCCGTTGACCGTGGGCCGGGGTTTCCGGTTACGACGGGAGCCTTCCCGAAAGGCCCGCAGGGCCGTCCCGCGCAGCCGCAGGCTGCGTCCCGAGACCCGAAACCCGAAGCCAGAATTCAGTGACCGTGGCCGAGGCCGTTGGCCGAGTCCGTTGACCGTGGGCCGGTGGCCGTGGGCCGAGTCCGTGACCGATGGCAGTGTGGGTGCGCAATGCCCCGCATCCGCCAAGGGCCTGTATGCCCCCATTTTGACCATCGTCACAAGAACGTCCGAAAAAATGGATTTTTGCCCTTGTGTTTCCTGAAAAATCCTGCTGAAATTGGCCCTGTCCGGTTTGCCACTTGCATGCCGGGCTTATTGATAACCTGTTTACAGGGGATGCGATGAAACGTGTTTTGTTGTTAGGTGCGGGCATGGTATCAGGCCCGGTGATCGAATACCTGGGCAAAGACCCCCAACTTGGCCTCACGATCCTGGCACAGCAGTTGGATCCCGACGCGGCCGGGGTCCTGGAGCGTGGCATGCCAAATGTCCGCTTTGAAAAATGGGACGCAAATGACATCGAGGGCCTGGGTAAACATGTCAAAAATGCTGACCTGGTGATCAGCCTGCTGCCCGCGTGGTTCCATGCAACCGTGGCCCGGGTATGCATAGACGCCCGCAAGGACATGGTCACCGCGTCTTACGTAAGCCCGCAGATGCGAGACCTGAATGCCGAGGCAAAGGCCGCTGGCGTGCTGTTGCTCAACGAGTGCGGCGTGGACCCCGGGATCGACCACATGTCCGCGAAAAAGGTGATCGACGAGGCCGTATCCGCTGGCAAGCGTGTGAGGTCGTTTCGCTCCTACACCGGCGGCCTGCCTGCACCGGATGCAAACGACAACCCGTGGGGCTACAAACTCTCGTGGAGCCCTCGTTCCGTGGTGACCGCGGCAACGAACAGCGCACGTTACCTGCAGGACGGCCGGGTGGTGAACATACCTGCACAAAAACTGTTCCAGGACGTCCACCAGTTGCAGTTCAACGGCATAGGCACCCTGGATGCGTATCCGAACCGTGACAGCATCCCGTATATCCAACTATACGGGCTGGAAGGGATCGACACGATGTACCGGGGGACCCTGCGTTATCCAGGCTGGTGTACCCTGTGGGACGGGATCGTGCGCCTGGGTATGCTGAGGGACGAAAAACCCGAGGCCCCTACCTACGCCAGGTACATGCTGGACCTGGTCCAGGGGCAGGGCGATCCAAAGCAGGCCGTGGCCGAATACCTGGGTATTGCAGTGGACGACCCGGTGATCCAAAAACTCGAATACATTGGTCTGTTTGACGATCACCCCATCCTGAATACGCCAAAGGACCGCATCCAGTTGCTGGCTGACCTGATGCAGCAGAAACTCCAGTTCAAACCGGGCGAGCGGGATTTGCTGGTCATGCGGCACATATTCGAGATCGAGGACAATGGGCATGCTTACCAGGTCCAGTCAACCATGATAGAATACGGCCAACCCGATGGCTTCAGCGCCATGGCCAGAACCGTGGGACTACCCGTGGCAATCACTGCGGAAATGGTGCTCAAGGGCAGGATAAAACTGACCGGTGTGCATATCCCGACGCTGCCGGAGGTATACAACCACGTGTTGCCGGCGTTGAGGTCCGAAGGCATTGGTTTCGAGGAGAATATTATTGATTTGAGGTAGTTATGGCACGATTATTCGAGTATCAAAGCAAGGCCGTACTGGCGAAATACGGCATTGCCACGCCCAAGGGATTCGTGTGCAGGACCCCGGATGAGGCGTTCGAGGCCGCGCAAAAATTAGGCGGCCGCGCAGTGGTAAAGGCCCAGGTATTCACGACCAAGCGGGCCTCGTTCGGTGGTGTGGTTCTGGTGGATTCGCCGGATGCCGCGCGGGAGGCCGCCCGAAAGGTGCTGGGCATGCGCGTGAAACAGTTCGTGATCGAGTCCGTACTGGTGGAGGAGCGACTGGACATTGCGCGGGAATACTATGCCGGCTTCATAGTGGACGACAGCACAAAGGCGCCGGTGTTGATCGTGTCATCGCACGGTGGCACGGGTATCGAGGAGGTGGCCGCACAAACCCCTCACCTCGTGGCGCGCAGGACTGTCGATTTGCTTGTTGGGGTCAGCATTGATATGGCCAGGCAAGCCCTTGAGGAATCAGGGGTTTCAGGCGATCATGCTGACCTTTTGGCCCCCGCGGTCAAATCCCTGTGGGATGCGATGCGCGGGGTCGAGGCCCGCAGTGCAGAGGTCAACCCACTGATCGTGACCAGGGCGGGCAAGGTGTACGCTGCGGACGCGCGTATCACGGTGGATGACCACTCGGTGTTCAGGCACCCGGAACTGGGCATCGAGATCGCCAGGGAGTTTTCCAGGCCGCCCACTGCCCTGGAGCGCATTGCCTGGGACGTGGAGCGGGACGACTACCGGGGCACCTTTTATTTCTTTCAACTGGAAACCGGGTTCAAGCGTGGTGACGGCGTTGTGGGCTTTCACGGCGCCGGGGGCGGCGGTTCCATGATGAGCATGGACGCGGTGTTGAAGCAGGGGTTCAAACTGGCCAACTTCTGTGATACCTCCGGCAATCCGCCTGCCAGCAAGGTGTACAGGGCGGCACGCATCATCCTGTCCCAGGGGCCTATCGACGGTTACTTCGGCAGCGGCTCGGGCGTGGCCAGCCAGGAGCAGTATCACTCGGCCAGGGGCCTGGTCAAGGCGTTTCGGGAGACCCGCCTGAACGTACCCGCGGTGCTGCGCCTGGGCGGCAACAAGGAGGATTTCGCAATCAAGATCCTGACCCAGTACACCAAGGACCTGCCGGCCCCGGTGGAGTGCTATGGCAAGGACACGAGCCCGGATTTTTGTGCAAAACGCCTGCAGGCACTGATCCAGACACATCCGAAGGACACGGTGCCGGCCAGCAGGCCCGAACCCATGCCGGAGCCCGAAAAACCGTACCGTTTCAAGACACTGACCGGCGAGGTGGTGTTAGACCACGCGGTGTGCGAGCGCTGCGAAACCAAGGCCTGCATCAGCGCATGCGTACCCAGGATCCTGACGCTACAGGACGGTGTGCCAGTGCTAAACATCACGCAGGAGGAGGCGGCCAAGGGCAAGTGCACGGAGTGCCTGGCCTGCGACGTGGACTGCGCCCAGTACGGGCTGGGCGGCGGCCGCGTGATACTGCCCATACCCGGTATTGAGGAGGTGGACTGATGGCGATCCTGATCAACAGACAATCCAGGGTGCTGGTCCAGGGGATAACGGGCCGCGAAGGCAGGACCAGGACCCGCTTGATGAAGGCATACGGTACGCATATCGTGGCTGGTGTGTCGCCGAAACACGGCGGTGAAAGCGTGCAGGGCGTGCCCGTGTTCAACACGGTGGCCGAGGCGATCGATGCGGTTGGGCCGGTGGATGCCAGCGTGATCTTTGTCCGCGGGCCGCTGGTGAAGGTTGCGGCAAAGGAGGCCATGGAGGCCGGGGTCCGGTTCTTTTTGGCAGTGGCGGACCGTACGCCGCTGTGGGACGTGATGGAGATGGCGGCCTTGGCAAAGAAATACGGAGCCCGGTTCGTGGGGCCGAACACCCTGGGGATATGCAGCGTGGGCCAGGCCATCTTGGGCATGATCGGCGGCAGTGCCGACAGTGCCAGGCAGTGGTTCAAACGCGGGCCGGTGGGCGTGATCAGCCGCAGCGGTGGGATCACGTCGTCCATCGGCTATTACCTGGGCAAGGAGGGCATCGGCCTGACAACCCTGGTGCACGTTGGCGGTGAGCCGATCGTGGGTATGGACATCCCGGCCGTGGCCCTGGAGTTCGAAAAGGACCCGGATACGCAGGCGATCGTGTTGTTCGGCGAGATTGGGGGCACCCAGGAGGAACGCCTGGCCGAGTTGATACGTGCGGGCAAGGTCACGAAGCCCGTGATCGCGTACATCGGGGGCAAGGCCGCCAAGTCCGGGACCCGCTTTTCGCACGCCGGTGCGATCGTGGAGGGCGGACGCGGGACGCACGAGGGCAAGGTCAAGGCCTTAAGTGAGGCCGGTGTATTGGTGGTGGACAGTTTTTCCGAACTGCCGGCAGCCACGCGTAACGTGCTGGCGCGACACGGGATTCCAGTGACTGCCAGGCCCGTGCCCGACTGGTACACGGCCATCACGGACGTGAAACCGAACGAACTGCGCGTGAGGGGCTATCGCATAGACGAGATGATGGACCGCCTGCCGTTTGGCGCGGTGTTTTACCTGTTGCTGCGCGGCGAGTTGCCCACGCCCAAGGTGGCACGCCTGATCGAGGCGATCCTGGTCAGCAGCGTGGACCACGGTGTGACCCCGCCGTCAGCGCTGGGCACGTTGAATGCAACCAGCACGGGGGCGACGATCAGTGCGGCCATTGCATCAGGCGTGCTGGCGATCAACCAGCATCACGGAGGCGCGGTGGAAGGGGCCATGCGTACGTTCTACGATGCCGTGAAACGGGCAGGGCAGGACGGCAAGGGCTTTGAGGCGGTCGCCGAACAGGTCCGTGATGAGTTCAAGGCCAGGGGCCAACGCGTGCCGGGATTCGGGCACCGCTATCATACGAACGACCCGCGTACATTGCGGCTGAAGGCCTTGATGCGGGATGCGGGCATAGCAGGTGATTATTTTGCATTCGCCCTGGCCATGGAAAAGGTGCTCAGCACCAGCAAAACCCTGCATTTGAACGTGGACGGCGCCATTGCAGTGGCCCTGTGCGAACTGGGTTTCGACCCGATGGTGGCCAACAGTTTCTTTATCCTGGCCCGGGTGGCGGGCCTGGCCGCGCATTTCTACGAGGAAAGGACAACGCAGCCGCCCATGCGCAAGATCAACCAGAACTGGGAGTACAACGGGCCGGGACCCAGGGATTTACCGGAGGAATGGAAATGAAAGAGGCAATCGAGGCTTATTTCAATGAGGAACTGGGGTGGATCAAGGATGCGGAACTGCGGGAAAAGGCCGTGGAGGCATGGCGGATCGCGCTGGAGGAATCGGATTTCCAGCCCGAGGACCTGGAAAAACTGCCCTTCACGTTGTTCGAACGCCGCGCCCAGACGACCCTGGGAAATCACGTGAAACTGGTCACCCGGATCGCGTACCAGGCGGCAAAGGCCATGAACGAGGCCCTGTTCGAGGAACAGGACTGCCTGAACATGGATTACGTGGTGTGCGGTGCCTTGCTGCATGACGTGGGCAAGGTGCTGGAATACACCAGGCTGGCCGACGGGACCGTGGTCAAGAGCCTCAAGGGCCGGCTGCTGCGTCACCCCATATCCGGGGCGCAGGTGGCAAGGGACGCGGGCCTGCCCGACCAGGTCCAGCACATGATCTGGACCCACTCCAAGGAGGGCAACGGACAGTACCGTACGCCCGAGTCCTACGTGGTCATGCATGCGGATTTCATGACCTTCGACGTACTGGAATAGTTTGAATCATCAGCGGGAGTCACACTATCACGCCCACGGAAAGGCCGGCAGGATGAGGGTGTGTAAAGTCCCCCCTGGGATCGCCGGCTTACAGAGGGTGTTGATTTGATGGCAAATTCAGGGCGGGTCTGAGACCCGCCCCTACGAATATTGTGTAAATTCAGTCTGTTATGACACAAGACAAATTGTGCGTTGGGTAACATAACGACTTTGTAATCTCCTCGAGGCAGCCTGCGCTCCACGGTTTTCGTTTTCACCGGGATCACACGGCCAACTGCCACGGACTCGGCCACGGCCACGGTCACGGCCACGGCCACGGATTTTGGCTTCGGGATTCGGGTGTCGGGACGCAGCCTTCGGCTGCTTCGGGA
>WGCQ01000170.1 GCA_015493765.1 Deltaproteobacteria bacterium
ATATAGACTACGTGTCGCATCCCTATAATACGGCCCTGGCCAACCAGGTTGGTAACTACCTGAAAACACACGATATTTTCAACAGCCTGCGTTCAACAGGCGGCATACGCTATCAACAATTCCAGTTTACAAAGGCGTCCTGGCCTACCTATATTCACATAGAAACACAGGACACAACGCCGGAAACGGAAATGGGACGGTACGCCTCGACCGGTTGGCCCGTGTTCGATGGGGAAGACCGCTATGAATCGCATCACGCCCCGGACAACCCAAGAGTCTTTTTCAGGCGCCACATGTGGGACTGGATACTTTCAGGGGGCTCCGCGTCCTACGGCGGGGCATGGGCCCATATCCGACCTTACGATACGGCCACGTTTACCACGGCCGAGTATCCTTCCAGCGGGCTCCCTGCGGGCACCTACAAATTGAAGGGGCTGGACGACATCGTTTATATCAGCAAATTCTTTGAGGACAATCACATTGACCTTGCCGACTTCACGCCAGATGATGGTCGAGTGTCAGGGCCGGCCTATCCACGCCAATGCCAGGTCATGGTCTCGGCGGATAACAAGCACTACATCATTTACCACCCCAATGCCAACGGGATCAACAAGGCCGCATCCATCAAACGGGCAACAGCGACCTTGGCCATAAAAAACCTGCCTGCGGGACAATACCATTACCAGTGGATGAACGCAGCAACCGGTGCCACCAAAAAAGGCACATTCAACCACCCGGGCGGCAAGCGTACATTTACAGCCCCATGGCCCGATATTGATGTGGTCTTGTTTTTACACCCCTGAAAAATGGAGGCGATTTTTGGGGTATATTTTTAGGGCTTTTCGCAGGAAAAGGGATGTCAACCAGACCTCACGTATGTCATGGACTGGACCCGTAATTTTGACAGCGGGATTGCTGCTGTTTGCCATAATATTTACCATTACATCCGAGCACGCTCATCCTGGTCATGCAGGTTTGGCGGCGGGATATTGGCGGGACCCTGCTACACATTTAAGGTGGCAAAACAGCGTACGGCATAAAAGAATGAATTGGCATGAGGCCATTGCCTACTGCAAGCAGGTAACTACTGGTGGCTACAGGGATTGGCGCCTGCCGAATATTGATGAACTGCGTTCGCTGATCAAAAAATGTCCGGCCACTGAAACAAACGGCCCGTGCAACATAAAATCATCCGACTGTCTGGGTTCATTGTGCTGGGATACCACGTGCAACGGGTGTCCCCTGGATAAAGGCAGAAGCGCCGATGGTATGTATCTCCCTGATGTGATTCGCGCAAATTGTTGCGGCTACTGGTCTGCAACGACATTGGCAAATAATAAATACGAGGCCTGGTCCATCAGTTTCAACCTCGCCAGGATAGAGAATAATCCGAAGGCCTATAACAACCAGGTCATCTGTGTCAGATGAGGGTTGCCATGACCCATGGAAATGGCGTGCCGGAGCGTGCCCGGGAGGTTTAATCACAGAATCGAATCGATGGTTCAGGAAAAACTTGTATTTTGGTTGACCTCGCTAACAAGGCAGGCTAAAATAACTCCGGCGTTGTACCGGGAGGCAATAATGAAAAGATTTATCGGTATCTTCTTGTTAATAATGTTTGCACCTGCGGCCTGCTACAATACTTACTACATCAGCCGCGCTGAGATGGAGAAACTGGAGCGATCGGACAAGACCTCGGTGTGGGTGAAGGACATCCATGGAAAGCGTATCCAGGTCAAGGAAACCAGCCGGTTGTTTGTACGATCCAAGGGTGGAAAGCGCTATCAATTGACGCCCTTCAACTTTAAACTCACCAAGCAGCAGTTGGTGGCATCCGATAGGGATTATATCCTGGATGTGAACGGGCTGAAAGAGGGGGGTGAAATTGATACTCCAAGTATATGGAAAAATGCCCTGTGGATCAGCGGGGGTGTATTGGCCGTTGCCGGCCTGATCATAGCCGTGGTGCTTACCTCAGGTTCCAAGAGTTTTGAATAGCCGCAATCCGTGGATGTATTTCCCCCAGAAAAAGTTACAGCCCGGTTATGGCGTAACCATCTGAATTTAAAAGAAATCTCGATAAACCAGGTGCATAGGCTTACGGAACGGATATGAAGTCTAAGCATGTACTGTGGGCCATCCTGGTTGTGGTACTGTTGTTTGTGGCGGGATACTCAGGCTATCCGCTGTTGCTGAGGTATATCGTCCGCAACCAGGTAAAGGTTCGATTGGGGCCGGCTTCCAGGGTGGACCTTGCCGGGGCACGGGTTGAAGACGGCAAGGTAGTGCTGCGGCAACTGGGCATCAACAGGCCCGGTTTGCAATTGAACATATCCAGGATGTCGGTAAGCCTGGACCCATGGAAATACCTTTTTGGACGCAAGGTACTGGATGAAGTCGTGGTGGATTCGGCAACAGTTCATCTGACACCCCTTGCCCTCATGCACAGGGGCCCCCGGAAAAGACAGGCAGTGACCCATGGCAAAGATCATTTGCGCATACCAATATTCAACCATCTTTTATTTAAAGACGTGTCCATGGACGTAATAATGGCCGGCAGTACGATTGGCAGTATGAACGGTGACCTGGGCGTGAATATCCGTAGCGGCCACGAAACCGGGCGTTCCTACGAGGTGCGGGGACGGATGCAAATCCACAACGGTCAGACAGTGCACCATGGGGTACTGTCAGGCGTGTATTCCTCGTTTGACCGGGCTGACCTGGTGTTGAAACTGGATTCCCCTGTCCGGATTCCCTTCAGGCATGGCATGGCGACGTTCAAGTCCGTAAGGTTGCATAACCAGCAATTCAGCCTGCCTTCGTGCGGATTCAGGATGCCAGGCGTATCCGTGGCAGTGGATGGGTTGTCTGTACGGTTTGCCCATGCCTTTGCAACGGTCAGCCACGGCCTGTTCCGCCTGTTGGACCAGGTCAAGGCCGACCACGTCGTGTTGAAATTCAAATTGCGGCCTCCAGCCCCTCGTGGGACCGCCAACGCAGCACCGGCTACAGAAAACCTGCATCAATTTGCCTCACGCCTGTTGCACACGTTGAATGGACTCGTCAGCAGGGTGGGCAACGCACAGCGTCGGGTGCTCGGGCACCACGTCCCAGCCGTGGACGTCCTGGACCTGGCGGTCTGGCAGAACAATACACCGTTGTTTGACAATGCCCGCATGGTATTCAAAACTACCTCGGCCCGGGGATGGTCCTTGAGTGTGAAGGGTACGCATTCCAGCCTGTTGGTCAGGACCGCTCGTGACGCGCAAAACACCTGGTTGGACACGGATATCGACTGGCATTCAAAGGGTTGCGCAATTCTGAAGCCGTTCATACCGCAATATGTGACACTACCAAAGCCCTGCGGCACGGACCTGCACATTACGGATTTCAGGCAGTCATCAACCAAGGGCTGGTCCATGAATTTACAATTTAGTACGGGGCCTGTGACTGTTGCACATCCGGTCCTGTGCGAGGAACCCGTGACTTTCGATTCCCTGGCGTTTTCAGGCCACGTGGCGTACAAAAACGGGCAACACACTTTAACGATCCGGGACGGACACCTGGTGATGAACGGCATGGACAGCAATTTTTCCGTGGAAATCGCGTTGGGACTAAACCCGTTTATTCATGCAAGTGTCAGCATTCCAAAACAGAAGGCCATGGACCTGTTGAGGGCCTTGCCTGCTCCCATGTCAGACCGTATTGCCGATATGAGGTTTGCAGGAACCTTTGCATTCAAAGGTGACGTAAGGCTGGACCTGGGGGACCTGTCCAAATCCATGCTTTCCCTGCATCCCGACTGTAGCAATCTGAAACTGGTTTCTGTGCCCAAGGCCATGGATATAGCCACGTTGTCCGGTGACTTCATCCAGACCATCCAGACCGATGACGGCCAGGAGATCCAGCGTACTATCGGCCCGGATTCCCCTGACTGGGTGCCACTGGATGCGGTTCCCCCGTATTTCATAGACTGCCTGCTGGCGTCCGAGGACGTTACGTTTTTCCAGCACCATGGCTTTTCCGTTACCGCCATACGGGACGCCCTGATTACTGACCTGACACAGCACAAGGTGGTACGCGGGGCCTCCACCATTACACAGCAACTTGCCAAGAACCTGTTCCTGTCGAAATCCAGGAGCATGGCCAGAAAACTCCAGGAGGCCGTGCTGACGTGGTACCTGGAATCCACCCTCACAAAACAGAGGATCCTGGAATTGTACTTGAACATCATTGAGTGGGGCCCTTACATCTATGGATTAAAACAAGCGGCACTGCATTATTTCGGCAAGGATGTGCCTGACCTGGACCTGGCGGAATCGGCCTTTTTGGTTGCCATCATTCCTAATCCCGTTCAATGGCACAAGGAGTGTCTGGCCCTGAAAAGGGTGCCCAAAGTCGTAAAAAGTAAAATGATTCATATACTGAAGATCCTGGCCACGCGCAAGACCATTGACCAGGACGTGGTAAAAGAGGCCATGCAGGAACCAGTGGATTTCAACATGGAGGCAATGCGGACACCGGTCAAGCCTGGTCAGCCGGCTTCAACTTATCCACATCGACAAAAATAAAGCGTTGACAGTGGGGGCATTGTTCCAGGGTCTTCTGACGCAAAAGGACATTGAACAGTTGTGGTGGAATCTGCCTGTGGCAACCTCCGCAGGACCCGTTTTTTATATCTACCTCCACCACGGCAAGCCCCTTCCATGCCTTTTGTATCCTTCTGTATTTACTGAGAATACTTTTGGGGATATTCGGTTCCATGCGAGAGGCCTCGGCCTTGATCTTTTCGATGTCCACATCGATTTCCTTGCTGCGTTTTTCAGCGTCCTTGCGTTCTTCTTCCGCTTTTTTGCGCAGGTTTTCCAGTTTCTCTGCCTCCTGTTCGACGGATGCCTGGAATTCTTCCATGGCCCCCAGGAGTTTTAAAACCTCTTCCTCCCGGTGCTGATTCGTACGTTTCAGTTCATCCAGGTCCTTCTGAAGAATCGCATACTCCTTGGGCTTAGTCACCAGGTTAAGCCTGGCCTGGAGTTTCTTGATCTGGTCCTGGGTTTCCTTCATTTCCCGGTCCTTTTCCTGGTACCAACGCTGGGCTTCTTTCAGGCGGTCCTGTTTTTCCTCGAGGTCTTGCTCCATTTCAGACAAGAGGTTTTGCATCTTTTCGACCTGTTCCCACAGGCTTGTTTTTTCACCTTCCAGGGTCAGCCGTTCGATGTCCATCTTTTGTAGTTCTATGAGCTGCTGGATTAATTCCTTCAAAGCGCCTCCCTTTGTTTGGAAATATTGTTGATTTTCCCGGATCCATCCGGGTTTGTCAGGCCCTTGATATCAGGCCCGGTCGAGTGGTCTGCCACTGTCGAACCTCGCAACGGTGGGCCCACCAGGCCTCGAACCTGGGACCTACCGGTTATGAGCCGGTGGCTCTTCCAACTGAGCTATGGGCCCCGAAACCCAAAAGGCTTTATACCACTTCGCGAGCCTAAAGGCAAGAGGACGTACCAAAAATATTCCCTGATTACCGGAGTAATTTTGGGAAATAGCCTGATTTGTCCCCTTCCAGGTTTGGTGTTATAATTTCTCGAATCGCCTTAGGAGTCTGATATGAAAAGATTGAAGTGGTTTTTTGTAATAGCGGCTGTATTGACTCTTATGTTGACGGCTACCAATGTTTTTGCCCGCCGTGGCGGCAGTTTTGGGTTCCGCGGATTCGGGCGGGGATTTTCGTCACATAGTTTTCATCCCACGTATCACCATTACGGGTCCAGGGGGCTGGGTTACAGGGGATTCGGATGTGTGCCGATTTTTTTACCTTACCATGCCGGGGGATGGCTGACCCTGCTGATATTGCTGGGTGTGGCATACCTGATTTTGCAGGCCCTGCGCAAACGTGGGCGAGGCGGCGGTATGCTGTCAGGTGACCAGCAAAGAGGGGTGGTGGCACGATTATCCATCGCGTTCTTTGCCACGGAAAAGGACCTGCAAAATGCCCTGGTTGACCTGGTAAAACGACAACCCGGGGGCAGCCAGGTGGATGCTCAGGCCTACCTGCTTCGTGAAACGGCCTTGCTGTTATTGCGTCATATGGATGCTGTGGCAAAGGTTGCCTTTGAACAGCACGCGAACCTGGATATGACCAGTGCCCAGTCCCTGTTTGAAAATCTTGCCATGAAAATGCGTTCGGCCTTTGACCAGACCGGAATCAGGCGTGATGAGGCCGGTCTGCATGAGGCATCTACCCCGGATACCGGTTCCAAGGCGGAAGGGGTTGCCGAATTCGTTGTAGTCAGCATCATAGTGGCCTACAACGAACCTGCATCCATCATCAATTCCGTATCCTCTGTCCAGGACGTCCAGACGGCACTGCAAAATATTGCTTCCATAGGCCCGAATCGCTTGCTGGCCATGGAGGTGGTCTGGGACCCCGAGTCTCCGGACGGTGTACTGGACCGGGAGGGCATGGACCGTTCGTATCCTGACCTGATCGATGTATGATACTGCATGGCATTTGACCTGAGAGAATCTGTACGGTCCCTGGTGATTGACTTCCCCTCTGACAGGGCTTTTGTGGACCGTATCCTGTCCTTGATGTTTTTTTCCGGTCTCGATGTGATCCAGCAAATCACTTCAAACAGGTTTGGCACAGGCATCGGTTTGCTGGGGACCAGCGGTAACACGGGCGGTCGTCCCGTCCTGCTAATCACCCCCCTGGAACGGCGAAATTCGTCCATACTGCCATCTCCTCCTTTGGAGGCCTTGAAACTGGCAAGGCTGGACCTGCTGACCAAAATATGGCTGATTCAAAGGCTTTCCGAGGACCTGGTGCCTGTTGCCCCCATGATAGCCGCATATCCCATGGACCCACTGGGGCTGGGGCTGTCAGCCCTGTTCAACGAATTCGTATTGCCCAGGTGTAAACGGCCTGTTACGGCACAACTATTTGCATCCGGTGCCTCGTCCCGGCCGGTAAAGGTCGATACCAGGCCTGCCGCAGTGACCTTACATCTGAAAACTGCCGCTGATGGCAGACATGGCCATGGACGTTTGTTTTCCATTACCGTGTCAAATCGCAAAAGGCTCAACTGGCAGGTGCTGTTGACCCGTATTGCCGAATCATCCCGGCAAGGCACCGTGTTGCAGGATATGATACTGGGCGGATGGGACCGCAGCAGGTTGATGTTTGCATCTTTCAGCCTATGGACCGGCGATGTTGTACCTGAATGGCCCAGCCAATGGCGGGTACGGGAAATTCGTTCCGCAGGCCATGAAACGGGCATGCCAGGTATATCCGTGGACAATATGCGCCCATGTCTTGAATCGTTCGGTTCCAAAGATGCCGTATGCGTATTTTTGAGTGCTGGAAACGAATGGATTGAGTGTACTTATATTATGCCGCCACAAAGGGTTACGGATTTCGTTGCAAGGGCCAGGAAAAGCGGTGCCGTGGTGGGGCAGGTCGAACTTTATTCCTCCAGGCAAGGACGAACATCATCCGGCATGGCCATGGCGACCGGGTTGCCATCCCTGCTGCATTCCGTGGACGTTTACCTGGCGTGTCCCCCGGTCAATACCATACGGTCCATGGATGCGCTTGATGAGTGGTCAAACAAATTCCTGAATTTTTTCAAAGCAATATAGACCGGGATTTTTATTGTCGAGGATAGGAAATCCAAAATACATAATGGTTCTTACGGATCCAGCCCGGTTGGTATCTACCACTGAAGCCCAAAAGTACTTAAAAGAATTTAACAAAAAATTAAAATTGATGGACTCGTAAAAAGTCCGATTCTGGTCATTTTGGCCTATGTAACACTTTGATTTTATTAGAAATGGATTTGCCGATTTTGATTTATTACGAGTCCATCAAAATTGATTTTTAGTATATAAAACATTTCCGGATTTTCACTCCTCCCCCACCACCCCACGCAAACGGGTCCGACTTTGGCCCTGACGACCGGCTTGACGAGCCGGACAGGCCCAAGGGGCCGTTGCGAGACCTTATTTTTCGGCCGGTCCGTCTTACGCACCGTAAACCTCTTCCAGATATGGCCCGGCCTTGTTTATTTACAGGACATCCGGGGCGAGGGGGTCGGTACGAGACCCCTTGCGGGCGACACCGACCCCGAGCCACTGCAATAAACCCATGCATTTCCCAAAAACCCTCATCCCTGCCTGCCGGGCCCAAACCCTGATATGCAACGCATATCACTTTTTGACTGAGGACCAGCCCGTAGGGCCGACCGAAGGGAGTTCCGCAACAAAGGTCGAAAAATAAGGCCGAGGCCGGCGAGGAATCAGGGAGTCAGGACCAAAGTCGGACCCTATCAGCCGATATGCATAGCATATCAAACTCAAATCCCGATTCATTACCCAGGCTAATTCCGGAAGAGCCCAAAAAAGATTGACGAATCTCTCATTTATATCTATTTAATTGGCGATTCGGCCTGTACTTGTTTGGATGCCTTGACAGATAAAATAGAATTGTTTATGTGTCTGTTGTGATAGTCTTGACCATGCATTGTATGATCAAGATAGAATGTATGGATTTTACACCACGAGGAGGCTGTTCATGACAGGCAAACGTTTGGAAGGCTTGATGCTCCTGCTTGTATGGGGACTGGCATTGCCAGTATTTGCCAATCCGAATTATGGCAAGGACCCACACAAGGTCAGCGCCAAGGCATTGGACAAGGACTTCATGTCCGCACTGAACTGCAACAAATGCCACAGCAAGGTGGTAAAAGAGGTCAGGGCATCCGCCCACTTCAAGGTGGCGTCGCCTAGCCCGTTTACCCTGTTTCCTGGCGGCGGGGCCCACGGGATGTTCGACCGCGCCTGCTCCCTGCCGGGCAGCACGGGCCTGATCAACTATACGGGCACGGCCTCCGAAGGCAATGAATGCGCGAAATGCCATATCTCGCGTTACATGCCAGGCTCGCAAAAGATGATTTCCAAGTACCTGCAAATGCATGGTACGCCTGCGAAAAAGGCGGACAAGAAGGCCGAAAAAATCGTGGACGGCGGCATCGACTGCGTGGTCTGCCACGCCACGAAATACAAGACCTATCCTAAGACCGCAACGGACCATGCGGCCTATGCCAAACTGTTCGAAAAACACCCGGGCAAGGCGGTTGAGTCCCCCAGCCCAATTGGTTACCCGCGTTACGGCCACGAGCCGGACCCCAATGGCCTGGACTTCAACGGCGACGGCAAACCGGACATGGTGGTGACCCAGGACCGTTCACCCGAGGCGATCCTGTCCATGGGCAAAACCACGACCGAGGCATGCCTGCGCTGCCACGAGCACGATTTTTCCGGCTTCAAAAGGGGAACGCCCTTTGAGGCGAAATTCGACGTGCACGCAGCGGCCTTCAAGGACCGCAACAAGTGCACGCACTGCCACAAGGTCAGCCACCACAAGTTCCAGCGCGGCAACAATGTAAACGGCGACTTCGTGACCACGGACTACGGCCAGGCCAACGAACACCTGGGCTGCACCAGCTGCCACCGCAAGGGCGGCGAGGCCCCGGTACCAACGGGCGCAATCCACAGCGAGATCCACCTGTCCAAGATGGCATGCGAGACCTGCCACACGCCCATGACCTCCGGCATCACATATTCCCTGTGGACGGACGGCGTGCAGTTGGCATTCGGCCGCAACCCCAAGACCGGCCTGGACACGAAACTGATCACCCTGGACAATCTGATAAACGAGGCATCCAACGACCAGAAAGTGACCAACAAGAAGGCCGCGGAAGAGGACATGGTCAACGACCTGAAGGCCTATGCGATCCACCCGGTTTACATGTGGTTCGACAAACACTACAAGAAAAACACGCCACAAACATCGTTTCTGGCCCAGCCCCTGGCCACCTACAACGACAAGAACGCCAAGATCACTCCGTTCAAGCCCATGGGCAACGGCCTGATCTTTGACGCACGTTACTTTACCCATCGCAAGCCCGGGGACTTCGGCAAGAATGCGGCTGGCGTACCGTACAGCAAGTACAGCATGTACAATTTCTTTGAAAACGGCAAAAACGCCGACATCTTCAGTGCCTTTGGCTTGATCGGCAACAAGAAAAAGGGTGTCCCCGGATTGACTGCGTCAGAGGTTCACAAGGTCAACTTCATGAAGGACATCGCCAATTTTGCCAACCCGGCCCTGCAGGCAATGGCTTTCATGCAGATCTTCCCGAACCTGGTGTATTTCCTGAAGCCGGCCTTTGGTTACGGTTACTACGTGGTGTACAAGGGCCATGACAAGGCCGATCACAATCACGACGGCATCGTGGATGCAAAGGCGAAGTTCTATTTCAACATGCTCAAGGCCGCCAATGCCGGTTTGCAGGCATTCAAACGCTTCAATCCCCTGTTCGGGCTGAAACCGGGTACGGACTGGTATCCGCCGTTCAAGGACCATAACGACATAGTCCCCATGAAACTGCCTGACGGGACATTGATGCGGATGTACCTGCAGATGAAGGATGCGGTTGCCGACTCCGACCCGGGCAAAATGCACCCGAAGCGCTGGAAATACTATCCGGCATTCTCGAACGGCATCACCCTGGGACACGCGGTGGCCGGTCCTCACACGTTCTGGAAGCCCCTGGGTTCCGGTGATAACGGGTGTAATGACTGCCACTCGGCCAAGGGCGTGATGATGCAGCCCGTACCGGTTACCAAGACCGTGAAGGTGGGACCGTTCAAGAAGTTCCACAACATGAGCTTCCAGATGCCCGTGTATCACTGGGTGTATTACAACGCACGCAAACTGGTGAAACTGGGCCTGAAGACCGAGGATGACGACGTGGTCGCTGGCAAGGCGAGTGTTGATATCGCCGGCAAGCCCCAGTACATGCGCTTCAGCAAAAAGACCTTTGTGCTGAACTGGTTGAACCCCACGGGTTACGTACCGGCCGATTCGCCGAAGATGATGCCCAAGGGCGTGAAACTGATGCATAACGGCGGTGACTGGGTTGCAGTACTGGAACCGGTCGTTGAAATGCATTCCAACTGGGAAATCCTGGGTTACAAGCCCATCATCAAGAAAGGCAAGGTCGTTGGCCTGCTGAAGCCTGACGGCACTGAAATGGGCTTCTGGAACGAGTAAAATCCCCCCTGCTATCCTACGTTTTATCCGACATCCTTAAATTGTTATCTAATTTATTTCCCCTATTACTATACTTTTAAACCCGAACGAAACCGCTCAAGGTCATTGCCATTTACACCAAAACTGACTATTTTATTGCTTGATGAAGGCGAAACTTCTGAAACTATTTTGGGAATTATTCGGTGAACACGACAAAATTGTTATCGCCAGTGCACCGGGACGCACAAACCTGATCGGTGAACATACGGATTATAACGACGGCCTGTGCATGCCCTTTGCCATATCACGCAGGACCTACGTGGTAGCGGGCCTGAGTGATGACCCGTTTATACGGGCCTACTCCCTGAACCTGCATGAACTGTTCGAATCCCACCTGTACGAACTGGTGCCAGGGCTGTACGACGGACCTAAAGGCTACCTGATGGGCCCCCTGTATGCCTTGCGCCAGGCAGGATACCGCTTTGGTATGGACCTGGTGGTGTATGGCGAGATCCCCTTTGGTACGGGCTTGGGGTCCTCGGCCGCCCTGGAAGTGGCTGTGGCCGCTGCTGCCGTGGAGTTGCTGGGTGTGGACATGAGGGCCACGGACCTGATAGACCTGGCCAGGTATGCTGAAACCCAGTTCGTGGGCGTGCCCTGTGGCCTGATGGACCAGACCACTGTGACCATGGCCAGGACCAACAAGGTGATGTTGCTGGATTGCAGGACACATGACTACGAGTACCTGGCATTTCCACAGGATTTACAGGTGGTTATTGCACTCAGCGGGGTCAGGCATTCCCTGGCGGACGGGGCCTATGCCAGCAGGGTCAGACAGTGTAAATCGGCCCTTGCCAAGGCGAAAACGGTTATTCCGGGACTCGAGGCAATCCGCGATATCTCGATTGACCGGTTACCTGACCTGAAAACTGCGATGTCGGCTCAGGAATTCCTGCGGCTGACCTACGTGGTCGAGGAAATTGACAGGGTCAGGCGGGCCAGGGATGCGTTGCAACGCCATGACATCCGGGCGTTGGGTCGAATCATGGAGGAGGGACAGGCCGGGCTGCGTGACAAATACCAGGTCAGTGTAGAGGAAATCGATGCCTTGATAGACTCGGCCGCATCGGCGCCCGGTTATGTGGGTGCACGGCTGACCGGAGCGGGTTTCGGTGGCGCCACCATAAACCTGGTTGCCACGGGCACTGCCCAGGCCTTTATCGAGGCGCTCGGTCGGGGCTACATGAATCGTACGGGCCTGCAATTGAAGGCCTTTGTCGTTGAACCATCACAAGGTGTGTACAGCCATGAACTGGAATGATGCAGTATCCCGATTTCCGCGTATCCGTGCCCTGTGCGACCGGGGCTATGGTGATTCCCTGTCCGTTTACCTGCCTGACGCGGATGCCCGGATATTCGAACGCCTGGATGAGCAACTTTCCCGGGTGGACCTGGACCGGCTGGACCAGCACCGCAGGGCGCTTGAACACCCGGAATCCCGCCATTTTGCATTATCCGACCTGCGCCCCATTCGGTTCAAACACCGCACTCGCATCCAGGCCTTGAGCAAGGGCCTGACAGGCAGGGGTGAACGGATGCTGCGCACGGGTAGTGTGGGCGAGGTAATCCTTGCCGGTGGTGCTGCAACGCGTTTTTTTAAGGGACAAAACTCGATGCCAAAGGCATTGTATCCCATTACCCCGGTGGCGGAGAAAACGTTTCTGGACATATTCCTGCAGGAGGCTGTGGCGGTGGCCCATAAATACGGCGTAGCCCCACCGGTCCTGATCATGGTCAGCGAGGTAACAAAGGCCAAAGTACAACAGGCACTACAGGAACACCACAGGTTCGGCCTCCCACCCGAATGCATTTTTGTGTTCACCCAGGCCCACCACCCGCGCCTGGATGCAAGGGGCAGGTTGATCATACGGCCTGACGGAGGCCTGGTGTGGTACGGGGATGGCCACGGCGGCGTGTACAAGGCATTGATCGCAAACGGTCTCAGAACCAGGCTCATGGCGGCCGGCGTGCATACGCTGGTTTTGCACAACGTGGATAATCCCCTGGCCAGGCCGTTTGACCCGATTCGCCTGGGTTTTCATGCCCGCGGACGCCGTTTATTCACCATGAGCGTGTACCAGCGCACATCGTCAACCCAAAAGGTGGGTATCCTGGCGAAGGTGTTGAATACCGGACGCATAGAGGTGATCGAATACAGCGAAGCGGCCCCGGAGGTCATGACGGCCATGGATAAGGCCGGCCTGCTGTTTGATTGCGGCCATATCAATACCAATTATTTCGAACTGTCCGCCATATCGGATAAGGTCCCGCCGGCACTCTATACAAACAAGCCCTTGATCGTCAATGGCATGGAGGTGGCATCCTCCACGTTCGAGGTCCTGAATCAGCACCTCACCAGGATGCTTGACGGCCTGCGGGTGGGTGTGTTTGCCGTACCCGAGGAGCGTTTTTTCCTGCCCACGAAAAACATGCATGGCCCTGATTCCGTGGACACGACACGCCAGGTACTGTCCGAAAACGCCCTCAATTTGATGACGCAGGCCGGTGTTGTGTTCCACGGTGCGAACCACCGGGCCGACCTGTCGCCGGTCATGGAACCGGGTGACATCAATGCCTTGTTTCCTGCTGCCGGCATGGAGGTATTCGACCAGGCAAGGGTCTATCTGTCGCCCGTCAAGGGACCGGGAGGTCCGGGTTTCACTGGCGGCGTGGTGGTGCGTGACCACGGAACATTCATCCTGGATTCGGTGGAACCCTTTGGCGCCTTTAGTACCGGTCCCAATCGCAGTGTGGTTACGGATGCGCCGCCGCCAGTGGTGGATGCACCAGGTGGTGTGGTAGTGGGCAAGGCCGCAACCCTGGTGATTCGAATGCATGCCGGGTCTGTTTTGAGGCTTCCGGAAAAACTGGTGGTACCGGATGGCAAAACCTTAAAAATCTCGCTCGAACGCAATGAAAAACGCACGATTGGGAGTAGGTGATGGCCTTACGTCACTCATGTCACAGACCGGGCGGGACACCGGCGGGGCACACTGCTATCAAATATCCACGAAATACCGGGCAGAAATCGGCACTTCGTCCTCCTCAAATTTGTCCGGTATTTCGGGACAGCCGGATACGGAGGCGTTTTTGGGAAATCTCGTATTTTGGAGGTAAATATGCCGCGGATCAAGCCGACACCGTTCAACCTGTTTTGCGCCTATTTCCTGGGACTGGATGAAAAGGCCCAGCCACGTTTTTTCAACATGAATTCCCTGGCCCGGGCCACGGGTATGGATGTGGATGACCTGATCCGCCTGATGGAACGGTTTCACCTGGATGCCCCCACCATGCGACACGTCCCGTTCAACGTCAGTAAGGCCCACGCGGACTGCCAGGACCTGGCCATGGAGGGCCACACACAGGATGCATTGCGCCTGGCTCGCAGGTATTTCGATGAATACTACAACCTGCTAAAGGAATTTGACGAAAATCTGGATTTCGAAACCATTGATTACGACAATATCTGGGGCGACGAGGTGCCGGACCAATGAATACCGGGGAACAGCCGGTAGTTAATGTACAAAACCTGTGGGCAGGTTACGGTCCGCCTGGTAAATGGGTGGTACGGGACATATCCTTTGACATCCCCAAGGCCCGGGTAATGTGCCTGGTCGGCGCAAGTGGAACGGGCAAGACCACGACAGGCCGCGCAATAGCAGGGGGGCTGGACCGTGCGTGGTACAAGGGCATCATACAGGTGGACGGCATGTCACCAGCGGACTTGAGCAGGGAGGCCATGCGCCGCTACCGGGGGGGCGTCGTTGGTATGATTACCCAGGACCCGGAGCAATACTTCGACCCCCTGTTCAAAACAGGGTCCCAGTTGACTACAGCGGTGTGCGATCACATCGACATTTCCCGCAAGGAGGCCCGAAGCGCGCTCATCGAGGCATTGGGCGAACTGGGCATATCCAATCCACCGGCCGTGATGGATGCGTATCCGCATGAACTATCCGGCGGCATGAAGGCGCGCGCAGCCATTGCGTTGTCCCTGGTATTAAAACCCGCACTGATCGTGGCTGACGAGGTAACGTCCGCACTGGATCCGGTAATGGCCATACGCGTGTTGGACCTGCTCAAAGGCCTCGTATCAGGCCCTGTTGCCAGCGTGTTGCTGATCACTCACGACCTCATTGCGGCCCTGCGAATCGGGGACCACGTTGCGGTCATGTGCCGTGGCAGGATTGTCGAGAAAGGGCCTGTACACATCGTGCTGACGCACCCAATGCATCCTTATACCCGCCTGCTCCTGGATGCCCATCTGATGAATGCGGATGCATTAAATGTCCTTGATGAAACAACCACTCATGGACCGCCAGGTAATGAGTGTCCATTCATAAGCCGGTGCCCTGTTCGCAGGGAAACCTGCAAGGACTGGCACTTCCGGGTGTACCCAGGACCTGGCAATCGCCTGGTGGCATGTCCTTATCCGTTGGAGCCGACACGATGAACGCCGTCCGCATAAAGGGACTGACCAAATACTTCAGGGGCCGCCAGGCAGCCGTGCTGAGGGATGTGGACCTGGTTGTACCAAAAGGCGCGGCAGCCGCCGTAATCGGTGAATCCGGTGCCGGCAAGACCACACTGGGGCGGGTAATATCCGGCCTGACCCCGTTCGACTCAGGCAGTGTCGAGGTCATGGGTCACGTTCTGAAGCCCGGTACAAGGGGACCGGGCAAGGATTTCTTTCAGGATGTTCAGTACCTGTTCCAGCATGCGGCCATGTCGTTCAATCCCGGATTCGACTGCAACCGGGTGGTCGAAGAGCCCCTGGTGGTGCGAGGCGGCCTGGACCGGCGTGCAAGGCGCATGCGGGCCGCCGAATTGTTGAATATCGTTGGCCTGGATGGTTATGGCAGTACCAAGGCGAGGGCCTTGTCCGGTGGCCAGGCCCAAAGGCTGGCCCTGGCAAGGGCCATTGCAATGCAACCAGGGCTGCTGGTTGCGGACGAGGTCACAGCGGGCCTGGACACGGTGCTGAAGATGGCCGTATTGAACCTGTTGCGCGGTATCATGGCAAAGCAGGGGCTCACCGTTATTTTCATTACCCATGAAATACAACTGGCAAGGGCCTTTGCCCGTGGGTGCGCCGTGTTATACCAGGGGATGGTTATGGAATCAGGGCCTGCCGAGAGCGTGTTGCAAAACCCAAGGCACCCTTATACACGTCTGCTGCTCACCGCATCACCGGATATGGATAATCCCGGACAAAAAGTACCTGCATACGAACCCCCGGCGATCACCATGCAGGGCTGCCCGTTTCGGTATAATTGCCCCGTTCGGGACCAGTCATGCGAGGCCGTACCCGGGGTGCATACCTTTGATGACGGGTCACGGGTCAGGTGCCACCATCCCTTGCACGGTTAATGTCTGTCCACAAGTAAATCGTTAATTCGACATGGGCCCTACCTGCGGCTGCTTTCGGGACGGCACTGCGGGCCTTCGGAAAGACTTTCGTTGCAACCGGAAACCATGCCTGCGCTCAAACGGGATCAACTATTTGTATTTGAAACACTTTCAGTGCCCTTTGTCCTCAAATTTGACAGGCAATTTGGGATAGAAATATAATCCAAAATGCCGGTTGAAAGAGGGTGTTGATTTGATGGATTTAGTGACGAATTCGGAAATTTGTGTCTTTTGTAATAGTTTGAAATACAAAGATAATTTAAGATGCCGGCTGGAAGCCGGGATCCCAGGGGGACTTTTTCAACACCCGCCGTTGGGCCAGCGCACCACACGGCCACGGCCACGGTCAACGGCCCCGGTCACGGCCAACGGTCACGGCCACGGCCAACGGTCACGGCCACGGCCAACGGTCACGGCCACCGTATTTTGCTACAGTAACTCGGATGCGGCGTGTTGGTCGGAAGTCTTAACGAACAGGATACCCTTCTGGTTCTGCTGGCTGACCCCTCCGTAGGCATAGTCAATATTTATGCCGGCATCGGACAACTTGCCGCCCAGTTCGAACAGGACGCCTGGCTTGTTGTCAGTCTCTATCATGAATACGTCCGTATCCAGTACAAGCATGCCGTTGTCCTCTAACAGGTGTAAGGCCTCCATGGGCTTGTCCACCACCAGTCTAAGTACCGCATGGTCCACTGCATCCGCCACCATGAACCCCAGGATGTCTATTCCGTTGTCCGCCAGTGCACGGATTACCCGAACCAGGGTCCCGGGCTTGTTCGCAACGAAAACCGCCAGTTGTTTCACGCTATCCATCTTTCACCTTTGCTCAAAGGGACAATAGTGCTATACTCGAAGATAGCCGATTTAAAGAAATCGGTCAAGGTGGATATGGCAAAACGAACGAAGCCGGTCGAATTTTACGAATTTCTTGGTACGCTGAAAGGCCGCCGTTGTTTTGTGGCGGTCCTCGGATCACCGGACCCGGACGGCATGGCATCGGCATGGGCGGTTTCGATGATTGCACGCAGCCTGGGCATAGACCTGCCCATATTCGGTTTCGAGGTAATCAGCAGGCCCGACAACATGGAGTTCCTGCGATTGCTGAAGGTTCCCATGACCATGGTCAGGGACCCTGAAATCCTTCAGGGCTATGACGGATTTATCGCCGTGGATCGCCAAAATCCGTGGCTGCCAAAGGATGTTAAAAACCCACCACCCCTGCTGGGTCACATCGACCACCACCAAAAGTCCCCGACAGGGGCCGTGTTTTCCGATGTCCGGCAAAACGTGGGCAGTACATCCACGATACTTACCCAGTACCTGGAGGACCTCAAGGAGCACCTCGACACGAACGCGGATGCGTTCAGGCGCCTGTGTACCGCCTTGATGGTGGGGATCAGGACGGACACGGACGGATTGCTGCGTGCAAACAGCCAGGATTTTAGCGCTGCGGCATTCCTGGCACGCCATACGGATACGGATTTCATGTATGGGATCATGAAAAAACCGGTTGGTGAACGGTTTTTGGACTCCCTGCGTAGCGTGTTAAACACAATGAAACGAACCCCATACCTGTGCGTTGCCTACGCAGGACAGGTTGCCAGGGAGGCCAGGGATACCCTCGGCCAGTGTACGGACTTCCTGCTGCACTCGGAAGGCGTACGTACCGTGGTAGTGTTCGGCCTCATAGATGGTGATGTGGTGGGGTCCATGCGGACCATGGACCCGGCCCTGGACCCGTATCCGTTCCTGGTATCCGCCTTCCAGAAACACCTGTCCACGGAATTGAATGCAGGGGGGCGTCGTTTTGCCGGTGGTTTCCAGTTCGAGATAGAAAACCTGTTTGACGCACCGGATGTGTCGGAAGAGGAAATCTATCAAAAGGTGTTTGACATCCTGTTGACGCGGGCGCACAGGCGCTATGTCATGCAAAAAAGCAGGTCGCGGTCTTGACCTTGTGATGCGGCGGTGTATGGGAATTCGATCGCAAAAAACTTGTTGGATTTTTCAACAGAGATGCTGAAAAATCTGATTTTTGTAACAAGTTTGTGGTTTTTTCCTACGGAAGCGGGCAAACATAATTGACACAAAAACGCTTTTTGTGTTAGAGGATGCAGGAACATGGGACGGGGTACCATGAAAAAAATACTGTTTTTCGATATTGTATTGCTGGCGGGGCTGCTGTTGTCGGTGGGCCGGGTAAATGCGGCACCTGCCGTACCTGAGAGCGGTACTGACCAGGCCTGTTTGCGTTGTCATGCCCAAACCACCACCTGGAAGCAGTGGACTCACAGCGCCCATTACAAGGCGGGGTTGACCTGCACCATGTGCCACAAGGGGGCTGACAAACCGGACCACAAGGCGGCGGATGTCAGTAAACCGGCATGTACGGATTGCCACTACTACTGGAAGGATAAGGCAGCGGAATTCAAGGACAGCATCCATGCAAAAAAGGGATTAAACTGCACTTCATGCCACAATCCGCATGCCGATACGGCCATGGCACCGGCCAATCCCCGGCAGTTTGCGAAAAGGTGCACCAGGTGTCACAAGGGCAACGTGCTGAAACTGCACGCATTTATGCCGCATGCTGACATGCATTTGTCCCAGCAGTCGTGTTTCGTGTGTCACTCCGATGTCCACACGGTCCTGTCCAAAAAGGACAATACGGTGACCTGTAGTTCCTGCCACCCGGGCAAGACCCTGGTTAAAAAAGTCCTGCCCAGGCACAAAGCGTTTTTCCCCAGGATCGCCCTGCACATGCGGAAATTGAACTGCGAGGACTGCCACAGGCCGAAAGGCCCCATCAAAACGTGCAGTTCGTGCCATTCGGAAAAATCAATACTGGCCCGCGCCCAGCAGAATAAAAACGGCTGGATCACCGATGAGCCGGTATTGCAAAAATACGGGTACATGGTGGGCACCAACCACGTAAAGTGGCTGGATATTATCGGGATATTGATGTTTGCCGGTGCCCTGGCCGTGTGGGTATTCCACGGTGGTCTCAGGATTCTGGCCGCTATGATGCGTAAGGGGGGTAAACGATGAGTCACAAAAGGGTATATCTGCATCCCCTGACCGAACGGATATGGCACTGGATACATGCGCTGGCCGTGGTCATGCTGGCAATCACGGGTGTGCAGTTGCACTGGCCTGGCAGTATCCACTGGTTCGGGTCCCTGAAAACGGCAATGAGCATCCACGAGTTTTTCGGCGCAACCCTGGTGCTGGACTTCCTGTTGTGGCTGTTTTATAACCTGTTCAGCGGCAGGATCAAGCACTACATACCGACCATGTTTGACCTCACGAAGGGTGCCGTGATCCAGGCAAAATTCTATGGACTGGGCATATTCCAGGGCAAGCCGCATCCCTTTGCGCCTACCGAGGACAACAAATTCAACCCGTTGCAAAAGACATCCTATTTCGGATTGATGGCCTTCCTGGTGCCCCTTTTGCTGGCCAGCGGCATTTTGTACATGTTTCCAGTCAGGTTTGCCGGCATAATCAAGGCCATCGGCGGCATGACCGTGTTGGGGCTGGCGCATACGGCCATTGCATTCATCGTGGTGGCCTTTGTTACGGTCCACCTGTACCTCACCACCACCGGACACACCTTGTTCGAAGAAATCATGACCATGATAACAGGGTGGAAGGAAACCGAAGAGGACTAAGTCCGTTGATGACTCCGGTTCTCAAATTTGTCCTCAAATTTGACAGGTAGGTTGATAAAACATACTTGCCATATCCGTTTTATTGCGGCAGAATAGTCAAGCCCGGCAGTACACAAGCAAGCCGGTAAAACAGGAGACAGGCACGACCAATGAAGGATTTAGCAAAACAACCACCGTTTTCCACGCTCTTGTTGACCAACCAGGCGATTGTCAGGGGTGCGCTCGAGGCGGGCGTGACCTTTGCCGCAACGTATCCGGGGACGCCGGCATCCGAGATCGGCGATACCTTTTACAGGGTCTTCAGGTCCGGTGAAATCCCGGAATTTCGATTCGAATACGCGGTAAACGAAAAGGCTGCCATAGAGACCGTGATCGGTTTCAGCCAGGCCGGCCACAGGGCCATGGCCAGCATGAAGCACGTGGGCCTGAACGTGGCCGCCGATGCGTTTATGACGTTTGCATACCTGGGTGTTAAGGGCGGCACGGTGATCGTTTCCGCGGATGACCCGGGCTGCCATTCCTCGCAAAACGAGCAGGACAACCGTTTGTTTGCAAAACTGGCCTACATGCCCATGATCGAACCTGCCACGCCCCAGGAGGCCAAGGACCTGGTGGTTGCGGCATATCCGCTGTCGGAAGACCTGGCGGTCCCGATCCTGCTACGCCTGACAACCAGGATTGCTCACATGAGGGGCATCGTGGATTTTGGCCCGTTCAAATCCAGGCCAGAAAACCGCGGCGTGTTTGTCAAAGACCCGTATAACCTGGTGGTGCTGCCGGCAAATGCCAGGCGATTGCACCCGAAATTGCTGAAAAAACTGGCCCGGGCCGAGGCTATATTCGGCAAGGCCCCGTTTGCCAGGTTTACACCTGGCGAGGGCAAGGTGGGCATCATCGCCACAGGCGTCAGCCGCAATTACGTGAAAAATATCCTCCAGGAATACAATATCGGGGCACAGGCGGCCTTGCTGGAAATGGCGGGTACGAATCCCTTGCCCAAAACGGTGATCGCGGATTTCCTGGCGAAATATCCGAAGGTGCTGATCGTGGAGGAATTGCAGCCCTTCGTGGAGGACCAGGTGCTGGCCATTGCGGGTGGCAAGGGTCTGGGTGTCGAGGTCCTGGGTAAGCACACGGATGACCTGCCGGAAGTCGGTGAATTCGACATCGATACCGTGGCCCGGGCCATGTCACGGCTGATTCCCGATATAAAAGTCGGGTCCGAGAGCGTGCAGGCGCCGGACGTACCGATCCGTCCGCCCGTGTTGTGTCCCGGGTGCCCGCACCGGGCCACCTACGCCATGGTGAAAGAGGTCATCCCGGATGCGATCTGGTCCACGGACATCGGGTGCTATACACTGGGGATCAACAAGCCCTTTGAAATGGCGGACTTGCTGGTGTGCATGGGCGCCTCGGTCACTGCGGGCGGCGCCTTGTCAGTGGCCCAGCAAAAGCCCGTGGTCGCATTTATCGGGGATTCCACGTTTTTCCACATGGGGCTTTCGGGCCTTGCCAATGCCATCTTTAATCGTCACAACCTGCTCCTGGTGGTCCTGGACAACACCACCACTGCCATGACCGGATTTCAGCCAAACCCCGGCTGGGGCGGCCAGGCCACGATCGACATCGAAAAGATCGCCCAGGCCATGGGCGCCGCGTTCACGGCCACGGTGGACCCGTATGACACACCGCGGATGCTAAATGCGGTCAAGCAGGCGGCCAGTACACCGGGTGTGTCCGTGATCGTGTCCAAGAGCCCCTGTGTCCAGGCCGGCGAAAAATCGGGATTTACAGCACGCATTACCACGAAATACCGAATCGAGCGTTCGAAGTGCCAGCACTGCGGCAACCTGGACGCCGGGCGCCATTGCCGTATGCCTATACAGCGTGATTATACCTCAGTGCGGGTAAACAAGCGCCTGTGGTCCATGGATGTAAAGGTCGATATGCCAAAGGCACTGGAAAATCCGCCGTGTACCGCGGCATGCCCGATCAACCTGTGCGCCCAGGGTTACGTGGGCTACGTGGCGGCCGGTGATTTCGAGGGCGCCTTTGAACTGGTGCGCAAGCGCCTGCCCTTGCCCTCGTTGTGTGCATACGTGTGCCACCATCCGTGCGAGGATGCGTGCACGCTGAATGCAATGGGCGATGACCCGGTGGCGATCCGCATGTTGAAGAGGGCTGCCATACACTTCGGTCGGCGGGGCGGCGTGCTGAAACCGGGTGAACCAACGGGCAAACGCGTGGCCGTGGTGGGCGGCGGTCCTGCCGGGCTGTCCGCGGCAAGCGACCTGATCGAGGCCGGCCACGGAGTGACCATTTTCGAGGCATCGGACCGGCTGGGTGGCATACCCGAGCAGGTGATCCCCGAATTCAGGCTGCCTCGCGAGGAGTACGAAAAGGACATCCGGGACATAGTGGACATGGGCGTGGATGTAAAACTGAACCGGGCCATGGGCAGGGATTTCAGCCTGCAGGACCTGCAAAAACAGTACGATGCGGTGTTGCTGTGCATTGGCAGGACCGAGCCCAGGCGCCTTGCAGGGGCCGAAGGCGTGGAGGGTGTCGTGGATGCGATGGCGTTTTTGCGTGACCCGGATGCCCTTGATTTGAAGGGCAGGTCAGTCGGGGTGATCGGCGGTGGCAACACGGCCATGGATACGGCCAGGCAGGCCCGGCGCATGGGGGCCGAGGTGATGGTGTTTTACCGCAGGGACCAGGCGTCAATGCCCGCGTTGCCCGAGGAAGTACATGCCGCCATGCAGGAGGGCGTAACGTTTGAATTTCTGGCATCGCCAAGGTCATTTGAAAACCGAAATGGTCAGGTAGAGGTGGTTTTTGACCGCATGGAACTGAAGGGTACGGATGCGGACGGACGCGGCAGGCCAGTGCCTGTGCAGGGCGGTGATTTTGTGCGGTCCATGGACATGTGCATGAAGGCGATCGGCGAGCGCTCCGGTGCCGCTGCGGTGTTGCAGGGCAGCGGGGTCACGTTGGACAAGGGCGGTTCGATCCAAATCGACCCGGATACCATGATGACCAGCGTGGACGGTGTGTTTGCCGGTGGTGACGGGGCCATGGGCCAGGGCACGGTGATTCACGCGGTCAGGGACGGCAAGGCTGCGGCCGCTGCCATTGATGCATTTCTGAAAACAGGCAAGGCCGTGGTGCCGGACCAGTACAAACCGGTGAAACAGGAAAAAACCTTCAAGCCACCCCGTTTCAAGGCCCAGGGGCGGTTAATCGAACAGGACCCAATCGAGTGGGAGGGGCGCATTTTCCCCGAAGGCTGGACCCGGGAGACATTCAAACAAAAGGCCGTTGAGGAGGCCGGGCGCTGCATCCAGTGCGGTACGTGCGCAAACTGTACCGCGTGTATTGACAAAACGGGCTGTCCGGCGATTATCATGGGACCGCAGGGACCTGAAATCCTGGAGGACCAGTGCGTGGGCTGCGGGTTGTGCGCCCTGGTGTGTCCGAACGATGCAATCATAAAGTACAAGGTGGAGTAATGGCATTCAGAATACAGATCGTGGGCGTAGGCGGACATGGCGTTATCCTGGTGGCCAGGGTGTTGTCGCAGTGTGCGGCGGATGCCGGTATGCACTGCGTGATGAGCGAGGTGCACGGTATGAGCCAGCGCGGCGGGATCGTGCACAGCAGCGTGGTGATCGACGGCGGTGATGCGCCCCTGATCGGCACGGGCCAGGCGGATTTGCTGGTGGCCAGCGAGGCGGGTGAGGCGCTGCGACAGGGCGGGCTGTTGAAGGCGGGGGGCACCCTGGTGCTGAACGAATTGACCGTGCTGCCGCCCCACATGGTGGGTACGGATGATGCGTATCCCTCGGTGGACGAGGTGACCAGGTGGTTTACGGAACACGGATTTCGGGTCTGGCGCGTACAGGGCTCGCGGATCGCGGAGGATGCAGGCAGCATCAGGGTAATGAACAGCGCCATGCTGGGCACGATCGTAAAAAGCGGTGTGCTGCCGTTTGATATGAAACAGATGACCGAAGCCTTAATCACGGTGACCAGGGGCAGGCTTCGGGAAAAGAACATCGCAGCCCTGCATCGGGGCTTCGAGGAATGCCGAATGGAGGCCCTGTGAAAGAGGTACTCGACGCAGAGGGCCGGGCCAGGATCGAATCACTGTTGATGGCCAGGTACGGTTCGTACCTGCGCGGTGAGACATTCAAGGTCACGGCCCTGGGCCAGTCTGACAGCATCGTGTTAAAGGTCGCGCTGGAAAGCCACGACCGGATGTCCCGCTATACCTTTGACATCAGTGCAGGTTCCAGGTCAAACGGGATCAGCCTGAGTGAGGCATTGGACCTGGCCCTGGATTTTTTGGGATTTTACCTGGACCAATTTTTCGAGGAAAACCGGGAATACCTGTTGCCCCTGGACTACCAGCCCTACGAGTTCGTTGATCATACGGTTTATGCCAGGGGGGATTTTACACGCCCCAAACTGGATGAAATGGCGGACCGCATACTGCGGGAAGGCCGCAAGATAGAACTTGATGACCCGGATCCCAAATTACAGGACTAATTGAATCTCCGCCTGGTTGCTGGTTGTAACGGCCTTGGGGTGGTTTGCATAACCCTTGGGTTTATTCCCGTGTTTTTATAATGAAAAATTGATAATTGATCATGGGATTATCAAAAAAATCATGTAATATGGTCCGGGTGTGGGTGTCCTTTATGCGACCGGTCACCTTCACCGCATTTATTTAAAGGAGGTATGTATGAATATCGGGGTACCCAAAGAGGTGTTGATCGAGGAAAAACGCGTAGGCCTGGTCCCACATGCCGTGGATTTCCTGGTTCGCCGCGGCCACAGGGTATTCGTTGAAACAGGTGCCGGTGCAGGTGCCTGTTGCAGCGACGATGAATTCACGAATGCAGGGGCAACGATCGTGTATAACCACAAGGAGGCATTCATGAGGGCTGACCTGGTATTGAAAGTAATGCCGCCTACCAGGGAGGAGGCCGAGTTTTTTCATGAAGGCCAGGTCCTGTTGTCATCGCTGGAACTGGGGATGCGTTCAAAAGGGGCCTTACAGGCGTTAATCCAAAGTGGTGTGACCGCCATGGGTTACGAAATCCTTGAGGATGAGCACGGCGAATTGCCTGTGCTGTTGCCCATGAGCGAGATCACGGGTCGTCTGTTGCCTGTGCTGGCGGCCAACCTGATGATGATTCAAAATGGCGGTCCGGGTATAGTACTGGGGGGGGTGCCAGGTTTGAAGGCGGCTCGTGTCGTGATTATCGGGGCAGGTGTAGTGGGTGTGACCGCGGCCAGGACGTTCGATGCGCTGGGTGCCAGGGTGGTACTCATGGACAGGGATATGCGTCGGTTGCGTAACGCCAAGTCCCGGGTTGGTGCCGGGTTGTGTGTACAACTGGCAGTGCCCTACAAGGTCATCCGTGAGATAGCCCAGGCCGACGTGGTTATTGGTGCTGTTCTTGCCAGGGGTAACGTTAGCCCGGTGGTGATTACGGACGACATGCTGAGGTCCATGCGTCCCAACGGTCTGGTCATGGACGTGTCAATCGACCAGGGCGGTTGTGTAGAGGGCATAAGGCCCACCAGCACGCGTGACCCTGTTTATCGCGAGCACAATATCAACTTTTTTGCTGTACCCAATATCCCGTCCATGGTGCCCAGGGCCGCCAGCGTGGCATTGTCGAACGTGGTGCTGTCGTTCGTACAACTAATGGATGACCTGGGTAGCCTGGGACCCGACAGGGTGCTGGCGCGTTACCCGGTACTTGGCAAGGGGGTATATGCTCACAAGGGCAAGTGTACCCATCCCAGGATAGCCGAACTGGCGGGCAGGGACTACGCGGGGCCGTGTTGCAGCATAGAGGAGGTGGACGCATGAAATGGACCGCCATTTATAAAAACAAGGCCGTTAATGCCGAGACCGCTGTATCCATGATCGAATCCGGCAACCGGGTGTACCTGAGCGGTAATGCGGCCGCGCCTTATGCCCTGATGGAGGCGCTTGCCGGCAGGGCCGGCGAACTGCAAGACGTGGAACTGGTGCACGTGTTATTGATGGGTAACGACCCCTTGTCAACGCCCGAAATGCGCAGGAGTTTCCGGCATAATTCATTGTTCGTAGGGCCAGCGGACCGCAAGGCGGTCAACGAGGGGCGTGCCGATTACGTTCCGGTTCACCTTCACCAAATCCCCAGGCTTTTCTATGAAGGGATGTTGCCCATAGACGTGGCCATGGTTAGCGTATCTCCGCCGGACGAGCACGGTTTTATGAGTTTCGGCGTGGAGGACCTGGCCACTAAGGCCGCTGTGGAAACGGCAAAACGCGTGATAGTCCAGATAAACCACCACATGCCCAGGACGCTTGGGGACTGTTTTGTGCACGTGAGCCGGGCCGATGCGATCGTGGAGGTGGAAAAGGACCTGCCACAACTGCCGCGCAAGCCTTTTACCGAGGTGGAACAACGCATAGGTGAATTCATTGCCGACCTGATCCGGGATGGGGATACGCTGCAACTGGGCATAGGCGGAATACCTGATGCCGTGCTCAAGGCGCTAAGCGGTTACAAGCACAATATCGGGATACACACCGAGATGGTATCCGACGGCGTGATGGAGGGAATAGAATCCGGCATGATTACCGGCGCCAACAAGACCTTGCATCCCGGCAAGGTTGTGGCAACATTCATTTTGGGTTCCAAGGCGCTCTACGACTTCGTGGACGACAACCCCGTATTCGAGATGCACCCTGTGGATTACACCAATAATCCCTTTGTGATCGCAAAGAACGACCGTATGGTGGCCATAAATTCCGCGATCGAGATTGACCTTACGGGTCAGGTGTGTTCCGACTCCATAGGGACTTACATTTACAGTGGTTTCGGTGGCCAGGTGGATTTCATTCGGGGTGCAGCCGCTGCTCGTGCAGGTAAACCGATCATTGCGGTGCCGTCCACGGCAAAAAAGGGAACGGTATCCAGGATAGTGCCCATGTTGAAGGAAGGTGCAGGTGTGGTCACGTCCAGGGCCGACGTGCATTATATTGTCACCGAATATGGTGTGGCCAGGTTATACGGTAAGAATCTGAAAGAGCGGGCCAGGGAATTGATTCGGATAGCAGCGCCCGGGTTCAGGGATGAACTGACCTATGCCGCCAAAAAAAGAAACCTGCTGTAATCCACATCACCTGACTAAATGAGGCTCCGATTTTGTAACCGGAAACCACGGTCACGGCCTCGGTCAACGGTCTCGGCCTCGGCCTCGGTCAGTGAATTCTGGCTTCGGGTTTCGGGTCTCGGGACGCAGCCTGCGGCTGCTTTCGGGACGGCCCTGCGTGCCTTCGGGAAGGCTCCAGTTGCAACCGGAAACCTCGGCCAACGGTCACGGATAGGCGGGCTAGACGCCCGCGGTACAGGCAGGCGAGGCCGAGGGTGTTGATTTGATGGCAAATTCAGGGCGGGTCTGAGACCCGCCCCTACGAATATTGTGTAAATTCAGTCTGTTATGACACAAGGTAAATTGCGTGTTGGGTAACATAACGAGTTTACACATCCTCGAGGCCGCCTACGCTCCACGGCTTTCGTTTTCACCGGGATCACACGGCCACGGCCACGGCCACGGTCAACGGTCACGGCCACGGTCAGTGAATTCTGGCTTCGGGCCTCTGGTATCGGGATTCGGGACGCAGCCTGCGGCTGCGCGGGACGGCCCTGCGGGCCTTCGGGAAGGCTCCCGTAGTAACCGGAAACCTCGGCCAACGGCCAACGGTCTCAGTTAACGGCTGAAAGCCCAGGCGAGCCGCCTGGGTTACAAGCAGGCCGGCGGCCTGCGCTCCATATGCCGCCTGCGCTCCACACGGCCAACGGCCAACGGTCAACGGTCACGGCCACGGTCAGTGAATTCTGGCTTCGGGCCTCTGGTATCGGGTCTCGGGACGCAGCCTGTGGCTGTTGCGGGACGGCCCTGCGGGCCTTCGGGAAGGCTCCCGTAGTAACCGGAAACCTCGGCCAACGGCCTCGGCCAACGGACTCGACCACGGCCACGGCCAACGGTCACGGCCACGGTCAACGGCCACGGGCCTCGGTTATCGGCCCACAGAGAAGAAAAAATCCAAAAACACTTCCCAAAAAAACTTGCAGGGAATAAAATATGGTTTTGACGTCCCTTGGAGGGAAGGAAATGGATGCAACAAAGGTAAAAGCCATTACAAAACAGGGCTACGAACAGTTGACAAAGGAACTCAAGCGACTGAAGGAGGTCGAACGGCCCAAAAACATCCAGGCCATTGCGGAAGCAAGGGCACATGGTGACCTGTCCGAAAACGCCGAATACGATGCCGCCAAGGAGGACCAATGGAAACTTAACACCCGTATAGCACAACTGGAAACGGTCCTGTCCACAGCGGAGGTTGTGGACCCGGCCCGGTTATCCGGTGACAGGGTCATGTTCGGTGCCACGGTGGTGTTGTACGACGAGGATGCGGACAAGGAACTCACGTATCAACTGGTCAGCGAACTGGAAGCGGATTTGAAAAAGGGTAAGCTGTCGATTACGTCGCCGTTGGGACGGGCCTTGATCGGGAAATACGAGGGCGATGACGTGGTTGTCAAGACCCCCGCAGGCACCAGGTACGTGACGGTGGTGTCCGTTGAATACAAATAGCAGGACGCAAATAGATCGCAGGATATCCGGTGGTGTAGAGGACACCATGCGACTTGCCCGCGAGTGGGCAGGACTATTGCGCGGTCGCAGCATAGGGATGCGGGGTATTCTGGGTGCCGGTAAAACCGTGTTCGTGCGCGGCCTGGTTTCAGCCACCGGCGGCGACCCATGGGATGTGCGTAGTCCCACGTTTACCTTGATGAACATCTACAATACGGACCCGGTATTCTACCACTTTGATCTGTTTCGGTTGAAAGACGTCCATGAACTTGACGGCATTGGATTTTTTGACTTTCTGGAAATGCCAGGTACCAAGGCCGTGGAATGGGCTGACAAATTTTCGGATGTCATTACCGAAGTGGATTATGTCATTCTGTTCGAAGGCCAGGATCAGGATTCGGAAACGCGAACACTGACCTTGCTGAAGTAATCGGCCATAACAGGCATCAAAACGGGATCTTTTCGTCCTCTATGGGTTCCTGTTCAGGTGTTTTTTCCTGGATTGCCGGGCCCGGGTCGTCAGGCATGGGCGGCTCGTCCGCGAATCCCTGGCCGCTATCGCGCCCGCTGTCCAGGAACTGGATCGTGCGCGCCACGATCTCGGTGGTGTATTTCTTTACACCGTTTTTGTCTTCGTAAGACCTTGTTTGGAGCCTTCCTTCAACATACACCTGCCTGCCCTTGCTGAGGTACTCCTTTGCCTGTTCCGCAAGCCTCCCCCAGGCTATTACCCGGTGCCATTCGGTGCGTTCCTGCCATTGCCCGCTTGACTTGTCCTTCCAACTCTCGGACGTGGCAATACTCAGCCTGCACACTGCCTGGCCGCTGGACGTGAAGGTCAGTTCCGGGTCGGCCCCCAGCCTGCCTATCAAAATTACCTTGTTTACGCTACCTGCCATTGTGTACCTCCTGTTTCAGGTCGTCCTGTAATAATAGTCGAAAAAAATCTCATTTTTTTTCACTTTTTCGCAATTTTTTTTCGTTTTTTGGGTGCTTGTCCGCCACCTCACCGGGCACGGCCTCCACGCACACGTCGTGCACGGCCCGTAAACATGCATCCGCATTTGCGCGCCTTACCAGTGCCGACAACGTGATCGGTGTGGCCAGGATCATGCTTTCAGGACCGGCTTTCTGTACGAAACAGTTGTATATCCCGGGCCTGGATACGCCTTCACCCACCACCGTAACCATGGCCAGGTCCCTCGTAATATCCGGTTCCACCAGCCACTTGTCCAGGCCTTTCATAAACTCGGCTTCGTTGATCGCCAGGCAGGCGGTGTCCAGGACCACCATGCCCCGACCGGCGGGGTCATGTCCAAGATATTCAATACCTGCACCGTTATCCATCATGAATGAGGCCAACCCTGTGAGGGACACCACATCCTTCCACCTGACCACGCAGACCGCCTTGCTGGTAACACCACTGACCACCCGGTCAGCAGTAGGCTGTCCCCTGCGGATCACCGTACCCCTGCCCTTGTGGCCAAAACTGGCCCTTGCATAGATAGCAATGCCCTTGCGCCTGGCAAATTCCACCGCATCGGCATTCAGCACCACTGCGCCGTGTCTGGCCAGGGCGATCATCCGGGTATAGTCTATTTCTTCCAGTCTGTGTGCGGACAATACGACCCTTGGGTCAGCGCTATATACCCCGTCTATATCGGAATAGATCTCGCACCTTTCCGCATCCAGGGCCGCAGCCATGGCAACAGCGGTTGTATCGGACCCTCCACGGCCCAGGCTGGTGATTTCGCGGTTGTAACTCATACCCTGGTAGCCCGCAATGATCACGATCTTGCCGTCCTCCAGCGAGTCCAGGACCCGAAACGGTCTGATTTCGATGATCCGGGCATGGGTATGGCTGGCATTGGTGATGATCCCGGCCTGGGAACCTGTCAGGCTGACTGCGGGAAAACCCAACCCCTGGATTGCCATGGACAACAGGGCCATGCTGACCCGTTCACCCACCGTTACCAGCATGTCCATCTCACGTCGTGCAGGCGAAGGGTTGATCTGGCGTGCCATATCGATCAGGTTGTCCGTGGTTTTGCCCATGGCGGAAACCACAACCACCACGTCAAACCCCTGTTGACGCAGGGCCGTTACGTGCCGAGCCACTTCCTTTATCTTGTTGGTATCAGCAAGTGACGAGCCGCCGTATTTCTGCACGATGATTCGCATAACCCCGGTATTCTAACACCAGCCCCCATGGAAATAAAGAGAGGATTTTTTCCGAGGCATCTTCGATGTTGGGGTTGTAATTCGACTTTTTTGTAAAACAAGGGGTTACGAAGGACAGGGGCGAAATCGTCGATTTTGACGAAAAGCATGTATGGGGGATAGTATGCGGAAGCCACGATTGATGGTTACATCGAATCATGACAAAGGGCAGGTCTGAGACCTGCCCCTACAATACGGATTTGGCAACCAATCGTAGGTGCGGGTCCGTGACCCGCCCTGTAGGGCATTCTTCACCAAACCCTCGGCCACGGTCAACGGATGCGGAAAAGGCCGGCAGGATGCCGGCCCCACTCGGCCTCGGTCCCGTTTTTTCTTGGGGTAAAAAATTCGGTTTTCAAGCAAACCGCAGCCGGAAAACCCCATTCCTTCGTTGATTCTTGGGGTAAATTCATTTTTAGACCCCTGTCAGGGCCTTGTGTATCAAGCATCACGAGACGTCGAAGTTGGCTCTTTCCCAAATTACCTGACTAAATTCGGGATTCTGTCGATAGGCATACGGGGTACTCATAGTTCGTATGCCACGCCCAGGAGCAGGCGAAATTCCCACGTGTTCTGGTAGGTCATGTCCATGGAATTGCCCGTAAATCCGCCCGTAGTCAACTTTACACGGTCGTTGTAGGACGAAGGCTGTGACAGGTTGTACGCGGCCCTGAAATCGATGGGCATCCGGAAATGCCTGGACAATTTCACATCGAATCCCAATTCTGCGGCCCACAACACGGAAGTCTTTGTCTTGACGTTGAACTTGGCAAAGTTGGGATGATCCACCTTGCCTTCGCTGGATATGGGAAACTCGAATACAGGCCCAGTACCCAGGGATAGTTTTATCCCTGGCAAGGGCAACACCGCTTTTACCAGGATTGGCAGTTTGAAATTGAATGACTTGGCAGTGTATTTAATCTTGACTCCGTTTATCGTATCCTTTTCAATGACCTCATCCCATCCGAACAGGAATTCCGTATCCAGGGCGATGAACTTGATAAACCTCAGTTCAACGTATGCACCGACACCGCCAGCAAAGCCAGCAGTGGTCTCTGTAAAAGCCATGTTGGAATAGGATGGTGAATTATCCGGGGCCACCCACAAATCGGCACCCACGGCACCCTTTACACCTGATTCGATGTCCAGCCAACCGGGTATGCCTGCATACGCGGGACCGGCAATGGCAAGCACCAGGCAAGCAATCGCAAATCGTTTCATGTCACTCCTCCCTGACAACACATAGTAATTGGTCATGCCAGGTTATGTCAATATCCCAAATTACATGCCTGAATTCTGAAATGGTACAGGTTCACAGATTAAAACTGTTGGATAATCAGATGGTTATAATGCCGAGTTTCTGCCGAACTTCTGCCACGGTCCGGGATATCCTTTCCTTGGCACGCACGTTACCGGACCTCAACACTTCCACCACCACGTCCGGTTTGTCCACCAGTTCCCGCCGCCTTTGCTGAAACGGCTCCAGCAGGTTGTTGATGTTTTTCGCAAGGATTTTTTTGCACTCCACACATCCCATGGCAGCGGTCCTGCAACCCTCGGCACACGTGTTGATTTCCTCCGGGGAACTGACCAGGGTATGCAGTTTGAAGATATTGCAGACCTCGGGATTGCCAGGGTCGTTGCGCCTGACACGGGCCGGGTCCGTTACCGCGGTTCGTAGTTTCTGCATCACCACGTCCGGCGGGTCCTCCAGGTTGATCGTGTTGTTTTCGCTCTTGCCCATCTTGCCCGTACCGTCCAATCCGGGCACGGTGATCGGCCTGTCGTCCATGGCCCTGGGCTCGGGAAATGTCTTGCCGTGCAGGTAGTTGAACCTGCGGGCCAGTTCAGCGGTCATCTCGAGGTGGGGCAGTTGGTCCTTGCCCACAGGAACCAGTTCTGCCCTGGGACCCAGTATGTCAGCGGCCATCAGCACCGGGTAGTTCAGCAGGCCTGCGTTCACGTTTTTTGGTTGCAGCCTGACCTTGTCCTTAAACGTGGGCACCCTTTCGAGGTCGCCTTTGGGTGTGAGGCAACTGAGGTACCAGAACAGTTCAGCCGTTTGCGGCACACTGGATTGCAGGTACAAGGCCGATTTTTTTGGGTCCACGCCCGCAGCCAGGTAATCCAGGACCATGTCGTTCAAAAAATTGTCCTTCGTATCCCTTTTTGTGGTCAGGGTATGCCAGTCAGCCACGAAAAAATAGGTCTCGTAGTCATCATCCTGTGACAGGCGGGCAAAATTACGAAGCGCGCCGAGGTAGTTGCCCAGGTGGAGCCTCCCTGTTGCCCTGATCCCTGACACCACCACCTTTTTTTCACTCATCCATCAGCCTCCACGTAGTGGCACCGGCGGCGAGGTTCGAACTCACGACCTGCGGTTTTGGAGACCGCTGCTCTGCCAATTGAGCTACGCCGGCAAAGGAAATGTAGCAAAGCCTCATGTTGATGTCAAGGGGTGTGTGGCCGAGGCCGTTGACCGAGACCGTGGCCGTTGACCGTGGCCGTTGGCCGTTGACCGTGGCCGTGGCCGTGGCCGTGTGATCCCGGTGAAAACGAAAGCCGTGGAGCGCAGGCGGCCTCGCCTGCTTGTAACCCAGGCGGCTCGCCTGGTCTTTCATCCGTTGTCCGTGTGCTCCCGGTTACAACGGAAGCCTTCCCGCAAGGCCCGAAGGGCCGCCCCGCAGCAGCCGCAGGCTGCGACCCGATGCCAGAGGCCCGAAGCCAGAATTCAGTGGCCGAGGCCGTTGACCGAGACCGAGGCCGTGGCCGTGGAGCGCAGGCGGCCTCGCCTGCTTGTTTCGCGGGCGTCCCGCCTGCCTTTCCGTGGCCGTTGACCGTAGAGCCTGTTGACTTGGGTATATACTACTCCCGGGGATGCGATTGCCCCCTTTTACTACCTATGTTCCATCCAAAGCCATGAAATTCAAGGTGGCGTAAATTACAAAGAACGGGAACACGATTGCTATCATGAACTGGTTGATTATGGGTATATAGGACAAAAGGGCAGGAAACCAGCCAAGCGTGGCCGTAAAACACGGGTGCCTGGTGGTCCAATGGAGTTTTTGGCGCAAGGTCAAGCCTTTGCGTGATGCTACGTAGTCCAAAAACAACACGGCATAGGTATAAAGGTAAACGATAAGGCTGGCAATGGAACCAAATACGGGTACAAACAGGAACGCCAGGGCGATTAAAGACAATACAAGGCTGAACATGCCTATTTTCAACGCCTCTTTCAGGTCAAACCACAGTTGTTTAATCGAAAAATCGGTTTCCACAACCGTGCCGGATGCCTTTTTCTCGCTGATCCGGGACAGCCAGGAATAAACCGGTGAAATCAGGATGTATATCAACAGGAATGCCAGGTAGAAGGTCAATCCGAGCACGGCCAGTTTTGCAGCCCAGAAACCCGCCCACCACAAGCCGTACCAGATGTACGACCATGTATTTGTCAATGCAGGCGCATGCCACCACGACACAAAGGCCTTGGAAAATTCGGTGCTTGTAAACGATGTCAGGTACCAGGCCCCAGCATAATTTACAGCCACTATGGCAATGGAGGCCACGAGTACTGTGGGATTACGGATGATGAACCTGATAGTTGCAAGGATTGTGTAACGGCCTGCACGCTTCACAGATGCATCCCGGCCTTTTCCCCTGTATTTATCCACGGCCATGGCGCACTTTGATATAGGTTGCAAGGCCTTGCTTGAGTATATCCATGGCTCGACGGGTCTTTTCGACGTTCAACACGAAGGCGATCCTGACCTGGTCCTTGCCAAGTCCGGGTGTCGAATAAAATCCCTGGGCAGGGGCAAGCATCACGGTTTCACCAGCCACATCGAAATCAGTGAGCATCCACACAACGAAGTCCTCAGCGTCCTTTACGGGCAGACGCACGATGATGTAGAAGGCACCGTTTGGGACCTGGAATTCCACGCCGTCCATGTCCTTGAGCCCCTCTATCACCGCGTCCCGACGTGCCCTGTACTCGGCCACCATCCGTTTAAAGTAATCACTGCCAAGGTCCGCGGAGGGTACAGCCACGAGTTGTTCGATGGTGGGAGGACACAACCTGGCCTGGGCATAGGCCAAAGCAGCCTGCATCACCTGTGGATTACGCGAAATAAATGCACCGATCCTCAACCCGCATGCGGAAAAACGCTTGGAAATGCTGTCCATCACGATTACATGGTCGTGCATGTCCTCGAAATCCAATAAACTGGTGTGTTTTTCCCCGTTAAATATGAATTCCCGGTAAACCTCGTCGCCCAACAAAAACAGGTCGTGCTTCCTTGCCAGGTGTGCCAGTTTTCGTAGTTCCTCGGCACCGTAAACCTTGCCCGTGGGGTTATTCGGGTTGCATATCATCAAGGCCCTGGTCCTGGGCGTTATCAAGGCCTCGATAGCCTCCACGGAAGGCAGTTCCCAGTTCGTTTCGAGGCTGGTCGTTATTGGCCTCAACCGGACACCGGCGGCCACGGAAAAACCATTGTAATTCGTATAAAAGGGCTCTGGAACCAGGACTTCGTCCCCCGGGTCACAGCACACGGTGAATGCCATGGTAATGGCCTCACTGCCACCGGTGGTCACGATGATATTTTCCCGATCCAGGGCAATCCCATGAAAGGCATAGTAACGGACCAGTGCGTCCTGGTACTCTGCCAGGCCCTGGCTTGGACCGTATGCTATGACTTTTTTATCTATATTTTTCAAAACATTACGCATTTGAGCAGGGGTTTCCACGTCAGGCTGGCCAATATTCAGTGCATAGATGTGCTTGCCGCTGGCCAACGCTGCATCGGCAAATGGTTTCAGTTTTCGTATTGGTGAAGGCGGCAGGAGGCTGCCCCGGGTCGATATCTTCATACCATGCTCCTTGCTGTTGTTAGCGTACCAAAATATCCATTCCAGGATAGCATAATTTTGGCTCTTCCGGAATTAGCCCGGGTACCCAAGTTACCTGTCAAATTTTGACAGGTAATTCGAGGGGGGAGCCTTGCCAGCAATATGCTTTACTGCTAAGATCACGCCATGAAATTCGGGATGATACTCCTGTTTTTTGTGTTCCTGCCGGCATGCACACACGGAAAGCCTCGCAAACAACCTCACAAGGTCGTGAGTCAGGCCTTGCAACACGACAAGGCCTGGACTCACGTGGAATTTATCAGTTCCAAGGGGGTATTTACGGTCCAAGCCGAGGTGGTTGCTGACCCGGCAAGCCGGGAAAGGGGCCTCATGTTTCGCAGAAAACTGGGTCCTGACAAGGGTATGCTGTTTGTATTCCCGAAGGAGGGGGTACACATGTTCTGGATGAAAAACACCTTGATCCCCCTGGACATGGTATTCATAGACAATTCGGGACGTGTAGTGGGCATCGTCCACCATGCCAACCCCCTGGACGAAACTCCAGTAGGGCCTGACAAGCCTTCGATGTACGTGGTTGAACTGCCTGCCGGTACGGCTGGACAACACGGTATCGTAAATGGTGCACGCGTTGTATTCAAGCCCAGGCCGCCCAAGGCATTGCAATAAAAACAAGGTTCTTCCGGATCCCGCCTGGGTGGTGGATGACACCAAAGGCCACGACAGACCAGGCTAGCGGCCTCGGTCACGAGCAGGCGAGGCCGAGGGTGTTGATTTGATGGATTTAGTGACGAATCCGAAAATTTGTGTATTTTGCAAGGCCTTGAAACACAAAGAGAATTCAAGATGCCGGCTGGAAGACGGCGATCCCAGGGGGGACTTTGTAACACCCTCGAGGCCTCCTGCGATCCGCGGCATCCGTCACCACCACGGTCCACACTGTCTCGGACAAGGCCGGCAAGATGCCGGCCCCACTCGGCCTACGTCACGGTCAACGGCCTCGGCCACGGTTTCTGAATTCGGGACGCAGCCTGATACTCAGGCTAATTCCGGAAGAGCCAAAAACAATGCCTGCTGTATATCCCAAATTACCTGACTCAATTCGGCAGTGAAACTTCGCCTGACGGCTCGTTGTCACGGCCTGCGGCCTTGGACAAGTTGCAGCAAGGGAACCACCTGCTTCGTTGATTGTTGCGCAATGCCCTGATTACGTGCCTTTTTGTGGCTCACTTTGGCCGCTCAGGTGCACCTGGCATGCTCAACCTGGTCCGAATCCGTGAATTCTACTTGGGAATACGCAGCACAAATGCTGTGCCCTTGTCCTCTTCTATGGGGCTGCGGACCTCAATGTGTGCGCCCAGCCTGGCCGATACCCGTCGCACTACGGTGAGCCCCAATCCCATGCCTTTGCCCGGTCCCTTGGTGCTAAAAAACGGTTGAAACAGGTTCTTTTGAACCTCAGCAGGTATGGCAGGCCCGTCATCGCCCACCTCCAGGCGCACGTATTTATCCTCTACCGTGCCGTATATCCACACGCGGCCTCCCGGTTCGACCGCCTCGATGGCATTCTGAATCAGGTTCGACAAGAGCAGCTTGATCTCTTCGGGTCTGCACCGGATAACGGCCTGTCCTGAAAGGCGCAGTTGCACGTCGCATTGTTTGCCAATGGCAGGCTTTACCAGTGCCACCGTGGCACGCACTGCATCAAACAGGTTGTACGCAACGGGTTTAGTGCTGATGCCTGCCAGTGCGTATGACTTCAGCACATCCACCACGGTGGTTATCCTTTTAACGCCACTCAATGCCAGTTCGGCCAGCCTGATCGAACGCTGCACGTCCTGTTCGCCATCCCCGGCAAGGTCCTCCCTGATTTGTTCCACCGCGGTTTTGATGTAATTCAACGGATTGTTGATCTCATGCGCCAGTCCCCCGGCTATGGTGGCCAGTGACTCAAGGCTGTTGTCCATCAAGGCATCCACCTGGTGTTCGGTCTTGTGCAGTAAGTTATTGATAATGGCCAACAGTTCGTCAACCGAGAAGGGCTTTTCCAGGAAATAGTCCACGCCGTGTTCGTGCCCTTCCACCTTGGTTGCAACCTCCGATTTTGCGGTCAACATAACCACGGGTATCATGTCCATACCCGGCATCTTTCGCAGTTGCTCAACAAATTCGAATCCACTCATATCCGGCATCATCAGGTCGGTAATTACCAGGTCCGGATGGAATTTTTTTGCCAGTTCGAGCCCTTTCCGAGGATGCGTGGCCGAAATCACCACAAAATCCTTGCCCAGTATCAGTGCCACCAGTCTGATAATATCCGGATTGTCGTCCACTATCAGTACCCTGGGACCCGAATTCAGGGCAGCACGTTGGACCACCCTTCGCTCTATCGCATCCCTTATTTCGATGTAACGGTACTCACGGTCCTTGTAAACATCCGGCAGCAATTCGTCCCTGTCCTGTTCGGACTGCTGTGTGGTTTCGACCTGCCCCCCCACGGGAAATACAATGTGAAAACTTGTTCCTTCACCCACTTTGCTGTGTACGTTAATATGTCCCTGGTGAAGGGTCACGATTTCCTTTACCAGGGACAGGCCTATACCAGTGCCACCGTGCCTGCGCGTCAAATCCCCGTCCACCTGATAGAAACGGTCGAATATCCTGTTCACCTTATCCGCTGGGATACCAATTCCGGTATCGGATACGGTGATTTGCACTTCGTCCCCCTTGCGGCTCAATAAGACATCGATACGTCCATGGGCCGGTGTAAACTTCAACGCGTTGGACAACAGGTTAACCAGCATCCTTTCCAACATGTCCGGGTCCCCTGTGACGCGATAATCCCCGGGTGATATCCGGGATTCCAACTGTATGGATTTAATCCGTGCCATATCCCGGATGTCATTTACAATATCTCCTATCAACTTTCCGAGATCAAATACCCTGCAATGCAACTTCAGACGAGTCTGGTCGAGTTTGATCAGGTCCAGGATCGAATTTACCAACTTCAGCAGTTTCAATCCGTTTTTGCGTATCACGTCCAATTGGTAACCGTACTTGTCCGCAACAGCCTTGTCATTTGCCATTATATCCAGCGGCAGCAGGATCAGGGACAACGGGGTCTTGAATTCATGGGTGATGTTGGAAAAGAAATGGGTCTTGGCCTTGTCCATCTCCTGGAGCTGTTGATTTGTCCTCTCCAGGTCTGCCTGGACCTGTTCCAGTGCGTAACGCTGCTTGAACAACTTGTACGCCTGCCTGTAGTTATGGACTTCGCCCACACTCACCATCACCAGGGCGAAAAAGATAAAAAATGCGGGCACCAGGATATGGGTCAACGGTGTTTGCGGTATGTAAGCGGCGTTGGACAGGATGAAATCCAGCATGATCACCGTATTGATCACGATGTTGTCCAGGGTCGGCATGACCAGGAGGATACTGTAGCCCAGTATGACCAGCAGTATCCCCATGAAATACGGCGAATCAAAGCCCTGGTTCAGGGCCATCATGTATGCTATGCCCGCAGAGGACAGCACAGGGATCCCCCTGACGTACCACTTCCACCACTTACGGAATCCGGATGTATGCGGTCCGATCAGTCCAATAAGTCCGTACACCAGGATAAACAAACGGATGGCCAGCAGGCGACCAAGGATCGTATGCGGCTGGGTATAGTAATCCAGGATGAAAAAAAACGGGTAAATGCTGGCCATAAAGACCGCTGCTATGGTAATACCCGGACGGTTGATGTCCGCAAGGTATGATTCCCACCTGGACTTGAATGCTTTACTTGTCATGTAATGGCTTGTTTATTATCAGGTAATTGTTGATCCTGGTTTCCTCCATGGCAATCGACCTGTCCGGGTTACCAGGCAGGTCGTCCCCCAGGTGATACAATTCATCCTTGGTCCTGTAAATCAATGGCCATTCCAGCAGATGCTCCATCACCCACCGATTCGGGTTCCATCCGTCCATGTTACCTATGGCCATGGTGCCACCGGGGTTCAAAAACTGGTAAAACTTGGCGATCAGGGACTTTGCGTATTTTTCCTTCAAATAGTCAAACAGTCCTGACGCAAATATCACATCGAATTTGCCCACCCGGCTAAGCACGTTTTCGTTGACGGGTTTCCCGATCAGGTTCCTCACGGAATCGTGCAAATACATGAGGTTCACCTTGGCATCCAGGCCCAGTTTCTTCACCCTGGACATGATTCGCTTGTACGAGAACTCCAGTGCCTCCTCGTCCTGCTCGTACAGGGCTATGTCCACTACGGGTGACGACTCATCCAGTTCCAACAGCAATTCGTAGGTCTCCTGCGCCGGCCCTGCGGCAATGGACAGGTACCTGAACCGGTCGTCCGGTCCCAAGGCCTGCAATTTTTTGCGCAATATCCCCTTGACCAGTTCCTTGCGCGTACGGACCGCAGTAGTCGCCGGTGCCACGCAACTGCTGTAGTGTTCATATTTTGCGAACAGGCTGTCACCCTCCCAGTGGTTTTCGTACAGGTGGCCCATCAACTTGTAGTCACCCGGATAACCCCTGGGTTTGTACAGGGAACGCCAGAAGTAAGGCGCCTCCAGGATCAGGTCGTGTATGGCCAGGTGTGCCATTCGTTTCATGGCCTCATCCTCATCAGGCCCCAGTCGCCTGCGTACAGGGTCAAATCGTTCCAGGTAATCCTCGTATATTGGGGTCAAATTGCGGACCAGTATGTCGAACATTTCCTTGAATCCCGGGGTTTGAAGGTCCAGGTGGCCACCCATTTCCTCCTCGAACTTGTTTAGTATCCGCTTCGCAGCCACCATGAATGCCCGGAACTCCGTGAGCAGGGCCATGTACTGCAAGGTATCGTCCGTTTCCTCGTATTCCGGCTTCCAACCCGATACGTCCTTTACCACCTCGCTGACTCTGGACAAGAGTTTGCCCGCCTTTCGCACATCGTCCGGATTCACCAGGCCGTCCAAAAACTCGATACCCACGTGAATCCCGTTGCCGTTTGGCTCCACACGCCTGACAACAGCCTTGCCTTTGTACACAAGGTAGGTGCCAAGCCTCAATTGCATGGTCACCTGGTCATCTTTGTGCAAGGCATCACCCCGAGGGAAGGCCGCCATCAATCCCGTGGCACTGAGGTTTTGCGGATTACCACCTGCAACCGGGCCATCAGGTCCGGAAACCTCCAGCAGCACATCCAGGTCCCCGAATTCCTTGAAGGGTATCCTGGTTGCCCTGTAAAACCGGTTCGGACCGGTTAGTTTTTCATAATTCACTGTTTGTTCTTTAGTGGAATCCTTAGCCATAAAACCTCCTTCATGGATGCCTGTCTCAACCGTTAGCCAAATCGACACCACACTGTAAACACAACCTGAACCACCGTCAGATTGTAGTCTCATGCTTACGGATTTGCAAAGGATTTTTCCGAATTTAGTCAGGTAATTTGGGAATGCCGCATTGAGCATACATGGGTGCAAACAACAAAGTAGGTTAGCCGCTTGCGGCGTACGACTGCCGAATTTAGTCAGGTAATTTGGGAAAATGCCCACTTGTCAAGGTATTATGCAGCATGTACAATGTGATTGCTTTCGTGGTTCAGGAGGCTTGAAATGGGTAAATATTTGCTGGTGTTGAGTGCGATTGTTTTATCTGCTACCGTGACCATGGCCGGAGGGCTGGATGACGCCAGGCAGGCGGTAAAGGACTTGTTTCCGGAGGTGATCAGTGAACAAAAAATATCGAATGCCGTTCAGTACCGTTTTGTGGTAGGGCTTAAATTTCAACAGGTCATTAAAAGGGTTAAACTGGCGTATAAAAACAGGCGGCAACTCGGCCTGGGGCTGCACGTGGCAAAATGGCGGACAACGGCAAACGGAAATTTACAATTTGAACTACGGAACAGGGGCGGTAACCTGACAGCGATCTGTCGTGTCGGCAAAATGGGGGAAAAGACCGCGCTTCTGCTGAGCCTGCCATTATCCTCTGATAAAGGCCTGGACTACCGCGTGTTCAAGGTCAAACCCAGGCTTCACCTGTTTCCGTTGAGGCATTGAAATGAGGTTGGCCACCTGGTTTGTAATTGCCATTACCTTGATTTCATGCAAAAAGCAGGTCAACACCCGTATCAATGCACAGGACCTGTTGATCGCCGGGAAAAAATGTGTCCGTAACAGTGATTGCCCAACCGGCCTGTGCAGGTTTGACATGTGTACCGGGTTGCTGGTTGCATCCAGGGCAGTGGATCGCCTGAGAATGGCACGACAGGTCAGGGCACTTTGCAAAGCAGACCCCAGGCTCAGGCGGGAATTGCTGGAGCAGGCAGGTTCCTTTTTCAAGGTGCCCCAATCGGACCCTGTGGTGAGGGGACGTGCCGCACAGGTTGTGGGCATGGTATGCAGGGGCAGGGAATGCGACGTTCTGCGCAGGTGCGTGAAAAGGCAAAAGGACCCGTTGCGCTTTGCCTGTGCCATAGGCCTGTCCATGGCTGGCGACCCCATGGCACGCCGCATACTGGCCGGATATACGCACCTTTCGGCCCGAACAGGTAAACTCGCCCGTTTTTTCATGGATGATAAATGGAAAAACCTCTGATCAGCGTACTGTTGTCCGCATACAATGCCGGGGCTACGGTGGCCCGGGCCATTCATTCCTGCCTGCGGCAATCCGTTACACGGATCGAGGTGGTTGCCATTGACGACGGCTCCACGGATAATACCTTCGACGTGCTGCAAGACCTGGCCCAAAAGGACCATCGCGTCCGGGTATTCAGGCATCCCAACATGGGGCTTACCAGGTCATTGAACCAGGGTCTGTGGTTGTGCAGGGCACCGTTGGTTGCACGCATCGATGCGGATGATGAGTGCCTGACCGGAAGACTGCAGAAACAAATGGATTTTTTACAGGCACACCCGGATTACGGCATGGTGGGCGGGCAGGTGCTATTAAATACGGACACCGGCCTGAAGGTGCTTGCGCTGCCGGTCACCCACAGGGAAATCCTCAATGCCCTGCCCCGGGACAATCCCATTGTGCATCCATCTGTCATGTTTCGCAGGCAGCTCGTGTTGGACCTGGGCGGGTATGACGAGTCTTTCAGGTATGCACAGGACTATGACTTGTGGTTTCGGCTGCTCCGTCGCGCAAAGGCATACAACCTGCCTGAACTCGTGGTCCTACGCAGGATTCATTCGAATATGCTTGGGGAGGCCCACGGCCAGGCACAGTTGGCGTGTTCCATACGCGTACGAATAAAGAACCTGGCAATATCACCCAACCCGCTTGTATCATTGGAAGCCATTGTCCGAAGGGCGGTAAAATTGCCGGTGTATTTCCCGGTTGTCAGGCAATTTTACCGTAAACACATCAAAAAAAACAAATAATTGCAAGGAGGTGCCTATGCGTTCATACAGAAAGACTTTTACGTTCAACATCCCTTCCCGTCGCGGTTTTTTGAATATTACCCCCATGGTTGAAGAGTGTGTCAAGGACAGCGGCATCCGGGAGGGCCTGTGCCTGGTCAGCCCCATGCACATCACGGCCAGCGTGTTTATCAATGATGACGAACCAGGGCTGTTGCACGATTTCGAGGCATTTCTGGAAGGCCTGGTGCCACACGAGCCCTTGTCGAACTATCAACATAATCGTACGGGCGAAGACAACGGGGACGCGCACATAAAACGCCAGGTGATGGGTCGTGAAGTGGTGGTGGCCATCACGAATGGTAAACTGGATTTTGGCCCCTGGGAACAGATCTTTTACGGCGAATTCGACGGGCGCAGGCCAAAGCGTGTGCTGGTCAAGCTTATTGGCGAGTAGGTAACCGTCCGGTCAAAAAGGCCAACCCTGTGTGGGCGGCGGCTTGGGTGAAATGGGCCGGCCCACGCAAGATGGGCGGTTTTACCTGCTGTTACACGGGCAAGCGGTTCCAACCCACGTCGCACCGTCACCCGTGTGGAGCGTAAAGCACACGCCCCCAACCCTGGCCGCAAATATGGGCCTGTCCGAACGACATCGTAATACCCAGTCATAGGTCTGGCCGTTTCCGTACAGGGCGTCGATGTCCATGCCTATATGCATCTTCAGCGTGTAGGTGGCGGCATCCGTGCCGCCCTCCCCGTACATTTCCGCCATCACGTCACCCCTGGACCGTACGATATCCAGGCTGTCCGCCTGGCTCCACCTGAGGTCAGGTGTATTCAAGGCACCCCGGACCAGTTTGAATGTCCTTTTTTGGGACTGGCACTCGAATCCTTTGCCAATACGGAATGTCATGAGTTCACGGGTCGTTTCCACCCACTCCCCGAACCTGCGCCCCCTGTATGCCTTTTTTTGGGTCTGCAGGTCGTAGGATGTCTTACCGGGCTGCCCGTTGTCAGCGATCTCCTTGCCCAGCAGCGGCCCCTGCAGGAACATGTCGTCCACTGCCCTCCAGAACACAAATTCTATGGGCGTGTTACCAGGCAATATTGCCTCTCCCCGGGGGCGGCCAGGGCACACGGCCCGGTCAGGCCACTCGATTAACGCGAGCAGTGCTGCCGGCATGATTTGATGGACATCGATTTTCAGTTTACCGCCGATCAGGCGTCCCATGAGCCGATAGAAGACGGTTTTTTGGCCCTTTACGGGAACGGGTAACTTGCTGTCATGCACGGACAGGTCCACTTTTTCCAGGGCCGGGTCCCTGGGCCAGGCCGTAAGCCTGCCGAACGAGTCAAAAGGGCTTCCATAGGACGTGAGTGGTGCGTTTTGGGGTACGCTCACTCCACTAACAGGCACGTATTTTTTTGTGCTACTGCAACCCAAGGCAATCAGGCACAATAAGCCCCCTTGAAAGATAGGGATTGAAAGTCTTTTGATGTCCATTTATGGATTTGTATTTGAGTGGATGGTTCAGTCTTCCCGCTCGCGCAGTTTCTTTAGCTGCACGTCCATGTCCTTGAATTCGGCCTTGGCACGGGCCTTCAATGCCGCCCGTTCCTTCTGGGAAAGCCTGTTCATGCGATCGAATGCATCGGCAAAGGTTTCAGGGTCCAGGCATACCAGCGCATAGTACTGGTCACCGCGGCGTTCCGTTTTGACCACCTGTGTACCGACCAGGGTCTTTTCCACCAGTTCCCTGGTTACCTTGGTGGTTAATTCCTCGGAAAAGTCCTTGGAGTCGGCCTCGCCTTCTGCCTTGTAGGACTTCAGCATGGACTGGATGTGGGTCTTCAATGCCTTGGCCAGGTTCGTCCTGGCATTCGTGATTGCCGTATCCCTGGCAAACCCAACCATGTTCCGAATCTTTTGGCTGCCAGCCGCGCACCCCTTGATAGGATTATCAAACCATTTCGGCGGATTTATTTCGGTCTGCTTGACCTCGGTACCACCGCATCCTATTGCCAGCAGCGTAAGTGTCATAAGAGCACCCATTACCAGCCTCAGATACCTTGTTTTCATTACAACCTCCATAGTAATTCAGTTACACTTGTTCCCTATTGGAACAAAACCAATCGCAACACATCCTCCACATTCTACTGAAACCGTTTTTCCATGTCAAATGATATTTTGGGTCCCCAATTACCTGACTAAATTCGACAGTCGGGCGATGTCGGGGTATCCACCGCTGTACCCGAATTATACCATCTGCACCAGCAGGTTTCGTCGATATATGCCGGTACCAGGCAACACGAATTCGTCCTCCTGGCGAATCACCATGCCGGCAGGAAGTGCCATCTCACGGCCCGATGAGGTCATCACCACCACCTTCTGACCCGGCTTGGCAAGTTTGGCCATGTCATTCAGCCATTCCTGTGGCGCACGAAACGCCTTGGATACGAAAACGTCCACATCATGTGTCGCATCCTGCATTCCCACAGGGAAATTCATCTGAAAAATGTTCACGTTTTGCAAGCCCAATACGTGCACCATACGCCTTGCCAGTGTACAAATACGTTCGCTCGAGTCGATAAGCCGGACCCTGAAGTCGGGCCTGGCCGCGGCCAAGGGGGTTCCGGGCAACCCGACCCCGGCACCCACATCCATGATAACGGAATCCTGCCCAAGGTCCAGCCTCAGAAGGGCCAGGGAATCCATGACCTGTTTCAATACTTCACGCTGGACATCGGCTTTTCTGGAAATCAGGTGTACCCTGTCATTCCACTTTACGATTTGCTCCATGAACCGTGATAACACGGATAACGCCTGTGCCGTAACCCGGACGTCCAGCCCATTCAGCATGGACCGCAAATCGTCACTCCGGTTGGTTTGATGCCTGTCCAAACCTGTAAAACCCCAACTGAACCAGCATAAACGTGATGCGATATACGATTAGCCTCCAGTCGTACGGCCCAACCGTTGCCTCGAGCGCCTTCTGGGGTATCTTGTTGATACCTAACAGGTGTGCCGCACGCAATTCCCTGGCCGTCAGGCTCAAGGAATCGAGTTTCCATTTTGGATTTGCCTCTTTTTCAAGTGGTGTGTTCAGGTAGGGCCCAATAATCCGCGATAATTCATCAAGCGTAAACAGTTTTCTGACGGCCTCCATCATACTTGTAACCGGGTCCAGGTCCAACTGGACCGCCTGGTGCCGCGGCTCCACATTCTCGATGAAACTGAACTGCCCGTCCGTCCATGTAAACAGTTCCATAAACTTGGCCTTCATCTGGCCCTGCAGGTGTTCCACCATCTCGTGGGGCTGGATCATGCCCAGGCGAATCAACGCATCCCCCAGCATCAGTCGTTTTTCAGTGGCAAGTTCCACAGCCTTCTGCAGGTCCTCAAGTGAAATTATACCGTGGCTTAGCAGGTAATTGCCCAAGAGCTCCTTTTTGATATTGGACTTGATTACCCGGATATGTCCCTGTTTGAAATCCAGCTCCTTTTGAACACCCATATTTTTTACAACCAGCCGGCCTTTGGTCGGCCCTTTTGTCAGAATTTTGTACAGAATGCGCGGGAAAGCGAACCTATTAAAATGCCCCTTGTACGTGACTTCACCCTCCTGCTCGGACCCGGTAACGAACTTACTGCGCAACGGCCGAATATTGCCCAGTTTGATCCACGCCCCGTTATTTACCGAGCACATTTCATCCTGGGACACGGAGCCTGCCTGGATCATGGTAAGCAACTGCTCATAGGATATGGGGCCAAAGGTCTTGTCATTCCTGGTCTTTAACTTGAAGGTGGAGGTTTCCAGGAAATGTGCCGTGCCCTCCGGGGCCGGTTTGCTGGCCGTATTGGTGGCCCAGGGCATTTCAGTTCCAGGCCTGGTCGAATGCGAACTGGTTGCTTCGTATCCGGATTCGGAGTCCTCCTTCGGATTTGTGGTTTGGGATGCCGGTTTTTCGACTAATTGCCGGACCTGGGTTGTCCTGGATTCCTCCGCCTTGGCCGCCTCGATCTTTTTGATTATTTCAGCAGTCAGGCCTTCGGGCAGGATTTCTTCCTGGCTTTCCTCTGCAAACAGTTTGCGCACGAAACCGGAAATAATATTCGTATCCTGCGGCAGGCCTGCCTTGCTTGTATAGGCCTTGATATCTGCTATCACCTCCTGGGCGGTCTGATACCTGTCATCCGGGTCTTTTGCCAGGAATCGCCTTAAAATGTCCTGTACCTCATTGGGAATCTCAGGGTGTTGTTTCAATTTCGAGTCGATATCCGCCTTTTGGACATTCATAACGGTCCTGAGGTCGGACTTACCGGCAAACAAACGGTGAAGGGTCAATAGTTCGAACAGGATTATGCCCAGGCTGAATATATCCGAGCGATGGTCAACTGGCTTACCCTTGATCTGCTCGGGTGACATATAACCCAGTTTACCACTCAATCGTCCGGTTTCCTTTTCCTTGTAGGTAGCAGCCTTTGCCACCCCAAAGTCCATAATTTTTACTTCACCCGCAAAAGACACCATGACATTGCTTGGGGACACATCCCGGTGGATGATCTTCATGGGCTTACCATAGGGGTCCTTGGCGTTATATGCAAACCACAGTGCCTTTGCCACCTCTGATACCACGCGCAGCGCCACCTCCAGCGGGACTTTTACGCCCATCTTGTTGGCCCTGGCCATGATGCGCCGAAGGTCCCGCCCGTGAATGTACTCCATGGCGATGTACTGCTGGCCGTCGGCCTCGCCCAGTTCGAATACCTGAACGATGTTGGAGTGCTGTAATGAGGCCACCATGTTTGCTTCGCGGACGAACATCTCCACAAAGACCGGGTCACTCGAAAGACGCAGGTGTATTTTTTTGATGACAACCACCTTGGTAAAATTGGCAACCCCGCCTACGATTGCCTTGTATATATCGGCCATGCCACCCTGGCCGATCTGCTCCAACAACAGGTAACGTCCGAATTTAACGAGTTTTATGTTTGATTTTCCATCCGTAACCGGAGGATTTTGCTCCATTACCACTGCCTCCTGACCCCCGTATTCAGCAATCTGTTCATATAGTTACAAAATTCTCCGGCCTTTTTATGGTGTCCACTGCGCCACGTCTTTAGCCCCGTACAAGCCGCCTGCCATCCGGCCCGGCACACCCGGTGCTCCAGTCCCCGACACCCTGCATTTTTTCTACATCCCACAGGCATTGATACCAACGCAAACATCATTACGGAAACAATCCACCTTGCGATATGTGCCACAATCAGAACCTGAATGTGAAACCAACTGCTACGCCCTTGGAATTCGTATCGTAACCCACCCATACGGGGACTTTTTTTACCTCAACGCCCACAAAAGGCATTGTTCCGTGTTGCCGCTCGGGGCCAAATCCCTGGGCCACCCCGCCGAACACGGCAATATCCTTGTTTACCTTGTAGGCCAACCTGCCGGAAACAGAACCCGAGTTCAAATCACCGTTTTTCATGCGTGTGTCCGCCTGTACCGTACCGACCAGCCCGTGTATTGCGTGTTGCAGTTTCAGGCTGAATTCGTCCATCGAATAATCGGGGTATTTGTCGTGTTTGTAGCGAACCAGGTATTCCTCGAACGTCTTCGGGTCCTTGAACCCGAAATATGCATAATAATGCGTTAATTCCCCCAGCCTGCCGTCATAGGTGGCTCCTGCACCGGCCTCCATGCGACCTTTTTTCACCTTCACCGAACCGGAGCCAACCCTGCTGTCCGTTTGAAACTGGCCGTCCAGGGCAATCTTCAGGTCATCGATACTGAACTTGGCAGCCCCTCCATAGGTTTCGGCGGTTTTACCATTCCTGCTGGCCCGTGCATAGTAGGCGGATATATCCAGTTTTTTACCCTTTTTCATACCCATGTCCAGGCGTACCTGGTCATTTTTCGGGGAATATGACAAGGCGCTCGCCAGGTCATAGTGTTTACCCTTGTACTCCACCCGGGCATCGGCATGGTCGATCTTGTGTGCCTTTTCAGTCACATCCGCTTTTACCTCGGTATTTTTCGTGATTCCGTAACCACCACCCAGGCTCGCCGTTAACACGCCCTTGGCATCGATATCGGCCATAGTGTGCACCCAGTTGCGCTTGGTTCCGTAGCGTACTTCCACGTGCTTATCACCAAGGCCCTTTTTATTGCCCTGTACCCCGGCCTTTACCTCCAGCAGGCCCTTTTGGTAGGCCAACTGCAATTTTGCCGCCTCCAGCGCAATATCCCTGACCTTGCCCAGTTTGGCCTGGGCGCTGACGGACAGGCCATGGCCCACTTTCTGTTTCACATTCAACGCCGGCAGACTTGCATTGGACGCCACGGCCACAGCAGCAGCGGCCAGCACCAGGGACAGGACCTCCACCGGGTGCGTTTTGGTATATTTTGATACCTTTGATGCAAACCGTTTGCCCGCAGGGGTATTCAGCAATGCGGCGGCCTTTTCGTGCAGTAATGACCCAAGCGCCCCGGCAAAGGCCTTGGCCCCCTGCTTGTCGTCGGCTGACATGCCGGACTTGTCCGCAGCCTTGCCCGCCTCACTTTCCATGACCTTCATCAGGGACAGAACCGCCTGGTCCGCGTACTCCAGCACTTTGTCCCTGGACAATTCCTTGTTCACTATGCCGTACAGTTTTCCACCCACAAACTGGCCCAATAATTTTTCATACGCGTTTTGTTCCGGTGTCGGCTTTTTAGGAACGTTCTTTGCGGACTTTCCGCCTGTTTTTGCAACCCTCGGCACCTGTTTGGCATCGGTTTTAGCGTCCTTTGCCTGTTGTTTGTTAGCAGATGCCCCTTTCAGGTCATCCTTCAGTGTCATGTCCGCCATTTTTTCCCCCGCGCCAGGAAGACGTCATATCATATTCTGACAGATATTTCTGAAGGGATCAAGTTTATCCCAAATTACCTGACTAAATTTGATGGACTCGTAATCAATCAAAACCGGCAAACCCACATCTGATAAAATCAAAAGGTTATGAGGAACAAAAATGGCCAAAATCGGACTTTTTACGAGTCCGTCATTAATTGACTTAAGTCCGGCAACACAAGTGACGCCAACCTGGCCTCCTCTTGTGCCTGTGTTATGGATGCCAGGCTCAATTTTACTTGTTTGGGCAAAACCTTACGCAGTTTGCGATATTTTTTCCTTATCGCTGCTTTGCCTATGAATTCAGCCTGGGCCAACGCCGTGTGTTTCTTGGGAATCAATGGCCCTGCCGACACGGTAAGTGATACGCAGGATGCCATTCCGGCGGCCAGTTCGGCGAATTCCCCAAGGTCATCATCCGTTTCCGTGGGGAGCCCGACTATCAGGTAGAGTTTTACCCTGCGGATGCCTGCGCGTGAACAACGCCTCGCAAAATCCAGCAGGTGCTGGTTTGTAAGGCGACGATTCACCGTCCTTCTGAGCCTTTCGGATGCACCGTCAGCGGCCGTAGTGATACTGGTGAGTCCGCCTTTTGCCAGCAGGTCCAGGGATCGGTCGTCGATACCATCCGCCGCTACCGATGATACGGTGACCAGGACGCCGGAATTCACCAGGGGCTCCAGGATGTTGGCCAGGTGCGGGTGATAGGAAACAGCCGGTGCAATCAGCCCGACATGCCTGATGTTGTCAGGTATCACATCAAGCACCTGTTTTGGGTGCACAAAACGGGGCATCACGCGTACACCACTGACCACGCAGTAATCGCACCTGCGGATACAACCCCGCCCGACCTCCACCAGGAAAGCGCCGCCAAAGGTCGTGTCATTGGTGATGACCTGGGTGTGTTGCGGCATGAATCCCCTGGGAATCACGCTTAAGGGTGGGCAGTCCGTGGTGTATGCAGGCACCCACATACCAGGGATTTGCGCAAGGCTTTGTAAGGCATGGTCACGGTCCCGGGCATGTGAAAGCACTTTGGTGATTTGCCCAAATGCATCATCCGCCTCGCCCACGAAGATCGCGTCTGCAATCGGATACAGGCAATGCGGATTCGAAAAGGTCAATGGGCCGCCAGCAATGACCAGTGGGGATGTGAGGTCGCGTACCTGCCTGTCCACTTCAATGCCCGACGCCTGCAATGTCCTTATCAGGGCTATGACCTCCAGTTCCCATGCCAGGGTCACAAAAATCACGTCAAAGTCCGACAACACGCGGCCCGTTTCAATGGACCTGGCCGGGACGGAATCCAGTACCGCGCGTTCGCAATAACAGTCATTGCTGTTTAATCCCCTGTAGGCCGCATGAAAACCCAGGGACCCATGTGCCACCGGGTAGGGTACCGGCGCCAGCAATACGGAAGCGCACCGTCCGCCCCTTGCAAGAATGCCTGTTTCGATTCTGTGGTTCATTGCCCTGGTATTGCGTCACTCAAGGAGCGGATGATTTCCAGTGCCATACGTAAGGCCTGTTCATCCAGTTCCTGTTTCGGAATTTCATCCGCACGCAAGGCCTGTTGCAGCAATTTGCGTTGTTTTTTTGCAAACCGTGCGACATCCTTACCCCTTGGGTCCAGCCTTACTACCGGTGAGGCCTTGAAGTCCGTCAACAAGGAATGGATGGCATTCAAGGCCAGTTTCTGGCTGAGGTCCACGACCTCGATGGGCGGCTGATTTTGCCGTCTCGGGGGACGATTCCTGGACCTGGGTTGTGCCAGCGAGCCGGCAACACTGAATACACGTCGGCTGATCCGGTTGTTCATACGACCACGGACAATAGTGCCACGTATGATACGGTCCAGGAAGTAATCGTATTTGAAGTACACGTCCCTGTGGGACAGCGCCTGGTACTCGTCGGGGTGTTTTAACATCATCCGGTCCATCCTGACCTCCCACCGGACATGGCCCGCACTTGAATCGTATTTCATGAGGCACAGGGCCGGCACATAGAGGTTGTGCGCTACCACGTCTGCCGCAAGGTGGCACAGGTAACCCAGTGCCACGGCCCTTTCCCGGTCGTTCAATGCACTGTCCAGCAAATCAAAGGCGTTTGCCCAGTTATGCGAATGCCTGGGTGTACTGGCCAGGTTCTTTGCAAGCACGTTGTCAGGCACCACGTTGCCCAGCAGGAATTCCGTTAGCAGGGCGGACAGGGGAACGGAAAGCAGACCTATGGAATTTTGCAGGGTATGGGCTACCTCCCAGGCCAGTTCAAAGTGGGTTACAGGCCCAAATGCAAAGGCCTGAAAGGGAAATAATACCATCGCCACTACAATGAAACTTAGAACCCACACAGACTAATTTGTACGCGAAAATCCACATCAAGTCAATGACCGAGGGATCTTCGATGTGAGGTTATTTTTAGAACTCGTTGTTTATCAAACTATTGCAAAACTCCAGGCCAAAATCATCAATTCTGATAAAACGCCTGTACAGGGGGATTAGGGTAAATCTGGTGCTTATAGCGGCGCATTTATAGCGTTTTTGATATGCGATGCATATCAGGGTTTGGGCCCGGCAGGCAGGGATGCATGAAACAGGCATAAGTTTGTCACAGTGGCTCGGGGGCGGTGTCGCCCGCAAGGGGTCTCGTACCGACCCCCTCGCCCCACATATCTTGTAAGGAATGAAGGGCCGGGCCGGATTGGAAAAAGGGGAAAAC